>NZ_SUEO01000274.1:0-346 GCF_004962925.1 Mesorhizobium sp. | reverse complement strand
GAGCCGATAGAGAGGTCGATCTCGCCTGCGGTGAACACGAACACAGTTGCCACAGCCATCACGGTGATGGGCGCGGTCTGCTGCACGATGTTGAGGAGGTTGCGCGGCGTGAGGAAGCCCACGTCGCGCAGAATGACGGCAAAAATGATGAAAATCACAAGGAAGCCGACATAGACAATATAGCTCACCGGCTCGATCGACTTCATTCTGGCAGTAAAAGCTTTCACTTATGCGGTCCCCGATCAGCGATCTTACTTACCCACGGCGTCCTTGACCGATTGCGGCGCCTCACGGTGCATGGACTGATACCAGCCCTTCACAAGGTTACCCTTGGTGAGAGTTAGCG
>NZ_SUEO01000273.1:6921-7423 GCF_004962925.1 Mesorhizobium sp. | reverse complement strand
GGGAAGAGAGCCGCCATGTCGAGGTCCTGGCACGGCTCGCCGGGCGCAACGGGCGGCTGATCCCACCGGGCGAGTTCATCCCGGCGGCGGAGCGGTTCGGCATTGCCTCGCGGCTCGACCGCTGGATCATCAGGACGGCGCTCTCGCTTCATGGTCCGGCGCTGAAGTCGGGGACGCTGACGCTCGGCTTCAACCTGTCGGCGCAGACGCTGAGCGATCCGCAGCTTTGGGATTTCGTCGACGCCGTCATCGAGGAGACCGGGGCGCCGCATTCCGGCATCGGCTTCGAGATCACGGAAACCGCCGCCGTCACCAATTTCACTGCTGCCGAACAGTTCGTCCGCAAGGCGCGCGAGCGGCGCTGCCGCGTCAGCCTCGACGATTTCGGGGCGGGGATGAGCTCGTTCGAATATCTCCGGCGCTTTCCCGTCGATGCGATCAAGATCGACGGATCCTTCATCGAGCATATTGCAGAGAGCCGCTTCGACCGCGAAATCGTCTC
>NZ_SUEO01000273.1:0-6911 GCF_004962925.1 Mesorhizobium sp. | reverse complement strand
ATATCGGGCATCGCCAAAAGCCTCGGCTGCTCCGTGGTGGCGGAGAAGATCGAAGAGCAGGATGCGCTCGACATCCTCAGGGATATGGGCGTTGCCTTCGGCCAGGGATTTCTGCTGCACCGGCCGGAGCCGCTGCAAGCGATCGTGGCACGAGCGAGCGCGCAAGCGGCTTTGCCGGTGGGACGGCAAGCGTAGGACTCTATCCAGGGCTGATGGGGTCGAGCCGGTGGGGCGGAACGCGGCCCCGTTCAATGCAGCGCGTGTTCGTCGTGCCGCTTGAGGAGGCGCCTCCCTGGCCGATGCCTTGCCGGCCACTGCACGCCTGGTGGACTAATTCTTCCGCTTGGCAGTAGACGGCATCGTCGTGCTCACCCAGCCCTGCGCCTCGCGCATGATCTTCAGCGCTTCATCCCGCGTCAGGCCGCATCTCCTGGCAAAATAAGTCGCCTCATAGGCTTCCGCCGAAGAGACCGCGGAAATGCTGGAGGGTTCCTGTTTTGACTTCTTCTTGGCCATGCCGGTTCGCCGACTGTGAATCGATTAGTCAGCTAATATAGCACCTTTGTTTGTCAAGGCAAAATCCCGGGCAAATGGCGAGAGGCAGGGTGCGCGCCATCTGCCTGCCGTGCCAATACGCCATCCGCAGCCAAAGGCGGCGTTCCACGGGGAAGAGAGATTTATCCAGCAGCCGCTCGGGCCGGCGCTGTTCGCCAGCCGCCTCGGCGCCGCCGGCGCAACCATCAGGACGCGCGGCTGTGCCGGGCATAGATGGCGTCTGTCTCGGAGGCTGTCTCGTTCAAGAGGCGGCAGAGCGAAACGGCCTCATCGTGACACAGGCCGATCAGCGCAAGCGCCGAAAACTGGGCCGGCAGATCGAGCATGGCGTCCCACACCATCCATCGGCCGTTTGGCTCCATGACACAATCAAAGCGCAATGCACGGTCCGACATCCGACCCTCCCAAGGATTCCCCGCTGGGTGGTACCGCGTCAAAGTAAACGAGTTATTGAAACCTGGCGTTGAATCCGGTCGATAGCGCCGGCAGGCCGAACAGGCGGCATTGGTCAAGCCGCAGTGATGATCCAGGTCGACGCCGCCGGGTTCGGATCAGGCATTGCGGCTCGCCATATGCGCATCGAGCTTCTTCCTCGAAGGCCCGTACCGTTTGATGATGGTCGCGGCCTCGCTCGGCGGTATGCCGTATTTCTTGGCAAAGGCGGCGACTTCGTAAGGCTGCTCGCTGGAAGCCAGCTTGCGATCCTGTTTGGTCTTGGATTTGTCGTCGGCCATGTCGTCCTCCGTCACATCTGGTCGTTATAGGGCTCCGTGGTCCGCCCGACCACCTTGTCCGCTCGGAAAAGGAGGGCACGCCGGCCACGTCCTGGCATTATTGCCGAGTTACAGCGATCTGATCGGATCAAGGCTGATCGGCAGTCCGACGCTGGTTCCCGCTCATGGGCTCGAACCACGATTCACGCCTTCAAAGGGCGCTGTCCTACCATTAGACGAAGCGGGAATAGAGGAAGTGGACGCTGTCTAGCACTTTCTCATCCGCGCATGAAGCCGCTTCATGCCGTCACCCACAGGCTACCACCCTGCCGGGGCCGTGGTCCTAAACTCGGCCTATTGCGAACAGCCACGCCAAAAGCTCCAGCAGCAATAGAAACAGGGCAAGCTGTAGCGCCATGCGCAGGCGCTGAATGATCCGCCAATTGTTGGCCATGTCGGTTTTAATGCGGAGCGCAAGCGCGCGGTGCATCACATCCATGGATCCGGAAGGGTTTTGATCGACAAAGTCCTGGAGCAACTGCTCCGGATCGAAGCGGAACGTATAGGCGTAGTAGGGCCACAACATGATCACGACCAGCAGCCCGATCAGGAAAAGCAGCGTCAGCGCCAGCCAGTCCCACGGCCCCAGCCCATCCAGGAGAGCTCTGCCGCCGAGGAGAGAACTCACGAACGCGGTTGCAAAGATCAGATTGCCCGCGCGTGTATTGAGGCTCTCCACCACATTCTGCTGGTGTTGGAGCCCACGCACCGCCTCCGCATAGACAAAGGCCAGGCGAGGGTCGGATGCCGCAGCGGGCTGGGAATGGCTTTCGCCCGCTGATGAAGGATGCTCGGGCATGAGTGCCGTCCCGCGTTCCGATATGAACCAGGATAAGGACAATGGCGGCTGCCTGTCTACCGCACGTCAAGTCTACCGCCTGTCAAGCATATCGCCTGTCAGGGACCGCCGGCCTTGACGCCTGAACACTCCGCCCCAGATTACCCGGCGGAGTTTCAGATATGCGATACGACTGGCAGGGGCCGCCCAGATTCCTGGAACGGCATTTCGGCATTGTTATTGCAATTGGGCTGGTTGCAGGGCTGTCGGTCTTGGCCGCGCTGGGCTACACGCCTTAAAGCCTCGGATTCGGCGCCCAAATCCCTAATGTAAGGGTAAAGTAACGGTGCGACGCAACCAGACGGGCGCCGCGTGCATTTCAATGCATGACGACGATGTTTCGCCCCGATATCCCGGCAAAATGCTGCGCTTATTGCGGCGGGCGCGACCATGGCTACGAGGACTGCCCGAAGCGGAAAGCTGACGCCGAACAGCAGAGAGTGATGCACGCCGCCGCACCCAGCGGACAGAGCGCTTCAGCTTTGTCGCCTTGCGCAAATCATCGTTCATACGCGTCTGCCAGCCCGGATCTTTGCGCGCCTAAGTCGGCTGCGGTCTTAGAGCAATTCCAGGAAAAGTGCATAGCGGTTTTCCGTCCGGAATTGCGTAAAACAAATAGTTAGAGCGGTTCGACGATTCTATCAAAAGCTGAACCGCTACGAAGCGAGCGTCCGCTGGATCGCTCACCTTTGGCGAAGCAAGCCTTGGCCGCCTTGTTCCGTCTGTTCCACGAAGGCCCGCAGCAGTTCCATTCCTGTTGTCCATTCGCCGAGGCCGCTGTCGCCATTGATGTGACCGAACGGTCCGGCGAGGTGCAGTTCGCTGCCCCATTGGCCGGCTTTCGCCCTGACAGAGTCCAGCGAGCCATAGGGATCGTTGGTGCTGGCAACGACCAGCGAGGGAAAACGAAGCCGCTGTTGCGGCGTGCCGGCGAAGCGGTGCGCGACAGAGGGAAAGGCTGACGCCGCCGGATCGGGAACCGCGACCAGGAATGCACCGCTGACGTCGCGGCCCGAGATGCGCTGCCAGTGCGCGACCAGCAGGCAGCCGAGGCTGTGAGCGACGAGCACGGGCGGTGTCTTGGCCTCGGACACCGCAGTTTCCAAGGCAGCGACCCAGTCGTCGAAATCCGGCAAGTCCCAGCTGGCCGGCGTGAATCGCCGCATGGCCGGGTTCACCCGCTGCCAGCGGGTCTGCCAATGGGCCTCGCCCGACCCGCCAATGCCCGGCACGATGATGAAGTCAGTCATGGAAATCCTTGTTTCTCCTGGAACACTCGCCCGGATTCTAGGTCTTTCCTGGGCCGGTGGAATGAGAGATCATCGGAAAAGAGCGGCGAATTCCGATGGATTGAAGGTTTCCATGCAGAACGGCATTTATCGTCCAAAACTCGATCCCACCGATGTGGCGATCATCGAAGCCCTGCAGGAGGACGGCCGGATCGGCATTTCGGAGCTCGGCCGGCGCGTCGGCCTGTCCCAGCCCGCCACCTCGGAACGGGTCAAGCGGCTGGAGGAGCGCGGCATCGTCGCCGGCTACAAAGCGGTGATCGATCCCGCGGCGCTGGGGCTCGGCACGATGGCCGTCATCCGCCTGCGCACCACGCATGAGCACATCCAGGCCTGCCTGAAGAAATTCGCGCAATTGCCTGAGGTGATCGAAGTGCTGCGGGTGACCGGCGAGGATTGCTTTCTCTTGAAAGTCGTCGTCCCATCGCCGCCCGACTTTGAAAGCATCGTCGATGCTATCGGCCGCTATGGCGCGGTGACGACAAATGTGGTGCTGCGCGCCGAGCAACCGAAACGGCTGGGGCGGGAGCTGATGACGAGGCCGTGACCGAAGCGCTGCCGTCCGACAAAACTCTGAAAAAGAGAGCGCTGGACGGATTTCATTGGAGCAGGCGGCCTCCGCGCTGTCGGCCCGCTATCGCTTCTGCGTATGCCCAACGGCGTTGGCGAAAGAGATGTCGCCCTTGATCTCGCGCATGGCCATCGAGGTGATCGTCCGGCGCACGCCGGGCAGGCGGCTGAGCTCGACGCGCAGCATCCTGTCCAGCGCCATCATGTCGACCGTCACGATCTGCAGGAGATAGTCGGCTTCGCCTGTCGTGGCGTGGCAGCGCCGGATCAGCGGATGTTCTTGCACGGCGGCCTCGAAGGCTTCGGAAAGCTCGAAATCAATCGACACCTGGATGAAGGCTTCTATGCCGAAGCCGAGCTTGGCCGGGTCGATCCGCGTCGAGTAGCCACGGATGATGCCGGCGTCCTCCAGCGCCTTGACCCGCTTCCAGCATGGCGTCTTGCTTAAGCCGACCTCGTCTGCGAGCGCCGCGAAGGAGATTCGCGCGTCGCGTTCCAGCGCCGTGACGATCTTCCGGTCGAGGGCATCCAGCATAAAACGTTCTCCAAATTCGCTTCATGAATGGACTTTTGTCCTTCACTTACTGCTATTTGGATAACAGAAAGGAACAATGTTCAAGCCAAAAGCGCTTATCCTTCAGGCTCGGACCGAACAGATGCCTGAGCCGCTGGGCCGGGCAAAGGAGCATCTGCCATGCACAAGCCGGACTACTATGCCCGCATCGAAGCGCCTGAAATGCGCGATTACGGCGTCTACCTCAGGTGCGACAAGCTTCTCGCCTGCCAGAAGCCGCTGGCCGAGATGGTGAATGCCGACGAGCTGCAATTCCAGATCGTGCACCAGGTCGAGGAGCTGTGGATGAAGCTCATCACCTATACGCTGGTAGATGTCGTCGACTTCCTCGAACAGCAGAACACGCATCGCATCGTCACGCTGATGGGGCGCGTGCATCGGCTGATGCGCATGATGACGGCGCAGTTCGACCTGCTCGAAACCATGTCGCCCAAGGAATACCAAGAGATTCGGCTGCAACTCGGCAATGGCAGCGGCCAGGAATCGCCGGGCTTCAAGCTCTTGCTGCGCATGCCGCCGGACCTGTGGCGGGCCTTCAAGGCGTCCTATCTCGACGGTCGCGGGCTCTCGGTCGAGGATGTCTACGACGCGCAATATGATCACGGCGACAGCTATGTCGTCGCCGAAGCGCTGATCGAATTCGACGAGCTGTTCCAGAAGTTCCGCGCCAACCATCTCTATCTCATCCATCGCTCGATCGGGCTCGGCTCGAAATCCCTGAAGGGCCGACCGGTCGAACTGCTTGAGGCCGGCGCCCGCCACCGCTTCTTCCCGGAGCTATGGGACATACGCTGCGAGATGACCGACCGCTGGGGCAGCCAGTACGGCACAGTGCGGGATTCGATCAGCCACCACGCGGCAGAGTAGATCCAGGAACCCAGTCTTGCGGCGGCCTGGCCACTTGCGCTGCCCCAGCCAGGTTCTCGGTCCCAGGCAAGTTCTCATTCCCAGACAAGTTCTCAGGGGATAATGTCGGGTTTGCGGCTGGTGTATCGTCCTTGGGGCGAAACCCGTCGCAACCCTGGAGGACATCATGTCATTGGAAGCCGCTCAATCACCCGTTCAATCACCGTGGCAAACCGCGGCAATCCTCGTCGGCCGGCTGATCTTCGCGGCCGTCTTCCTCATGGCGGTGACTTTCAAATTCACCGACATGGGCGGCACAGCGGGCTACATCGCCGCTGCCGGATTTCCGTTCCCGCTGTTTCTGGCATGGTGCGCGGCCCTGCTCGAAGTCATCCTCGTGCTATGCTTCCTGACCGGAGCTTTTTTCACACCGGCCGCGCTCGTTGCCGCCGTTTACGTCGTCTTCCTCGGCTTTGCCTTCCACGGGCCATCGCACTGGGCCGGCAACCAGGCCGAGTTCGGCTTCTTCGTCGACCATTTCACCTTCCTGGCCGGGCTGCTGTTTGCTGCCGTCCATGGGCCGGGCCGCGTGCTGGCGCTGAAGCTTGGGTCTGCGAGCTGATCGCGAACCTTCGGTCGACCTGCCATCTTTGATGTGGGGAGGGGCGTCACATCTGGTCGTTGTAGGGTTCCTTCATCTGGCCGACCATGCGCGCCAGTTTCGAGAACGACGGCATGTCCGTCTCCGGCTGACACTGATTGGCCAGTTCCAGCAGCCGGATCGGGAAGTTGACGGCATCGCGGCTCGACGCCGACATGCCTTCGGACCGCTCCTCGCTGGTCTCGCTGGCTTCGGCCCTGCGCAAGGCGATGTCTATCTCCTCGACCGTGAGCACGCCCTTGCGGACAAGAACCTGATTGATCGATGCGACGGCCATCAGCAGGCCTTCGAGTTGCAGATTGGCGACATTCATGGCTTCGCTCCCATTGGCTAAGCTCCAAACGCGCGAACGCCGGTTCCGATCCAGCAGGGCGGTACGGGATCGAGCGCTTCGCAGCCATTCCTGCGCGAGAGTCGCTCGGTCCAGGAATTTTTTCCTTGAATCGACCGCTCCACCATTGACTTCGTGACGGCAGCTATGCTATTGATTTGGGCATGGTGCTGATTTGCGCCAACGACCCGCCGCCGAGGCGGGTTTTTTGTTTCTAGCCCTTTCGAACGTTCGCTGCCTGTGTTGCCGATATCAAATGTCGGCGGGACAGCGCCCCCCTCTGTCCTGCCGGACATCTCCCCCACGAGGAGGGAGATCGGCTATCACCTCGGCTTTCGCCAATCACCAGCATCGCAGGAATAGGGACCGCGCTCGAACTGCCAATCTCCCCCACGTGGGCAGGGCTATCGCATGTGGAAAGCCGAGGCTTTCGCTCTACGATGGACCCCCACCCCTAACCCCTCCCCCTTGTGG
>NZ_SUEO01000272.1:3992-7451 GCF_004962925.1 Mesorhizobium sp. | reverse complement strand
GGCAGGACAGAGGGGGGTGGGCGGGAACGCGACGCTCGCTAACGCAGCGCCCACTATTGAACCGGACCATTCCCATGAACTGGGATGATGTCCGGATCTTCCTCGCCGTGGCGCGTGCCGGCCAGATCCTCGGCGCAGCTAGGCGGCTGGAGCTCAACCACGCTACTGTCTCGCGCCGCATCGCCGCGCTCGAAGATGCGCTGCGCACAAAACTCTTTCGCCGGCTTACCACAGGCAGCGAGCTGACGCCGGCGGGCGAGCGCTTCCTCGACATCGCCGAGCGCATGGAAGGCGATATGATCGCCGCGCGCTCGACCGTGGCGGGCGAAGGCGACGATGTCTCCGGCACCGTGCGCATCGGCGCGCCTGATGGCTTCGGCGTAGCCTTCCTGGCCAAACGCCTCGGCGCACTGACGGCGCTCCACCGCGAACTCACCATCCAGTTGGTGCCGGTGCCGCGTTCCTTCTCTCTGTCCAGGCGCGAGGCCGACATCGCCATCACCGTGGAACGGCCGACCGAAGGCAGGCTGGTCGCGGGGAAGCTGGTCGACTACACGCTCGGCCTGTTCGCGTCCCAGGCCTATGCCGAAGCGCATGGCCTGCCCAAGACGCCCGCCGAGCTTGGCCGGCACACGCTGATTGGCTATGTGCCGGACCTCATCGTCAGCCCCTCGCTCGACTATGCGGCAGAGTTCAGCGCCGACTGGCGCACCAGCTTCGCCATTTCCTCGGCGCTCGGCCAGGCCGAAGCGGTGCGCTCCGGCGCCGGCATTGGCATCCTGCACACCTTCGTCGCCCGCTCGATGCCGGAACTGGTGGCGGTCGACATCGTCGCGCCGATCCGCCGTGCCTACTGGCTGGTCTATCACGAATCGGTCAGGCCGCTGCGCCGCGTCCAGATCGTTGCGAGCTTCATCACTAAGGCAGTGGAACGGGAGCGGGGATTGTTCGTCTAAAGCGCGGTGAAGGAAGCCTTCTGATCCTAGCGCTGGTACCGCTCCGGTCCGAGATCGCGGACATTGATGTCCGGTACCCGGTTGGAGATGATGTCGGCCAGCACCTTGGCCGAGCCGCAGGCCATGGTCCAGCCGAGCGTGCCGTGGCCGGTATTGAGATAGAGGTTGGAAAACTCGGTGCGGCCGATCAGCGGCGGCCCGTCCGGCGTCATCGGCCGCAACCCGCACCAGAAACTCGCCTCCCGCATGTCGCCGCTGCCTGGAAAAAGGTCGCCGACCGAATGTTCGAGCGTACGGCGCCGCGATTCATGCAGCCTCAGGTCGAAGCCTGAAATCTCCGCCGTGCCGCCGACCCGGATGCGGTCGCCGAGCCTGGTGATCGCCACCTTGTAGGTCTCGTCCATCACCGTCGACACCGGTGCTGCGGCAGCATCCTTGATCGGCAGGGTGATCGAATAGCCCTTGACCGGATAGACCGGTATGGACCGTCTCAGCATACGCATGAACTTGGCCGAATAGCTGCCCATCGCCATCACATAGGCGTCGGCAGTCTTCCAGCCCTTGCTGGTATTGATGTTGGCGATACTGTTGCGCTTGCGGATGATGCGCCTGATCAACGTATCATATTCGAAGGTGACGCCGCGCGCCACGCAGAACTCGGCCAGACGGTCGGTGAACATCTTGCAGTCACCGGTTTCGTCACCCGGCAGCCGCAAGCCGCCAACGAATTTTTCACGCACCCCTGCCAGCCCCGGCTCGGCCGCGATACAGCCGTCGGGATCGAGAATCTCGTAGGGAACGCAATATGTCTTGAGCACTTCGACATCGCCTGACGTGCCGTCGAGTTGCTGTTGTGTGCGAAAAAGCTGCAGCGTTCCGTTGGCGCGTTCATCATAGGCGATGCCGGTCGCCTCGCGCAGCGCTTTCAGCGTGTCGCGGCTGTATTCGGCCAGAGGCACCATGCGCGCCTTGTTCACCGCATAGCGCTCGGCCGTGCAGTTGCGCAGCATCCTGACCAGCCATAACCACATATGCGGATCGACAGTCGGCCGCACCACCAGCGGACCATGCTTCATCAAAAGCCATTTGATCGCCTTCAACGGGACGCCGGGACCGGCCCAGGGCGAGGCGTAGCCGGGCGAGATCTCGCCGGCATTGGCAAAGCTGGTTTCCAGCGCCGGGCCCTTCTGACGGTCGATGACAGTCACTTCATGGCCGGCCTCGGCGAGATAATAAGCGGTGGTGACCCCGATGACGCCGCCGCCCAGCACGAAGATCTTCATCGCATAGCTCTCCAGAAAGACGTCTTGTCAGGGGTTTGGGGGCGCGGCATCGTGGCTTTCTGTCTGCCGGATTTTACGGCGTCCGCCAAGTGCCCAAGCATGTCGCCCAAAACTATGCAGCGGTTTTGGGACAACGGCATGCATAAAAAGCCCGCCCGCTATCCATTCACATAGCGCCGGTGAAAGCGGTGTCCGAGGCTGGTCAGGATTTCATAGCCGATGGTGCCGGCATGGCCGGCCGCCTGGTCCACCGTCTGCGACGGCCCGATCAGTTCGACGAGGTCGCCTGCCTTCAGCCTGTCGGGCGGCAGGGCCGAAATGTCGAGAACGATCGAATCCATCGATACGCGTCCGAGGAAGGGCAGTGGCACATTTTCGAACCAGGCAGCTGAGGCCGCGCGACGATGCCAGCCATCGGCATAGCCAAGCGAGATCGTTGCGGCGACCAGCGGTTCGGCCACGTGAAAAATATGGCCATAGCCGACGCCGGCTCCCCTATCGAGGCTGCGCGTCTGGATGACCTTTGCCTGAAGCCGCACCACCGGAAGCATCGGATTCTTCTCCGCTGGCGTCGGATTGATGCCGTAGAGCGCCGCACCGGGCCGGGCGAGGTCGTAGTGGAAGGACTGTCCAAGAAAGATGCCGGAGGAATTGGCGAGCGAGGCCGGCGCCTTTGGCAGCATCCTGCGCAGCCGCTCGAATTCCAGCCGCTGCAGCTCGTTGGCCGGATGCTCGGGCTCGTCGGCGCGAGCAAGATGGCTCATCACGAAGTCGACCTCGATACCGTCGAACGCCTGCGGATCGGCAGCGACGGTCTCCACCTCCGCTGCCGCCATGCCGAGCCGCGACATGCCGCTGTCGACCTGGATTGCAGCCTTGAGCGTGCGGCCCGTCCGCTGCGCCGCCGCGCGCCAGGCGGCGAGTTGGCCGGCGCTGTTGATGACCGCGCCCAGCTCCGCTTCGACCGCTTCGCTTTCAGCGCCCGGCTGAATGCCGTTCAGCACGTAGATCGCAGGCCCTGAGCCGAGCGCCTGGCGCAGCCGGGTACCTTCGGCCAGATGCGCGACGAAGAAAATGTCGCAGCCCTCGGCCGCCAGTGCTGCCGCCACTTGGACCCCGCCGAGCCCGTAGCCGTCGGCCTTGACGACACCCGCGCAGCCGACGCCGCCCAACCGCGCCTTGAGCCGCCGGTAATTTTCGCGGATGGCGCCGAGATCGAC
>NZ_SUEO01000272.1:0-3982 GCF_004962925.1 Mesorhizobium sp. | reverse complement strand
ATCGACGGTCAATATGGCGCCAGCCGCTGATTCGCTGACGGTAACCTTTTCAGAAAGAGATTTTTTGGAGGCGTCGTTCATGCCAACCCCGTCTGCGGCGGATTGGCCATCAATAAGGCCACCGCGCTGACGCGGCAACCGTGGTCGGCGCGATCGCGGCTTGCGCCGAGCTACGCAACCAGATGCCGGAACGCCGCAACCACGTCCTCATAAACCTTGCGCTTGAACGGCACGATCAGGTCGGGCAATTCCTGCATCGGCCGCCACGCCCATTTGTCGAACTCGGCGGTGTGGCCGCCCGGCGGCGGATTGATCTCAATCTCGCTCACGTCGCCGTGAAAGCGGAAGGCGAACCATTTTTGCGTCTGGCCGCGGTATCGCCCTTTGAAGGCGATGCCGACCAGATCGGCCGGCAGGTCGTAATATATCCAGTTCGGCGCCTCATCCAGCAGCGAGACCGAGCGCATGCCGGTCTCTTCATACAGTTCCCGCTGCGCCGCCTGCAGCGGTTCCTCGCCCTTGTCGATGCCGCCCTGCGGCATCTGCCAGAGCTGCGTCGTGCCGGCGAATTCGCTGTCCGGCTCGGCAATGCGATGCCCGACCCAGACCAGGCCGTCACCATTGAGTATCATCAGTCCGACACAGGGGCGATAAGGCAGCGTCTCGGGATCGACCGGTTTTTTCTTCGCCATGCTCAACCTTTTTCCGGATCCACCGCCACTGCCGAAATCGGCACGATCTCGATGCCGCGCTTCTTGGCCTCGATCACCCAGGACGACACGGTGTCGACCGTGAGGTCGAAGGCCGAGCCGATGCCGACGGCAAAGCCTTTCGCCCGCGCAGTGGCTTCCAGTTCGTCCAGCTTCTTCAATATGGCACCGCGGTCCCGCACGGCGTCGATCGACGTGTCGCCGGCAACGAAGGGCACGCCGTCCTTCAGTGCCAGGTCGGACGCGAGGCTGCGCGCAGAGGAGCCGTCGTCGAGATAGGCCAGGCCGCGCCTGCCGAGTTCGGCCATCAATGGCGCCATCGCCGCCGCATCGGCCGAAAATCGCGCACCCATATAGTTCATGACGCCGGTGTAATTGGTCGTCCGCGACAGCGCCCAGCGCAAATTCTTCAAATTCTCGTCCGGTGTCGCCGCGACCGTCAGCGTGTTGCGGCCCGGATTGACGTTCGGATAGTCGAACGGTTCGAGCGGCACCTGAATGACGATCTCATGGCCTCTCTGCCGCGCCGCCTGCATCCAGCGGCCGATGCTGTTGCCCTGCGGCGCGAAGCCCAGCGTCACTTCGGCCGGCAGCTCGGCGATGGCCGCTTGCGTGCCGGTCTGCGACACGGCAAGCCCGCCGATGACGATCGCCACGCGCGCACCCCGCGCACCGGACCACGGCCGCGCATAGACATCGAACGGCCGCCTTCCGTCGGCGGCGCGTACGGGCAACGGGCCGGTCTCACCGGTCTCGATCAGCGCCCTGTCGGGAATATGCGCGATCCTCAGGTTCTGGCCGATCGTCGAAGGGTCGTGGATGACGACGGCCGCACTGGGCGGACCACCGTCCGCTTCGGTCGGCATATGGATGATCTGCGGCCCATTTGTCTTGGGTGCTGCTTGCGCCTGCGGCACGGGCTCAGTGGCCGGCGCTGCGGATTCGACCATCACTGTCGTCTTCGGCGTCGAAACAGCGACTTCTTCCGGCTTTCGAAACGGTCTTTCACGCAGCGCTATCGCGCCGGAGACACCGATCACGGCCAGCACCAGGAGAGTGGTCGCCACCGCACCGGCGCTGATCCTGCGGCCCGCGCGCGGCGGCCGGACGGCCTGTCCGAGCGGGCGTTCGATGTCATTGCCGATGTCAGCCAAGCCGCATCCCCAGCCGCGGTTCCCCCGAATCAAACTGCCGAGGCCTTGCGGCCCCGGCAGCATTACATCGCTTCGATCAGGCAGCCAGACCTGTTGTCCGGCTGATCGACCTTTACTGGTTCAAAACAGCCCCTACTGGTTCAAAACCGCCTTGTCCGGATTGGGCGGGAACGCCGGATCGGTCTTCTCGCCGCGCAGCAACTGCTCGGCAAAGATAAGCTGCAGGTCGTCCTTCGGCTCCGGCGGCACATAGGCTGCAGAGCCCGAACCGGTGTCGCCCTCGTCGGTACCCTTGATGTGGCCCTTGAGGTCCGACTCGCCGCGCGTCAGGTCCCTGCCCTGCAGTTCCGGCGGCAATGGCTGGTCGACCTTGATGTCGGGCGTGATGCCCTTGCCCTGGATCGACTTGCCGGACGGCGTGTAATAGAGCGCCGTCGTCAGGCGCAGCGCGCCGTTCTCGCCGAGCGGGACGATGGTTTGCACCGAACCCTTGCCGAAGGACTGCGTGCCGACCACGGTGGCGCGGCGCAGATCCTGCAGCGCGCCGGCGACGATTTCGGACGCACTGGCCGAACCGCCATTGACGAGCACGACCAGCGGCTTGCCGTCGATGTCGTCGCCGGGCCGCGCGTCGAAGCGGGTGACGTCCTTCGGATCGCGGCCGCGTGTCGAGACGATCTCGCCACGGTTGAGGAAGGCGTCGGACACGCTCACCGCCTGGTCGAGCAGCCCGCCCGGATTGAGGCGCAGATCGAGCACGTAGCCCTTGAGCTTTTCGTTCGGCACCTGCTTCTTGATGGTGTCGATGGCGTTCTCGAGGTCGTCATGGGTCTTTTCGGTGAAGGAGGTGATCTTCATGTAGCCGATGTCGTTCTCGACCCGGAACTTGACCGCCTTGACCTTGATGATGTCGCGCACCACCGTCAGCTCGATCGGCTTGTCGGCGCCCTGGCGCAGGATGGTGAGCTTGATCGGCGTGTTGACCAGCCCGCGCATCTTCTCGACCGCGTCGTTGAGGCTCAGGCCGCGAACCTCCTCGCCGTCGATCTTGGCGATATAGTCGCCGGCAAGAACGCCCGCCTTGGCGGCCGGCGTATCGTCGATCGGCGTGATCACCTTGACCAGGTCGTTCTCCATCGTGACCTCGATGCCGAGGCCGCCGAACTCGCCCTTGGTCTGCACGCGCATGTCCTGCGCCTCTTCGGCGTTCATATACGAGGAGTGCGGGTCGAGCGACGTAAGCATGCCGTTGATGGCGTTTTCGATCAGCGACTTGTCGTCGGGCGGCGTCACATACTGCGCCCGCACCCGCTCGAAGATGTCACCGAAGATCGCCAGTTGCTTATAGGTCTCGGAGCCCGCAGCGTTCGCCGTCGAGCCGGGCGCGCCGTAGACCAGGCTCATCGCGGATGCGCCCATCAGCGCACCGGCAAACAGAAGCGACAGTTTCCGCATCATCTCACGTCCTTCCAGACAAACGGTCCGCCCACCATGGGGTCGGATCGACGGGTTTTCCATCCTTGCGGAACTCAACATAGAGCTCCGGCGTGGCATTTCCATTCTTCGATGCCGAGGTGCTCGCCACCCGGGCCTCTCCCATCGCGCCAACCGGCTCTCCTGCGAGCACCGACTGGCCAGACGCGACGCTGATTCTGCTCATCCCCGCCAGAACGACATGATAGCCGTCACCCGCGTTCAGGATCAAGAGTTGACCATAGGAGCGAAAAGGTCCCGCATAAAGCACATTTCCGTCCGCTGGCGCGGTAACGATGGCTCCCGATTGTGTCGCAACCATGTCACCGAGCATCACTGCGCCGTTACCGTCGCTGGCCCCGAACCGCCGCTTGATCCTGCCGGTAACGGGCAGCGCGATCTGACCCTGAAGCGCCGAAAACGGTGCGGCGGCGGTGAGCCGGTTGGCTTCCGGGACCGGCAGGGCCGCCAGTTCCGTCTGTGCCGGGGCCTTTTGTGCTGGGGCCCTCTGCGCCGGGCCCTTGTCGGCATCCGCGGCCTTCTGCTCGGCTGCCTTCGCCGCATTCGCCGCCTTGCGGGCCTTGTCGGCCTCGAGCGAGGCGATCAATTCCTTCAGGCTGCCGGCCTTGGCCGCCAGTGCTGCGG
>NZ_SUEO01000271.1:2161-7457 GCF_004962925.1 Mesorhizobium sp. | reverse complement strand
CTTCCATCCTGGGGCCGAATGGCTCGGCAGCGCCGGAAAGCAGGACATGCCTGACCGCCTCTGCGCCCGGCGAGCCGCCCGGCTCACGCGTGACAAGGACATCGTATTTCTTGGCGCGCATCTTGCTAGCCAGCCGCTCGATTTGCGTCGACTTGCCTGCCCCTTCTCCGCCTTCGAAGGTGATGAAAAATCCGTGCACCAATCAAAAAGCCTTCTTCCACACTGCGGGAACCGTAATAGTCCCGGTCAGAAAAAAGGTCCACCGCAACGGTGCTAACGCAGCCAGCCGACGGCCAGTTCCTTGACGGCATCGAGCGCGCGTCGCGGCAGCGAGCCCACGCCAACTGACTCGGCCGCGAAAAGAGGCGTCTCCTGGCTCAGCGTATCACCGATCCAGACCTGCAGTGCACCCACCGGCTGCCCCTCCTCCACGGGCGCTGCAACCGGTCCGTCATAAACGATCTTGGCGGTTAGTTTGTCGCGGTTGGCGACGGGCAGGAAGATATCCACCGGCCCCTTTGCCTTCAGCGCCACGCCGGATTTCGCACCGCCGAAAACCTGGGCTTCGCCGACCACTTCGTCCTTGCCGAAAATCTCCGTCTTCTGGAAGGCGCGAACGCCCCAGTCGAGCAGCTTTCGCGCCTCCTCGGCGCGCTCGCGGTCGCTTTTCAGTCCGCTCATCGCCGCGATGATGCGTGCGCCATTGTGGCTGACCGAGCCAACGATGCCGAAGCCGGACGCCTCGCTCATGCCGACCGCCAGGCCGTCCGCGCCGATGTCCATAGCCAGCAGCGGATTGCGGTTCCTCTGGGTGATCTTGTTCCAGGTGAAATCCTTCTGACCGTAGTAGCGATAGAGATCCGGGTACTCGCGCCAGATATGCAGGGCCAGAAGCGCAAGCTCCCGAACCGTCGTTTGCTGGCCTTCGGCCGGCAGACCGGTGGAATTGACGAATGTCGATTTCGCGAGGCCAATCTGCCTTGCGCGGTCGGTCATCTCAGTCGCGAAATTCGCCTCGGATCCGGCGAAGCCTTCGGCGATGATGATGCAGCCGTCATTGGCTGCCTGCACCGTCACGCCCTGGATCAGGTCTTCAAGCCGGATCGTCGATTTGAGCTTGGCAAACATCGTCGACGTTCCGGATGGCGCGCCGCCCGTGCGCCATGCGTTCTCACTCACCACGAATGTGTCGTCGAGCGTCACGCGCCCCGACTTGATGGCGTTGAAAACCACCTCCATCGTCATCAGCTTGCCCAGTGACGCCGGCGGCATCGGCTTGTCGGCGTCCTTGGAGAACAGCACCGTTCCGGTTTCGGCATCAATCATGAAGGCCTGTGCGGCCTTGGTCTCGAAAAGCTGCGCCGCGGCTGGGGCCAGCGAAAGCAGCAGCAGGCCAAAACCCAGGAGCCCGGCGACAGGCGCGGCGAAGCGAAATTTCATGAGAGGTTCGACCTGTCAGCCGGCATTGGGCAAGCTCTACAAGCTATCAGGCTTTGTCCCGGCGGATCAACCGCGCCACGCGCAACTGGGCAAAACTTCAGGTTTTGCCGGTCAGTTCCGAACCACAAGCGCGTCCGGTGCGCCATGTGACCATGCCGCCTGCAGCATCTCGTCCAGGCTGCCATGGCCGTCCGGATAGAGATTGACCGAATACCAGTCCTTGCCTTCGAATTCAGAGCGCTGGATTTCGGCCTTGCCGAAGCCGGAAAGCTGGGTTGCCACACGCTGCGCCTCGGCAGCCTCCTCAAACGAACCCGCCGCGATATAGTCCGTGGGGGAACCGGTCGAAGGCGCTTGCCGCTTCCACGATTGAAGGATTTCGGCGGGCGACATGCCGGCGCCATCCAGCGCGGCAAAGACATTGGTGGCACGCTGCACGCGTTCGTCTGCATAAGACAGCGACGCCACGGTGAACGGCGATTGCGCCGGCAGATTGATTTCCGGACGCTCCGGCACGATCGGCCCGAAATCGGGCAGCGCCACATTACCAGCGGCCGGCGTCTGCGCCGACATGACAGGCTGTGTCGATGCGGACTCCGTCAACTGGCCGGGAAATGGAGCGGCGGCAGCGCCCAATGCGGTGCTCGGCGATGGTCCATTCATGGCGATCATGACACCGGTGGGCAAGCCGTCCGACGAATCCGGCGCCCTGTTGCCGGGATGGTAGGAGGCCATCAGATACTGATCGTCACTGCCGTCAAGCGGCGCACGGCCGACATATTCGACCTTCACCTTTGCCGTGCCGATGTTTGCATAGTCGAGCATTTCGGCGGCACGTTTCGACACATCGATGATGCGCCCGTCATGATAAGGTCCGCGGTCGTTGACGCGCACGATGACCGAACTGCCGGTCTTCATATTGGTGACCCGCGCATAGCTCGGCAGCGGCATGGTCGGATGCGCGCCGGTCAGATGCGTCATGTCATAGACTTCGCCGTTGGCGGTCAGCCGGCCGTGGAAGGCGTCGCCATACCAGGAGGCGAGGCCCACCTTAGCGTAGCGCTTGTCTTCCTTCGGATAATACCACTTGCCGCGCACCTGATAGGGCTTGCCCAACTGGTCGCGCCCGCCGCCACGCTGCAAGCCGGACTTCTTGAAGGTAACGCGCGGGCTGGCTTTTACGCCATATTCGGATTCGGCAAAATATTCCTTGGAGCGAGGCTTCTTGTTGACCATCGCCTTCGGCTGTGGTGGCGCGGCGCAAGCCGCCAGCAAGGCCGCCGACAGGGCAAACAACGCAAAAGCGGAAGCGCGACGGAGATGCGGGCGCGCCGTGCTCTGCATGTTTCGATTGTCCCCTCTCAACAAAGGCACCGCAACTTGTTCGTCGGCAGGGCTAAAAACCCCTCGACAAATGCCAGCGCCACCTTGATTCGCAATCCCTTGTGCACAGGAATTGCTTATCACCGTATTAACCGATTGTGGTCGGAACCGGGCGAGATTGTGGCACAAACCGTCCGGCGATCGCCATGAAAAACCACGGCTTTTCGACCTTCGGAGCAGAGCGCTGTTCGTCCTGCTTCAGCCCCGCCGTCAAGCGTCCATGCTTCGCCGTCGGCAGGAACGGGCCACGGCCGGTTGACAGGACTTCATTGGGCGCACTAGAGCAATGAAGCGCGAACGATCTCAGGGTGGCGCAGCAGTGCCAACAGGTACAAGTTAAGATTAGGACGAGCATCCAAGTGATTGAAAAATCACGATGGAGGGATGGCCGAGCGGTTTAAGGCACCGGTCTTGAAAACCGGCGTGGGTGCAAGCCCACCGTGGGTTCGAATCCCACTCCCTCCGCCAGATGCCATTGATCGCATCGCCGGCATGTCGCGTGCGGATCTGCGACGTCGGTCACTGTATCGGCCATCAGACTCCCTCCTCGTCGTGACGAACCGTGTTCGTTCGAATGATGCTTTTCCGTTGCCTTGAGGGCAAGCTTTTGATCAGCCAGCACAGCGCCTCCTCTTAAGCTCGCTGGTGGTCAAGGCCCGGCAGCCTGCTGATGGTCACCCCCCAATGGGGCTGCCGGGCCGCTCGAATTTGCGCAACGGACTGCGCGGAACTTCATGACCCGGCTTAAAAGCGGGTCGATTGAATGTCGACTTTTGCCGTAAAAAGTTGCGGGCCGGAACGCTTGCTCGTCTCAAGGGTTGGGATGCAGGAGGTGCAGGCGTGGCCGAGAAGCCGTCTATCGCCGAAATGTTACGACGAACCTCTGACCAACTGAAGAGGATCCGGAAACGCGTCGCCAATGGCGGTCACGTGGATCAGATGCAAGAGGTTGATGCCTTGGTGGGCCTCGCTAAAGAAATGGCCGACCGGCAACTGGCCGGGTTAGAAAGGCCGGCAGATGAAAACGATGGCTCTGTGCAAGAAGGTGACGATGCAAAGGACTGAGCGTCGTCGACCGCCTCCTGACATTTCGCGATCACGAAATTATTTGAATTACCAAGTTCGGTACTATTCAACGGCGGCGGACTCCAAACCACCTGGCCGCGCCCATCAAGCGTTCCCCACGCCCCCAAGCGCCGCCAGCCATCCGATGCTGCAACTATTGCGAGTTAGCGAAACGGACGGGAGTGGGTAGGCTGGGACGCGACCGGTATGTAGAAGACCCGCCGCCACGTTTGCGGAGCGACGGGCCTCCACCCCATTCCCCATACCTGACCGTGCAATTGCGGTGCCAGATGCATTGACCCATTGCGGGGCACATTATGGCTTCTACACAGCGGAATTATTGCCACGTACTTCGTTCGCATGTTTCGATATCATTAGCTTGAGCGCATGTATTCGCCAGCCAGGCGAGCACCCTTAAGGCTCGCTGGTCAGGCCCAGCGGCCTCCAGCTGCCAGTCCCCCCGCAACCAAGCCGCTGGGCCGTCCCCGCTAGAGCGAAGCGCGTTGTCTCGCATTTAGCGACATTGTGACCAAGGCCTCGCGCGCACCACTCAAATGAATGGCAATTTTCTGTCTGAATGCGTTTACGGTCCATTTTCTGGGACCACGCATTGTGTCGTGTGGACACAGTAACTCCCCTTTTAAAGGCGTCGAGATGCTACGAGCACCGCAAAGCCAGTTCCTAAGACCTGAAGATCGGGCGATCTGCCAGCGGGTGGTCGACCAGATAGCCGCCGACGCTAAATGGTACAGCACCTCGATAGACGGTCAGATTCTGGCGTCGACCACGCTGACTCTCTTTCAATCCGGGGTCGTCAATGAAGCGAATTTGCTGGCACATGTTCGCGCGCGCCGCCACGACTTTACTAAGCTGACCGGCTAGCCGCTATTCTCCAAAGCCGGAAACCTCCGAATCCTGGATAGGTTTCGGGTCACAGACCGGGTCAAGCCGGAAAGGCGGATCGGGTAAACTTGCGTTACCGCCGATCAAATCCAAACCCATGTGGTTTGAATTTGATCGCAACGGTCTGCAGGAATAAAGGTGGCCATCTGCCGAAACGATGTCTCAGGACCGGAGCGCGAAAGTCACCCCGACGCGATGACCACGACGATTGAAGACATATACCGGTCGCTGGCGTTAACGGCGCGGTTTCTTGTCCAATGCTGGCCGCAGCTATTGCTTGTCGGCTGCCTCGGTATGATCGCTCGTGATCTGCTGCTTCAGGGCGCCGTGACGATCGGCCTCCGGTTCCCGCTAGGCGGAATGGTCATGCTGTCGCTGGTGATTCTCGCCAAGCTGACGGTGCTGGTCGTGATGTTCGTGGTGCTCCGGCCGCAAATGCCGGCGGTGGCGGCACTGAGACAAAAAGCGAAAAAGGAAGCAGACCAAACAAAACGCGAGCCGATCC
>NZ_SUEO01000271.1:0-2151 GCF_004962925.1 Mesorhizobium sp. | reverse complement strand
CCGCGGCCGCGATCCTGCCGTTCTTCGCCTATTATGCCGCCTGGGGTTTCCTTGGCGATACGGTTCGCGAATATTCGCGCATGGCGCTGGCCCAAGCCGAACTCGGCAAGAGCGTCGATATCTTCGCCATTCTTCAGTCGAGCGGCGTGGTACTGTCGATCGTCATTTGCTGGCTGGTGCGTTTTGCCGCCAAGCGACTGAATGCTCGCGCCTCTCACCCCTACTGGCGGCTGCTGATCGTCGCGACGGACGCAACTTGGGTCTTCATCGGTCTCTACGCGCTCGGCGAATGGAAAGACCAGTTCATCCGTTGGCTTGGCGCAGGCGCCGCGCTGCAACAGCTCAGCCTCGATTTGCTTGCGCCGATCACTTCGGCGGCCGCGGCCGGCCGGTTCGTTCCCGTGGAATTCAGGCCGCTTCCCTTCGGAGAGCAGCTTCAGAATCTTTTCTTTTTCGCGTTGCTGCCGATTGTCTGGCTGGTGATGGCCGCGATCATCAACGGCTATGAACTTTCAGCGCCGGCCGCTCCCGCTCCTGCGCCATTGCGCACGACCTCCTGGCAGAGGTGGCTGAAGGATTTCGCGACCCATTTCGTTGGTGGCTATCGCAGCCGCTACTCGCCAGTCTGGACTTGCCTCAAGCTGACGCTCAGTGCCGGCCTTGCCACGCTTGTCACCTTCGTCATCGCCTATCAGGCCATCTCCTGGGTCGGCGCCTGGATATGGTATGGCCTGACAAGGCTGATCGGAGCGCATGATCTCGCAACCTGGCAGATCTTCGCCGACACCATCAGCCTGTTCATCGGCAGCCCAAGCGACCTCGACGGAGGAATCCTGCTCGACGTAGTCCGGGTGGCGCTGCTTGCAGCCGTGCTCGAAACCGCGGTCGCCATGGCTGGCGAAGCGAATGGCGTCAGGTCTGCGGTTCGCTCACGCTGAGATAATCCGGCAGCGCCGAATAGAGGGCGATCGATAGCGTGAGGCTGCTCGCGCCAGGCGGGATCAAAAAGCTGGCAGCCATTCGTGCCGGTTTGCCGGGTTCCGTCGCCGCGAACGCGACACCGCCACACAGGGACCGGTTCCTTACATCCGGATACTGCTGCGTGACCACCGGATCGGCAAACAAGGTTGGCTGCCATTCGCGACCGCTTTCATCGGAAAGCCGCACCTGGCATGGAACGGCACCGAGCGCCTTCGGGTCAGCAGCGAGGGCCTCGAACTCGGCCAGGAAGACGGTGCTCCCCTTGCCTGCCAGTCTGGTGAGGCGCGTCACGGTCCAGCTTGCGCCGGCATAGTCGATGGGTTGCCCCAAGGTCCCAGATACCGGCTGGCGCAAATGTTGGGAACGCCAGTCCTTGATGCTTCCCCACGTCTGCGCGGCGAGTGCGGCAGGCACGGCAACCACCAGCGCCGCCATGCTCAGCCAATAGCCTCGTCGCGTTAACGTCACCTTTGCGGGAGAACTGTCCATGGCGGTCCTTGGTCGTTGCGGCGGATGGTGATGGCAGGCTCGATATCCTTGCCGGAAGCGCTCGTGGCGATGCGGATCTCGTCGTCGAGCGGCAGCAATTTTGTGCGTGCGACCACTACGGTCCCGCCGGCGACGGCATCCTCCGGTACTTCGAACACCAGAAGGACGCGGCGTGGGAGGCCGGGCTGGTAGGCATCGCCTGGCATCATTTCGATCGTTGCCGGCACCCTGTCGGTCAAGACATAACGGACGCCGCTGCTGCTCAGCCACTCGCCCGATGTGAGACCCAAGGTCTCGAATTTCGCCTCGGCCTCGCCTTCCACCACAACCCATACGCCGGAACTCGTGTAGGTCTTTGACTTCCCGAAGGTCTCGACATTGAGAACACGCGCTGTCCTGGCACTGTCCAGCGAAAGCGCGAACGCGCTAGCCTCCACACGCTTGTTCATGCCGCCCGAAGAGACTATCGGCGAGGTAATGTCGCTGTAGAGCGGACGCGTGTGCTGCATGCCGTAGAGCACGGCGGCAGCGAACAGCAGCGCAAGCGCCGAAACCACCAAGCGCATCATGGCGCCTTCTCCACGGGCAGATCGACCGTCGCAACGGGATCACGGTCGTACCATCCGCTTGCGCCGTAAAGATTGTCGCGCAGCTTGTAGATCTGACCGCTGACGGTGATTG
>NZ_SUEO01000270.1 GCF_004962925.1 Mesorhizobium sp. | reverse complement strand
CGCCAAGGCAGCCGAAGCCAAGGCACGCAAAGCCTCGTTCAAGCCGTCCTATGGCAAGCCCGCCAGTGGACCGGGAGGTGGAAAACCCGGAGGCGCAAAGCCGTTCGGCAAGCCGCGTGGCGAACGCCCAAATTCCGGCAAGACTGATGGCGATCGGCCACGCAGTGGGCCTGGGGGATCAAGGGGAAACAATGCGGATCGTCGGCGGTGAGTTTCGCGGGCGTCCGCTGGCGACGCCCCGTTCAAGCGCCATCCGCCCGACGACCGACCGCACCCGCGAGGCTGTCTTCAACGTGCTGGCGCATCGCTTCCCCGATAGGCTGAACGGCGCGCGCGTGCTCGACCTGTTCGCCGGCACCGGTGCGCTCGGCCTCGAGGCGCTGTCACGCGGTGCGTCTTACGGCGTCTTCATCGAGGAATCGGCCGAAGGGCGCGGCCTGATCCGCACCAATGTCGAGGCCTTCGGCTTGACCGGGCGCACCAAGATATTCCGCCGCGACGCCACGGCTTTGGGCGAGCCGGGCACGATGGCCGCGTTCGGCCTGGTGTTCGCCGATCCACCCTATGGCAAAGGCCTGGGCGAGCGTGCCTTGCGCTCGGCCAAGGCTGGCGGCTGGCTCGCGCCCGGCGGGCTCTGCGTCGTCGAGGAGGCGGCGGTGGCGCCCTTCGAGGCAGGGCCGGGCTTTTCGGTTGTCGACGAGCGCAACTACGGCGAGACCGTCATCCGCTTCATCGAAGCCGCCTGAGTTCGGCCGCCTTTGCGCGCGAAAATGACGAACAAATCACTTTGCCTGTTTCGCAATCCCCGCCTATCGTCCCACCCCATGACAACCGGAGCCATTGATGACATCTCAGGCTGAATGGCTGCGCGGAACGCTCTTGGCGCTGGCTCTCATGATGACCGGCCCGGTTCTGGCCGACACCAAGCCGGACGACGGCAAGGTGACGGATTTCCTGCTCGACAACGGCATGGAGGTTGTCGTCATCCCCGATCACCGCGCGCCGATCGTCACCCATATGGTGTGGTACAAGATCGGCAGCGCGGATGAGCCGCCGGGCAAGTCCGGCATCGCCCATTTCTTCGAGCATCTGATGTTCAAGGCGACGACCAATCATGCGGCCGGCGCGTTCGACCGCGCCGTCTCCGCCATCGGCGGTTCCAACAACGCTTTTACCTCCTATGACTACACCGCCTTTTACGAGACGGTGGTGCCACAGGCGCTCGAGCAGATGATGGATTTCGAGGCCGATCGCATGCGCAACCTCATCCTCAACGACGATGTCATCGCCACCGAGCGCGACGTCATCCTCGAGGAACGCCGCTCGCGCATCGACAGCAATCCGCAGGCAGTACTCGGCGAGGAGGTCGACGCCACACTCTGGCAGAACCAGCCCTACCGCATTCCGGTGATCGGCTGGATGCAGGAGATGGAGAAGCTGAACCGCACCGACGCCAAAACCTTCTACGATAAGTACTACACGCCCAACAACGCCGTGCTGGTGGTGGCCGGCGATGTCGAGCCGGAAATCGTCAAGGCGCTGGCCGAGAAGACCTATGGCAAGATCGCGCGTGGTCCAGACCTGCCGCCGCGCATCCGTCCGGTCGAACCCGAGCAGAACACCAGGCGCACCGTGACGCTCACTGACGCGCGTGTCAGCGTGCCGAACTTTTCGACGCAATGGGTGGTTCCCTCCTATCACACTGCAAAGCCGGGCGAAGCCGAAGCGCTGGACCTGCTGGCGGAGATCCTCGGCGGCGGTAGCCGCAGCCGGCTCCACCAGCAGCTGGTCGTCAAGCAAGGCATCGCCGCCGAAGCCGGCGCCTTCTTCCAGGGCACCATGCTCGATGCCAGCAACTTCACCGTCTATGGCGCACCGCGCGGCGACGCCAAGCTGGCCGACGTCCAAGCGGCGGTCGAGGTCGAGGTCGCCCGCATCGCCAAGGACGGCGTCACATCAGGCGAGTTGGAGAAGGCCAAGGATCGTTTCGTCCGCTCGATGATCTTCGCCCGCGACAAGCAGGATTCGATGGCCAATATCTACGGCGCGACGCTCGCCACCGGCGGCACCGTCAGGGACGTCGAGGAATGGCCGGGCCGCATCCGCAAGGTCACCGCCGACGAAGTCAAGGCGGTTGCCGCGCGCTACCTCAATCTCAACCATTCGACATCAGGCTATCTCTTGCCGCAGACACAGGCAGGGAATTGATTTGATGACAAGCTTGAGCGTTGGCGTTGCCCCTCACCTGCCTGCCGGCATCCTCTCCCCGTATAGTGACGGGGAGAGGGGCGCTGTCGTTGCCGGTTTCGCCAATCACCAGCGTCGCAGGAAGCGCGCCGAGGTTGCGGCCAGCCCCCTTCTCCCCGTCACTATACGGGGAGAAGTGCCCGGCAGGGCGATGAGGGGCGGCGCCGACTTCGGCAATCATCTGTCTCGAACCGAAGTTGGACCCAATAATTTGCATAAAGTGAGTTCTGCGTGGCGCGCTGCCACCCCGTTAATCACCCTGCTCCTCTCGTTGCTCTTCCTCGTCCTGCCGGCGCTTTCCGCTCGCGCGGCCATGAGCATCCAGGAGGTGACGTCGTCGAAGGGCATCACCGCCTGGCTGGTGGAGGACTATTCCGTTCCGCTCGTCGCCATCCGCTTCGTCTTCGACGGCGGCACGACGCAGGATCCCGCTGGGAAGGAAGGGCTCGCCAATCTGATGAGCGGCCTGTTCGACGAGGGCGCCGGCGATCTCGACAGCGAGGCCTTTCAGATAAAGCTGGACGACGTCGGCGCCGAGATGAGCTTCGAGGCGGCGCGCGACGGCACCTACGGTTCGATGCGCATGCTGGCCGAGCAGCGGGACGCGGCGTTCGACCTGTTGCGGCTGGCGGTCACTGAACCGCGTTTCGACCAGGCGCCAATCGATCGCATCCGCGCGCAAGTGCTGTCCGGCATCATCGCCAACGAGCTTGACCCCGACACGGTCGCCCAGCGCAAATGGCTGGAAGCACTATACCGCACACATCCCTATGCACGACCCGACCAAGGCAGCAGGCAAAGCATCGCCACGATCGCACCGAAGGATCTCATCGCGTTTCACAAGGCGAATTTCGCCCGCGACGGGCTGCATGTGGCGGTGGTCGGCGCTATCGATGCCGAGACGTTGAAGAAAAAGCTCGATATGGTCTTCGGCGGCCTGCCGGAACACCAGGCGCTCGCGCCCGTCGCCGATACGGATCCGAAACTCAATCAGCAGCTCGAAGTCAATTACGACCAGCCGCAGACTTCGCTGCAACTGGCCTATCCCGGCGTCAAGCGCAGTGCGCCGGACTTCTTCGCCGCAGTGCTGATGAACGAGATTCTCGGCGGCAGCGCCTTCACATCGCGGCTGTTCGACGAGGTGCGCGAAAAGCGCGGCCTGGCCTACAGCGTCAGTTCCGACCTGGTAGACCATCAGCACGCCAACGCACTGTCCATCACCACAGCGACCCGCTCGGACCGGGCGGCGGAGACGCTGGCTGTCGTGCGCGAGGTGGTAAGGCGCATGGCTGAGGAGGGGCCGACCGAAGCGGAACTGGCCGCGACCAAGAAATACATGATCGGCGCCTACGCCATCAACAATCTGGACTCGTCCAGCGCCATTGCCGCGACGCTGCTCGAAATGCAGCTCGACAAGCTCGGCATCGATTACATGCAGCGGCGCGCCGCCCTCATCAACGCGGTGACGCTGGATCAGGTCAAGGCGGCTGCGAAAAAGCTGCTCTCCGCCGAGCCGGCCATCATGGTCGTCGGACCGAAGCTCGGCGAGGCCAAGAAGGAATGAGCCCGAGCTTCGGCATCGCCTTTGGCGGCGGCGGCGCGCGTGGGTTGGCGCATATTCACGTCATCGAGACGCTGGACGAGCTAGGCATAAGACCGGTTGCCATATCAGGTTCGTCGATCGGCGCCATCATGGGCGCCTGCATGGCGTCGGGCATGACGGGCAAGGACATGCACGCCTATACGCGCTCGATCCTCAGCCGCCGCGCCGAGGTGGCGACGCGCATGTGGCGGGCGCGGCCGGGCACCTTCGCCGAGGTGTTGCAAGGCGGACTGCGGGTCAGCCAGTTCAATGTCGAGCGCATTCTCAAGGCATTCCTGCCCGACGCCATTCCCGAAACCTTCGCCGAACTGTCCATACCGCTGAAGGTGACGGCGACGGATTTCTTCGGCCATAAGCTGGCCGTGCTCGATGAGGGCGACCTGCACTCGGCGCTGGCCGCCTCGGCGGCTATTCCCGCGGTGTTCCGCCCGGTGATGCGCGACGGCACGCTGTTGATCGACGGCGGCATCTACAATCCGGTGCCGTTTGACCTGATCGAACTCGACGCCGACATCATCATCGCTGTCGACGTGGTCGGCGCACCGACCGAAGGCGGGCGCAAATACCCGACCTCCGTCGACCTGATGTTCGGCGCAACGCAATTGATGATGCAGTCGATCATCGCCGCCAAGCTGATGCAGAGCCGGCCCGACATTCTGATCCGCCCGGCAGTGTCGAAATACCGGGTGCTCGATTTCATGAAGATCGATGCATTGCTGGCCGAAACGGCTGATATCAAGGACGAGCTGAAGCGCGAGATCGAGAAGGCGGTGGAGGCGCGGGCCAAGGTCGACACGGCCAAGCGCACCAAGCAGGTGGGAGGGTGAGGAGGGGTGGCGCGAAAAGTCTAACGCTTGCGAGCCTCAATTGAACGAGCGCAAGCGTTGACCATCTGGGACATCCTTACTCCGACTAGCCCAGTAAACCTTCCGTAGTTGACTATTCCGCTGCAGCCTGAACCGTTCGCGGGTCGATCGAACGGTTGAGGATCAGCGCCCCGGCATCGCCTTCACACGCTGTCCGCGGCTGTTGCCGCACACCCGGGCAGATCGCCGCCAGCCCCTCCATCGTGAGCACGTCGGGTATTCTCGTGTGGCTGACGCACAGCGCGCCGTCGGCACCCCACGCCGCCTCGAACGACATATCAGGCGCGGCCTCGTCCTGCTGAATGCCCTTGCGATCGTAGATGACGATCGGCGTCCCATTGCGGGTATGGCCGACGCCATCGCCGCAATAGTCGGCGCGGATCATGCGGGTGCATGCCTGATGATGATCCCACAGCGGTGTGCCGTCCGGCGACGTCTCCCAAGGCCGATATCCAAAGCGCACGCATTTCGCCTGCGCGCCGCCGGTGCAGGTGATGCTGAACGCCGTGTCGGACCGCAAATGCCGACCATCCTGCGTCCAAGTGCCAGCGAACGGAAAGCCCATGCGCCGGCCCTCGACGTCCGGTTCGCAGATGTTGCGCCATGCGCCGGTAGCCGCGTCGCGGGTCGACATGGCGTAAAGCATGATCCCGCCATCCGGATTCCTCGGATCGATCTCGACCGCGTCGATGCGCAGCGGCATCTGGTCTTTTCCGTCACCGATCGTCAGAACAGCGCCGACGAGATCCTCTTGAGGGACAACGCGACCGTCTGCCGTCGTTACCTCGAACCTTGTGCCGACAACCGAGATCGAGCTGGCTGCTTCTCCGGTCCCGGCCTCGGCAAGAGGCACCGCGGCCATGCTGGAAATGGCTGCGACGACGGCGACCAATGCGTGGCGACCGATATGGGCGAGGCGGTTTCGGTGGGCTGACATTGTTGGTTTCTGACGGCATATCTTGCGAGTGAAGCGCGGCCAATGAGAACGGACAGCACAAAGCCATCCGTTCCATCGATGACGGACACCTGGGGTCTGGACCTCAGCGCCTCGGCGTGGGGCTCGGTCGGTCAGGGTTGGTCCCGGCACCGCTGCCGGTGCCGTGCTGGGCAGACGGAAGGCCATTGCTTTGCTTGCTGGCGGTCGAGGATTGGACATTGCCCTTCTGCACAGCCGGCAAACCGCGAAAGTTCGGGTCGACAACGGATTTGTCGGTCGGAGCGAGACTTTTCGCCAGAACGACACCCTCGGCATGCACGCCGTTAAGTGCATAGACGCCGAGGCCATTGCTAGTCAGCGAATTGCTGGTCAACGAGTTGCTGGTCAGCGAATTCTTCTCTAGGCCGTTCAGCGATTTGCCGTTCGCGACGATCGGACCCGCGGCGCTGGCCGGGGCGACGAGGCAGGCCATTGCCGAGGCAGCAGCCAGGTATGTCTTGAAGCGATTCATCTTGATTTCCTTTTTCGTTTTCAGCGGAGCCGTCCCATTGGGGTTCGCTCCATAAGGCGGTTTCTCTCTCCCGAGTGTTTCGGACGAATGCTGAATTCCGTCCGAATTGTTTCAGTTGTTGCGATCCGCCCGGTCCTGCGCTCGATGAGCGAGCGTCTGCTTCGTCGTCATGCAGAAAGGCATGCCGCCCCGCGTCAGCATCCCCTCAAATGACCCTTCGCGGCGTGCGCCCGGTGCGGCGACACAAAGGAAACCTTCAGCAGGCAAATCGGCAAATCCGAGCAACATCCCTGCGTCATCGGTGACGCCAGAAACGAGGAGATTTCTGGCGATGCAACCTTTGCGAAAAACCAATGACCGATCGAGCGGCGAGGCGACGGCGGCCCGGACCGCACGCCTGGCGGTGCTGGCCGGCACTCCGGGGCTTCTCTTGACTGCGTACGCGGCGGCGACGTCCACGTCGCTGACCATCCGCGCCGATCTCGCGCTGACGCTGATCGACATGCTGGTGCTGGTCACCGTCGCGATCGTGGCTGGCGGCAGCAAGAAACTGGGCATGAGCAAGCGGCGAGCAGCCCTGGCTGAAACGCTCGTCAACGCGCTTGCTGCCGTCGGCATGTGCCTTTCAATGGCTATCGTCGCCGGCATTGCGGTCCAGCGGATCGCGGCCGGCGGTGTCGAACCGCATGGCTCCGGCGTTGTTCTCGCCATGAGCCTGAACGTGGCCTACGCGGCGGTCAATTTCTGGATCCTGCGCCGGTGGAAGGCCCGCAACATGGCTGCCGCTTCCGCGCTGGCCCGCGCGCAAATCTGCCTGTTCTCGGACAAGCTCTCGTCGAACCTGCTCATTGCGGCGTCGCTCGCAACAGCGATGATTTGGGAAGGCACGATGATCGCCCGCTTCATCGATCCAGTTGCCGGGCTGCTGATCGCGACGATGACCGCGCGCTGGACCATCCCGGTCGTACGCGACACGGCTCGAAGCCTGCGAAGGGAATTTCGCAGGGCGCGCCGGCCTGTGGCAAGGCTCGGCAATGAACGGCTATGATCCGTCCCAGCCACAAGCCCGTTTTCTTCTAGTCTCATCTTCTTCTAGCGGCGTCGCGCCTCGTCCTGGACGGGCTCGTAGACATAGCCTTCGCCGCGAACCGTCACCAGGACCGCCGGCGCGTTGGGTTCGGTCTCGAACTTCTTGCGCAGTCGGGTAATGCGGATGTCGATGCTCCGGTCGCCCGGCTCGAGGTCGCGGTTGTGGGCCAGCCTGCACAGCTGGTCGCGCGACAATATCTGCCGGGG
>NZ_SUEO01000026.1:17454-44947 GCF_004962925.1 Mesorhizobium sp. | reverse complement strand
CCTTCGGCGGCAGGCCGGGGCCGGTGTCGGTGACGGTGATGCGGCTGACGCTGCCGACGCGCTCGGCCGACACCGCCAACCGGCGCACCACCGCGCTTTCGGCGTCCGGCGCCATCGCCTGCACGGCGTTGCGGCAAAGATTGGTGAGCACGCGAAAGAGTTGATCGGAATCGGCATCCACCTCGAAAGCCAGATCGACGGCATTGATGAATTCGATGCCGCCTTCGGTGTCGAGCAGGCCGTGGACGTCGTCGACCAGCTGGCGCAGCCTGAGCCGGCGGCGCGAAGGCGGCGGCTCCTGGGTGCGGCCATAGGAAAGCACACCTTCCGAATAGGATACGGCACGATCGAGCGCGCGCAGCAGTTTTGGCGCGAAGGCCTGTACGGTCGGGTCCTTGACCTGACGCAAGCGGTCCGACATCAGCTGCGCCGACGCCAGGATGTTGCGCATGTCGTGATTGATCTTTGACACGGCGAGGCCGAGGTCGGCGAGGTGCTTCTGCTCGGAGAGCATCTTCTGCAGCCGCTCCTGCATCTGCGAGAGCTCGCGCTCTGCGACGCCGATCTCGTCGGCGCGGGCGGCAGGGTGGATGATCCGCCCGGGATCGTCCGGCGCCTCGGAGAAGGCCAGCATCGAACGCGTCATCGTCCGGATCGGGCCGATCATGATCAGGTCGATGGCAGCATAGACCAGCATGGCGGTGAACAGCGAGATCAGCAGCGAGACGAAGGCGACGTTGCGCGAATAGATGAGCATGGCATTACGCAGGCTGTAGTCGGGCATGATCAGCTCGAATTCCTTATCGCTGTCGCCGACCGGCCCGAAAACCCGCAGCATCCGCTCGCCGCCGAAAAACAGCGTGTCCAAAGCACTGGTCATGCCCTCGACCAGGCCGACATTGGCGATGTCGATATGCTCGTCGACTTGCGGCGGCATCTCAGCCACGACCAGAAGGCGCGAGACGCCGCCGTCGCGCACGGCTATCGCCTTAGCGCCGATCGCCGTCAGCACGTCGTTCTGCGCGGCGCGCGACAGCGAGGCGGGCTCTCCCTGCACCAGCACGATCGAGACTGCCGCGGCGGTGCTCAGCCTTTCCTTCAGCCAACTCATTCGGTAGCTGGCGATCCAGGGCAGAAAGATAAGGATTTCGGCCAGAAGCACGAAGACGATCGTGAGCAGCAGGAGCTTTGTCGACAATCCACGCGACAAGGGCACCGTACGGGGCACTGTCCGAGCGGCGGCCGTCGCCCGGTCGGTCCCTTCGTCCGCGGATGGGATTTCACTCATGCTGCTTCTTCTTCACGATCACTTGATCAGCCAAGATTAGGCCATTGCGGCTTTTTTGCCAATTTCATCCTTCGTCCCAATAGTCCCAATACGGGATAATACCGCCACGACTTCAGCCATCGGCCTTGACAGCGCCGGATGGCGGCGGCGGATTGACTTCCAAAACCCTTCTTTCTATAAGCCCGCTCACGCTCGGGCCATTCGTCCCGGCGCGGTTTCGATCGCGCCAAAACCGACCCGGCAAAGCTCCTGTTACAGAGTGACAGAATCAAGAAGGGCCGCACCCCGCGGTATTAAAACAAATGAAGCGTACCTACCAACCGTCCAAACTCGTCCGCAAACGTCGGCACGGTTTTCGTGCCCGCATGGCCACCAAGGGTGGTCGTGGCGTCGTCGCAGCCCGCCGCAACCGCGGCCGCAAGCGGCTCAGCGCCTGAACGGAAGACGAGATCGTTGCCCGCAACCGGCAAGCCAGTGGGAGCACATCCCAAGCGGCTTCTGAAGCGCGCGGAATTCCTGGCTGTCCGGCGTGGCGAAAAGCGGCGCGGGCGGCTTTTTCTCGTCGAGGTTCTGGACCGCAGCGACAGCGAGGCACCTCGCGTCGGCTACACGGTCACCAAGAAAGTCGGCAATGCAGTCGTCCGCAACCGCATCCGGCGGCGGCTGAGGGAAGCCGTGCGCACGCATGCTGCGGGTGACATGGCGCCTGGCAATGACTATGTCATCGTCGGGCGCGAAGATGTGCTTACCATTCCGTTCGGCCAGTTGAAGGCCGAACTTTCCCGCCGACTGCGCGGAACACGATAGGCCAAGGCTTTCGATGGAAAACAACCGGAACTTCTTCATCACCATCGCGCTGTCGGTGCTGATCCTGTCGCTTTGGCAGTATTTTTACGTGCTGCCGCAAAGCGAGGCACAACGCGAGAAGGCCCGTATCGAAGAACAGCGGGTAGCGGAGCAGAAGAAAGCGGCTCAAAGCACCAGTCCGAGCGGTAGCGAAGCGCCGGTGCCGCAGCAAGGCGCCATTCCCAATGCAGCGGGGCCCAACGCACCGGGAACCGACGGCACGACGCCGGCCGGCCGCGAGCAGGCGCTGGCGTCGACCCAGCGCGTCAAGATCGACACGCCCAGCCTGAAGGGCTCGATCAATCTCACCGGTGCCCGTCTCGACGACCTCAGGCTCAAGCACTACACGACGACGGTCGACAAGAACTCGCCCGAGATCGAGTTGCTCAACCCGGCGGCGCTGCCTACTGGCTATTATGCCGAGATCGGCTTTGTCGGCAGCGACAAGACCGGCGCGGTGCCGGGCCCGGAAACGACGTGGACCGTCGACGGCAATGCGACGCTGACGCCGGCGACGCCGGTCACGCTGACCTTCACCAACGACAAGGGCCTGACCTTCAAGCGCACCTTCTCCGTCGACGGCGACTACATGTTCACGGTCTCGGACACGGTGCAGAATTCGAGTTCGACCGCCGTTACCCTGTCGAACTACGGCCGTGTCACCCGCTTCGACAAGCCTGCCGTTGCCAGCATCTATGTGCTGCATGAGGGGTTGATCGGCGTCACCGGAACGGAAGGGCTGCAGGAACACAAATACGCGGCCGTCGAGAAGGACAAGCAGTTCACGCCGGGCAAGTCGACCGATGGCTGGCTGGGCATCACCGACAAATATTGGGCGGTGACGCTGGTGCCGACCGAGAAGCAGCCGTTCCAGCCGCGCTACGCCTATTTCGAGGACGGCCGCCCCCGCTACCAGGCCGACTTCCTCACCGACCCGATCAATGTTGATGCCGGCCAATCGGCAACGGTAGAGACCGAGATCTTCGCCGGCGCCAAGGAAGTCGCCAAGGTCAATGCCTATGCTCAAGATCGCCATATCAGACTGTTCGACCGTTTGATCGACTGGGGATGGTTCATCTGGATCACCAAGCCGATGTTCTATCTGATCGACACGCTCTACAAATTCTTCGGCAATTTCGGCCTGGCCATCCTGGCCACCACCGTCATCGTCAAGGCCCTCTTCTTCCCGCTCGCCAACAAGTCTTACGCGTCGATGGCGAACATGAAGAAGGTGCAGCCCAAGATGCTCGAGATCCGCGAGAAATACGCGGACGACAAGATGAAGCAGCAACAGGCGATGATGGAGCTCTACAAGACCGAGAAGATCAATCCGCTCGCCGGCTGCTGGCCGGTGGCGCTGCAGATCCCGGTCTTTTTCGCGCTCTACAAGGTGCTCTACATTACCATCGAAATGCGGCACGCACCGTTCTTCGGCTGGATCCAGGATTTGGCGGCGCCAGACCCGACCTCGATCTTCAACCTGTTCGGCCTCATCCCTATCACCCTGCCGCATATGTTGATGATTGGCGTTTGGCCGCTGGTCATGGGGATCACCATGTTCCTGCAGATGCGCATGAACCCGACGCCGCCGGACCCGACGCAGGCCATGATCTTTACCTGGATGCCTGTCATCTTCACCTTCATGATGGCCGGCTTCCCGGCCGGCCTGGTCATCTATTGGGCCTGGAACAATTTGCTTTCGATCATCCAGCAAGGCGTGATCATGAAGCGGCAGGGCGCCAAGATCGAATTGTGGGACAATCTGATAGCACTCTTCCGCAAGAAACCGTCGCCGGCGGAATAGCCGGCGCTCCCTTTGGCGAATCCAGGAAGGCCCCGGTTCGTCCGGGGCTTTTTTCGCACAAGCCGAGCCGCCGCCGAACGCGGAACCAGTCGGCCCGGCGGTAGACGCCACCGTGACACATCCCTATAAGGTCGCTCTCGTTTCAGGAGCGCTCCGTCGATGAACAGGTAAGGATGATCCGCTGCGCACGCGGTTGGTGCTGCCGGGCGGATCGCGCTATTTTGACCTTGCCCGTTTATTTCGCCGATGGAGCCAGACCATGATCGGACCCAACCCCAACATCAAACACCCGATCCCGATGCATACGCGCGTCGGTTTCCTGAAGGGACTGGTCACGGCGCCGAACATCGAGATCGGTGACTTCACCTATTATGACGATCCGGATGGGCCGGACAAATTCGCCGAGCGATGCGTGCTGCATCATTATCCATTCATCGGCGACCGGCTGATCATCGGCAAGTTCTGCGCCATCGCCGAGGGCGCGCGCTTCATCATGAACGGCGCCAATCATGCCATGTCCGGCTTTTCGACCTATCCGTTCAACATCTTCGGTCATGGCTGGGACGAGGGTTTCGACTCGGCGACCTGGTCGAAGGAATTGCGCGGCGACACAGTGCTCGGCAATGATGTATGGATCGGCATGGAAGCGGTGATCCTGCCCGGCGTGACGATCGGCCATGGCGCCATCGTTGCGGCAAAATCGGTGGTGACGCATGACGTGCCACCCTACGCGATCGTCGCCGGCAATGCGGCCAAGGTGGTGAAGATGCGCTTCGACGACAGGACCATCTGGCGGCTTTTGGCGGCGGCGTGGTGGGATTGGCCGGTGGAAAAGATCAGCCGCAATCTCAACGCCATTCGTGGCGCCGATATTTCCCTTCTGGAGGCAGCGGTTTGAACGCGTTGAACAAGACCGTGATCGGCATCGAGCTGTTCACGCGGCCATGGATCTTCATCCGCGGCGTGCCGGCGATGAAATTCCTGCCGCCGGAAGGACCGCCGGAGATCGCCTTTGCCGGCCGCTCGAATGTCGGCAAATCGTCGTTGATCAACGCGCTGGTCAACCAGAAGGGGCTGGCGCGCACATCCAACACGCCGGGGCGGACACAGGAACTCAACTATTTCGTTCCGGGAGGATTTTCCGGCGAAGGCGCCGATCTGCCGCCGATGGCGCTGGTCGACATGCCGGGCTACGGCTACGCCACCGCGCCCAAGGAAAAGGTCGACGACTGGACGAAGCTCGTCTTCGATTATCTAAAGGGCCGCGTCACGCTGAAGCGCGTCTACGTACTGATCGACGCCCGCCACGGCATCAAGGCCAAGGACGACGAAGTGCTGTCGCTGCTCGACAAGGCGGCGGTGTCCTACCAGATCGTGCTGACTAAGACCGACAAGATCAAGGCGGCCGGCGTGCCGCGATTGATCGAAGAGACGCTTGCGAAAATCAAGAAGCGGCCGGCCGCCTTTCCGTTCGTTCTCGCCACATCGTCGGAAAAGGCCGAGGGCCTCGAGGAATTGCGCACGGCGATCGTGCTGGCAGCCAATGGTGGCTAGGACTTTGCCTCTAGTGCAATCGTCTGGGTGCTTTCTTCCGTCGCAAGCCTTTCGGTGCCGTAAGCCTTCAGGAACATGCCGACGCCCGACCTGACGATGTGGTCGATTTCATCCTGGCTCGGGGCTTTGGTGCGATAGGCAAAGATGCACTGGCGGAAAAGGCCAGCCAGGCACAGTTCGGTGAACTGATAGGCAGCAAGATCGACATCTTCGATCTGCAGCAGGCCGCGCTCGATGGCGGCATTGAGAAATTCCACGACCTTGTCATGGCCGCGTTTGGGGCCGCGTTCGTAAAAACGCGCGCCCATGTCGGGTATCCTATCGGACGCGCCGATCACGGTGCGCTGTGCCTGGATGACCTTGGCCGAGGTGATCTTGAGCGATAGTACCTTGCCGAACTTCACCAGCGTCTCGCGAAGGTCGTCGGCTCGGTCGAGCATATCGTACATGTTCTTGAAGATCGTGCCGCGCTCTTCCTCGATCAGCGCCTCGAACAGCTCTTCCTTGTTGGCGAAATAGACATAGATCGTGCCCTTGGAAACGCCGGCCTCGCGGGTGATGTCGTTCATCGAGGCCGCTTCGAAGCCCTTGTCGATGAAGACACGACGGGCGCCATCGATGATCTGACTACGTTTGATCGGATCCTGCCCGGCCGCTGGGCGGCCGCGACGCAGGCCGTCCAGCACGTCGCACTGGTCCTCGCCGGCGTCGGATCGTGTTTCGCCCATAAAAGTCACACCTCGCAAAATAATTCGAACCAACCGGTTCGATTGCTCTTGATATGGGCTCGTTTTAGCGCTAAGTCAACAGCCGTATCGAACCGAACGGTTCAGTGTAATAGGTTTCCTGCATAGACTCGGATTGAGAGATATCATGTCGTCGAACGCGCCCGTCACCGCCGAAGTCCGCCCATTCCCCAATGCCAAGGTCGCTCCGGCGACCGAAGCGCCGGAAGTGCCTGTCCAGCCCGCAATCAGCCCTCCGGCCGAGACGCCGGCAAAGAAGAAGCGTTCGGTGCGCTCGCTTCTGCTGCCCATCATCGGGCTCGGGCTGCTCGGCGCCGGCGCCTGGTACGGCTACGATTACTGGACCGACGGGCGTTTCATGATCTCAACCGACGATGCCTATGTCCAGGCCGACATGGCATTCATCTCGCCAAAAATTTCCGGCTATGTCGATCAGGTCAAGGTGACCGAGAACCAGCAGGTCAAGGCCGGCGACCCGCTGCTGGTCGTCGACAATGGCGACTACAAAATAGCGGTCGCCCAGGCCGAGGCGCAGATCGCCACCTTGAGCAAGACGCTCGACCGCATCGACGCCCAGACCGACGCGGCGCGCGCATCGCTCGAGCAGGCGCGGGCGCAGAAGACCGCCGACCGGGCAGCAGCCGACAATGCGGCGCGATCTCAAATGCGCGCGGCCCAATTGCTCAAGACACGTGTCGGCACCCAAGCTCAACTGGATGATGCCCAGACCGCGGTCGAGCAGGCCAACGCCGCCCTTATAAGCGCCGACGCCCAGATCGCGGCGGCGCAGGCCAATATCGGTGTGCTTCAGGCGCAGCGCGCGGAGACAGCAAGCACACTGGCGTCGCTGCAGCTTGCCCGGGACAAGGCCGCGCGGGACCTGTCCTTCACCGTGCTGCGTGCGCCCTATGACGGTGTGGTCGGCAACCGCTCGGTCGAGCAAGGCGACCTGATCAGCCCCGGACAGAAGCTCGCCGTTATCGTGCCGATGGACAAGCTCTATATCGTCGCCAATTTCAAGGAAACCCAGCTTGCCCGGCTGGTGCCTGGCGAAAAGGTCAGGATTTCGGTCGATGCTATCGACGGTCATGACTTTGAAGGCACGGTGTCGTCGCTGGCACCGGCCTCTGGTGCGGTGTTCTCGCTGCTGCCGCCGGAAAACGCCACCGGCAACTTCACCAAGGTCGTGCAGCGTGTCCCGGTTCGCATCGACGTGCCGGCGGATGTGCTGAAGACAGGCAAGCTGCGCGCCGGCCTCAGCGTCGTCGCCGCCGTCGACAGCCGCACAGCGCCGGCCGCGTCGAACTGAGCGGCCGCTTGGGAGTAATGCCATGGCAACCGCAACCGTGACGGCAGGATCGCCGCCGGCGAGGCCGGCTACGCCTGACACCATTTCCACACGGCGCGTCATCGCTTTCCTGGCGATGGTGTTCGGCATGTTCATGGCGATCCTGGACATCCAGATCGTCTCGGCCTCGCTGGCCGAGATCCAGGCGGGCTTGAGCGCCAGCTCCGACGAAATCCCGTGGGTGCAGACCGCCTATCTGATCGCCGAGGTGGTCATGATCCCGCTGTCGGGTTTTCTCAGCCGAATGCTGTCGACGCGGGTGCTGTTCACGATCTCGGCGGCAGGCTTTACAGCGGCCAGCGCGCTGGCGGCGACCGCAACCAATATCGACCAGATGATCGTCTACCGCGCCGTGCAGGGCTTCATCGGCGGGGGCATGATCCCGAGCGTCTTCGCAGCCGCCTTCACCATCTTCCCACCGTCGCGCCGCGCCATCGTTTCGCCAATGATCGGCCTGGTGGCGACGCTGGCGCCGACCATCGGACCGACTGTCGGCGGCTACATCAGTCACGCCATGTCCTGGCATTGGCTGTTCCTCGTCAACGTCGTGCCTGGCATTCTGGTGACGACAGCCGCCTGGTCGCTGATCGACTTCGACAAGCCCAATCTCAAGCTGTTCAGCAAGTTCGACTGGTGGGGCCTTGCCGGCATGGCGGCCTTCCTGGGCTGCATGGAATATGTGCTGGAGGAAGGTCCCAACAATGACTGGCTGCAGGATCAGGCGGTGTTCATCTGCGCCATCATCATGACCATCGGCGCGGTGCTGTTCTTCTGGCGCGTCTTCACCGCCGAGGAACCGATCGTCGATCTCAAGGCATTCAGCAACATCAATTTCGCCTTCGGCTCGCTGTTCTCCTTCGTCGTCGGCATCGGCCTCTATGGCCTGACCTATCTTTATCCCGTGTTCCTCGGACGCATCCGCGGCTACGATTCGATGATGATCGGCGAGGCGCTGTTCGTCAGCGGCCTGGCCATGTTCTTCACCGCCCCCATTTCCGGCATCCTGTCGAACAAGATGGATCCGCGTCTGATGATGATGATCGGCTTCTTCGGCTTCGCCACGGGGACCTGGTGGATGACGCATCTCACCGCCGACTGGGATTTTTATGAACTGCTTATCCCGCAGATCCTGCGCGGCTGTTCGATGATGCTGTGCATGGTGCCGATCAACAACATCGCGCTCGGCACCTTGCCGCCCGAGCGGTTGAAGAACGCGTCGGGCCTGTTCAACCTGACCCGCAATCTCGGCGGCGCGGTTGGCCTTGCCGTCATCAACACGGTGCTGATCGACCGCAATGCCTTCCACTACGCCAGGCTCTCCGAGCACGTGCAATGGGGCAGCGCAGCGGCGCAGGAGAAGCTGCAAAACATGACGCTCAACTTCGAGCAGACTGCCGGGCTCGACGCCTCCAAGGCGGCGATCTCCAAACTGTCCGGCATGGTCCAGCAGCAGGCGTCGCTGCTGTCTTTCATGGACGTGTTCTTCATGCTGACCGTGTTGTTCGCCACGCTGGGACTCTTCACCCTGTTCATCCGCAAACCTGCCGCGGCCGGTGGCGGTGGTGGTGGCGGACACTGAGGAGCACCGGGACCCCCCGCCCGGCATCCTCGCGCATGACCCCGAAAAGCAATTTTTGGGGTCATGCGCAAAATCCTCAAAAGGCAGTAGGCGCGTCGAGCGTGATGGGAACCGCGCGCCCGCGCTTTAGGTTTTTGATCTATGCATGTCGTTCCCCAAAACCGCTGCACACTTTTGGGCGACATGCATTGGCTGGTTTCGGCTAAAGTTCCGGGATGAACATCCTGATTCTCGGCGCGACCGGTTTCATCGGCTCCGCCGTTGCAAGGAAACTCGCGGACGAAGGCCATCAGGTCACGGGGCTTGGGCGTAATATCGCGCGTGCCTCGTTGAAGATGCCGTGTGTTCGCTGGCTGAAGGCCGATCTCGCCGGCATGACGCAGAGCGTCAGCTGGCAGCACGTGCTGGATGAGCAGCAGGTTGTCGTCAATTGCGCCGGCGCGCTTCAGGATGGGCTCTCGGACGATCTGAGTGCCACTCAGGAACGGGCGATGCTCGCCCTCTATGAGGCGGCGCGCGACCGGAACCTGCTGATCATTCAGATATCGGCGGAAACGGAAACCGCCGACCGCGATATTCCTTTTCTCAGCACCAAAAGGCGAGCGGACACGGCTCTCGCCGCAAGTGGCGTACGCCATGTCATTCTGCGTCCGGCGCTTGTGCTCGGCCGCAACGCGCATGGCGGATCGGCATTGCTAAGGGCTCTCGCAGCTTTCCCCATGATCATTCCGCTAGTCTACGCGGAAAGCTTCGTTACGACAGTCGCGCTCGACGATGTCGCCAGCGGCGTCAGCGCGGCCATCCAGGGCACGCTGCCAGCCGGATCCGATGTCGCCCTCGGCAGCGATGAAAGGCTCACGCTCAGAGAACTCGTCCTGTTGCATCGCAGCTGGCTCGGCCTTCCTGCGGCGCCGGTGATTTCCATGCCGTCGGCGGTCGCTCGGCCGGTGACATGGTTCGCCGACATGGCCGGCAGGCTTGGTTGGCGTTCGCCGCTCCGCTCTACCGCCATGGCAGTCATGTCAGGTGGTATTGAAAACCGGCGACCACTGGACCACTGTCCGCGCCTGTCGTCGACGGCCGAGGCGCTCGCCGCCGTCCCTTCGGGCGTCCAGGATCTCTGGTTCGCCCGCCTCTATCTGCTGAAGTCGCCAATCATTATCATCCTGGCGCTTTTCTGGCTGATTTCCGGCCTCGCGCCGTTCTTCACATTCGAGGCGGCGCAAAGCCATCTCGCCTTTCTGCCCGATCGTCTTGCAGGCATCATGGTGATCGCGACATGTCTCGCCGACATCATGCTCGGGCTTGCGGTTCTTTTCCGACCCTGGGCAAGACGCGCGCTGATCGGCATGCTTTTCCTGACGCTGGTCTATCTGCTTGCCGCAACGTTCACCGAACCTGCGCTTTGGCTCGATCCGCTGGGTCCCCTCGTCAAGGTGGTGCCGTCGATGCTGCTGACGCTCGCAGCCCTCGCCATTCTGGATGAACGCTGATGGCTGGATGAACGCTGACGGCGGGCGCGCTCGATTCAAGCCGTCAGGCCGTGGCCGGCTTGAAAGTCAGGGCAACGCCATTGATGCAGTGGCGCAGGCCGGTCGGCGGTGGGCCGTCGTCGAAGACATGGCCGAGATGACCGCCGCAGCGGCGGCAATGGACCTCGGTGCGGGTCATGCCCAGGGACCTGTCCACGGTCTTGCCGACGGCATTGGGAAGCTCCTGCCAGAAGCTCGGCCAGCCGGTGCCGGAATCGAATTTCGTCTCCGACGAATAGAGCGGCAGGTCGCAGCCGGCACAGGCGAAGATGCCCTTGCGGTGCTCGTTGAGCAGCGGGCTGGTGCCCGGATATTCGGTACCTTCCTTGCGCAGCACATTGAAAGCCGCGTCAGACAGCGAGGCGCGCCACTCGGCCTCGGTCTTGGTGACCTCGAAGGTTTCGGCCGCCCCCGCATCCTGCGGTCTGCCCATGCGCAACAGCGCTGCGGCACCTGCGGCCACCCCAATGGCAGCCGCACCGCTCAAAAGAAGATCGCGACGGTTCATGATCATTTCTCCTGTTATCCGTCTGCCAAATTCGACCGTCATACGGAAATCAAAAGCCGGTGACGGTTGGTTCCTGAAACGGAGACTCCGCACCGGCCCCACGCTTGCAGCGGACGATGCGGAGTATACGCTTGTCGATCGCGCGGGTCACGGGAGCGGAACCCGCGCTATCGGCATGGAGCCTCTCCCATATTCGCTGGCAGCCGGCCCTTCGTTACATCTTCGGCAGAAGAACCTTGTCGATGACGTGGATGACGCCGTTCGACTGCTCGACATCGGCGATCGTCACATTGGCGACATTGCCGTTCTCGTCGGTCACCGTGACCTTGCCGCCATCGGTCTTGAGCGTCAGCTCGCAACCACCGGCCGTCTTGGCCTTGTGCGCGCCGCCATCGTCCATGACCATCTTCGTCACGTCGGCAGCCAGCGCCTTGGCAGCGATGACGTGGCAGGTCAGGATTTTGACCAGCTTGTCTTTGTTTTCGGGCTTGAGCAGCGTGTCGACCGTGCCGGCCGGAAGGGCTGAAAAGGCCTCGTTGGTTGGCGCGAACACGGTGAAGGGGCCGGCACTCTGCAGCGTATCGACGAGACCACCGGCCTTGACGGCCGCGACCAGCGTCGTGTGATCTTTCGAATTGACGGCGTTCTCAACGATGTTCTTGGTGGCATACATGGCGGCGCCGCCGACCATCGGATTCTGGGCATAGGCGGCGGCGGTGGCGAGCGCAGAGACAGCGACCGTTCCGGCAAGCAAAAGGGTGGCGAATTTACGCATGATTTCAATCTCCTCAGTTTATCTTTCCCCTCTTTGGGGGCGCAAGGAGATACGGGAGATGAATGCGTGAGTTTCGTCGTTCAGAAAAATTTTATTTTTCATCATGACGATTCAGAGCAGAGCTCTTCTCGGTCGTATGCTCATGAGCTCACTCAGCCATGGGGGATAGATTTAAATCTTCTCCAAAAAAATGAAAAGACAGGGGCGATCAGATGCTCTTCAAATCGCCTGCAGCGACCACGGGGCCGGTCGGCTGACCGGTCGGCGAACCGCTTGCCGGCTCGAGGCTGACCGCAAGCACGGCGCCCTGCGCAAGCTTTTCCTGAACGGCCGGCGAGATGGTCATATGAGCGGTCTGACCGGCCGGGATGACGCCCATCGAGACCGGCGGGTTCTTGCCCTCGATCATCCACAGTTCGAAATCCTTGCCGGCGGCACGCTCGCCGGAGACATGCGACAGGCCGACCTCGCGATGGGCGGCGTCATAGACGGCAAGATATCTGACGTCGCTGCCGTCGGCAGCCAGTGAGGCGACAAGCCGCGGCTGTTCGACCGGCGGATTGAGATAGGGCACGGCGATGGCGATCGCCAGTGCCGCGACAGAAACTGCGGCAAGACCGCGCCAGAATGCAAGGCTCGACCAGAGGCCGGCGCGAGGCTCTGCTACGAACAGCCGGCCATCTATTGCCTCCTTGACCCTGATCGGAGGCTCTGTCTCCGGATAGGCGCCTGCGATCGGCGAAAGATGCGCCTCCCAGGCATCGACAAGGCGCGCGAACGCGGCGTCCGCGTCGATGCGACGTGACGCAATCTCGCGTTCGTCCGCGGCCAGCACGCCAAGGACATATTCGGCGGCGAACAGATCGTCGCCCCCAGGTTCCGGTCCGTTTTCCTCTGCCGGCGTCATCTTTCCAGACACTCTCTGAGCTTCAACAGGCTGCGTCGCAGCCAGGTCCGCATCGTGTTCAGCGGCACGTCATGGCGTGCGGCCAGTTCGGCATAGCTTTCGCCGTCCAGATAGGCGCCCCGGACGGCCGCCGCCCGGTCCTTTTCCAATTCGTCGAGACAGCGATAGATGCGCTCGGATTCACCGCCCGCAACAGCCGCAGCCTCTGGTCCCGGCGCCGGATCGGCCACCTCGAGCGCAGCATCGATATAGGCGGCAGGCTCTCGCCGCGCCCTGATGCGATCGATCGCATGATTGCGCGCAATGGCCACCAGCCAGGAAATCGGGCTTAGCTCCGAGACGGCGAAACGGTCCGCCTTCGTCCATATCTTGACGAAGACCTCCTGCAGCGCCTCTTCTGCCTCTCCCCGGTCCTTCAATACACGAAGGCAGACGCCGAAAAGTTTCGCGCTGGTCTGCCGGTAGAGCAGATCAAACGCAGCCCGGTCCTTCATCGAAGTCCGAACGATCAGGTTGCTGATGTCCTGCGGCGTCATCGGCTGCCAAATTAGGCAATTGCAATGTATTTGCAACGGCGGAAGCGTTCTTGTGCACCGGGAGCGTCGTGGACTTCGATTGCCAAGAAAATCCGCAACCGCTAGCCTTCTCATAGCGGGGAGAGCGGCAATGTCGGTTGAACGGGTCTTGTGGGAGCACGACGCAACCGGGCTTGCCAGCCTGGTGCGCAAGGGCGAGATCACACCGCACGAGCTCGTCGATGCGGCGATTGCGCGGGCCGAGGCCACCCGCCCGAACATCAACGCCATCGCCGAGCCGCTTTACGAGGCGGCGCGGGCGCGCGCGAAAACCATCGACCGCAAGCTGCCGCTGGCCGGCGTGCCCTTTGCACTGAAGGATCTCGGCATCGCCATGAAGGGCGTGCCGACGCATGGGGGCAGCCGCATTCCGGCTTTCGTTGCCGATTTCGACTCGGTGATGACCGAACGCCATCTGGCCGCCGGCCTTGTCCCGATCGCTACCAGCACTTCGCCCGAACATGGGCTGAGGCTGATGACCGAATCCACCGCTTTCGGCATCACCCGCAATCCATGGAATACGGCGCATACCAGCGGCGGCTCGTCTGGAGGTGCGGCGGCGCTGGTCGCGGCCGGCGTCGTACCGGTGGCACATGCTTCGGATGGCGGCGGCTCGATCCGCGTTCCCGCCGCCTGCACAGGGCTGGTCGGGCTGAAAACCTCGCGCGGCCGCGTGCCGCTGTCGCCGCTCGTCACCGAAAGCTGGTACGGCCTGGTCGTCGACCACGCGCTTGCCCGCTCGGTCCGGGATTCGGCCTTGCTGCTCGACCTGACCCATGGCCCCGATCCGCTGTCGCCCTATGCGGCGCCGGCGCCGAAAGGCAGCTTTACTGCCGCAGCGGCGCGCGACCCCGGCAGACTGAAACTTGCCGTCTACCGGAAATCGCCGCTCGGCCTGCCGATATCGGCCGAGACGCTGACGGCGCTGGACACGGCCGTGGCGTTGGCGCGCGAAGGCGGCCACACGGTCGCGGAGATCGACCTGCCCTATATCGATCGTGATTTCATGGCCGATTTCTGCAAGATCGTCGCCGCGGCGGTGGCCGGTACGATGCGCGCTGAAACCTTGCGCGTCGGGCGCTCCGTCTCGGGCGACGTCGAGCGCGCCACGCGTCTGATGAGCCGCTTCGGCGAGATCGTCTCGGCCGGCGAGATCTATGCCAGCCTGCAGCGGCTGCATGCCGTGTCGCGCCGGCTGATCACCGAGACCGCGCAATACGATGCGGTGCTGATGCCTGTTATCGCCCGTCCGCCGCTCGCCTGCGGCGCCATGGACCCGAAAGGCGCAGATGCGTTCATAGAGGACGTGCTCGACAGGCTGCGCCTCGCCCGGCTGCTGAAATTCAAGCCGCTGTTCGGCCAGTTGATGGACAAGAGCCTGTGGTTCACCCACTGGCCGGCGATCCAGAACGTCAGCGGCCAGCCGTCGATCGCGCTGCCTGTCCATGTCACCGATGCCGGCCTGCCGCTCGGCATCCAAGCCGCCGGCCGCCCCGGCGACGAAGAGACCTTGCTGTCCCTGGCCGCGCAGATGGAAAAGATTTCGGGATGGCAGGCGCGGCGGGCGCCGCTGCGAATGCCAACATAGAAGCGGGCCGATTTCACCTGATGTGATAGCAAAGCCGTTTGCGGCCCGCCGCAATTCCCGCTAAGACGCCGCCGATCATTTCAAGCTGGGAACAATGCCGATGACGGACGTCGCCGCCACCGCCGAAATGCAGGCCGCGCTGCTTTCGAGGGCGCTGCCTTACATGCAGCGCTACGAGAACAAGACGGTGGTAGTGAAATATGGCGGCCATGCCATGGGCGATATTGCGCTCGGCAAGGCCTTCGCCCGCGACATCGCGCTGCTCAAACAATCCGGCGTCAATCCGATCGTCGTCCATGGCGGCGGGCCACAGATCGGCGCCATGCTGAGCAAGATGGGCATCGAATCGAAATTCGAGGGCGGATTGCGCGTCACCGACCAGAAGACGGTCGAGATCGTCGAGATGGTGCTGGCCGGCTCGATCAACAAGGAGATCGTCGCGCTGATCAATGCCGAGGGCGAATGGGCGATCGGCCTGTGCGGCAAGGACGGCAACATGGTTTTCGCCGAAAAGGCGCGCAAGACCATGATCGACCCGGACTCCAATATCGAGCGCGTGCTCGATCTCGGCTTCGTCGGCGAGCCGGTCGAGGTCGACCGCACGCTGCTCGACCTTCTGGCGCGGTCCGAAATGATCCCGGTGCTGGCGCCGGTGGCGCCGGGCCGCGACGGCCACACCTACAACATCAATGCCGACACCTTTGCCGGCGCGATTGCCGGCGCCTGCCAGGCGACACGCCTTTTGTTTCTCACCGACGTGCCCGGCGTGCTCGACAGGAACAAGAAGCTGATCGACGAGCTGACCGTGACCGAGGCAAAGGCCCTAATCAAGGACGGCACAGTATCGGGCGGCATGATCCCCAAGGTCGAGACCTGCATCGAGGCAATCGAGCGCGGCGTCGAAGGCGTCGTCATCCTCAACGGCAAGACGCCGCATTCGGTGCTGCTCGAACTGTTTACCGAACACGGCGCCGGCACGCTGATCGTGCCATAGGCGGCAGCGGCCCTTGGTCGCTCGCCGCAGTCGATCAGGGCTGAGGAAGGCGCGCGATGACTTTTATTTCAAAATCGAAGCCCGCCAGCCAGTTCACGCCCACCGCGGTCCAGTTCGGGTAGGGCGGTTCACCGATCGCCTTCAGCCGAACGGCGTTGATCGCCTCCCACTGTGTGGCCGGATCGGTGTGGAAAGTGGTGACGTCAACGATGTCGTCGAAGGTGCAGCCGGCGGCCTTCAACACTGCCGCGAGATTGTCGAAGGCAAGCTGGACCTGCTTTGCAAAGACCGGCTCGGGCGACCCGTCCTCACGGCTGCCGACTTGGCCCGAGACGAACAGAAAGTCGCCCGAGCGGATCGCCGCCGAATAGCGGTTGATCTCGTAGAGGGCCTGCCGACCGGCAGGAAAGATCGCATCGCGTTTGGTCATTGTTTCACTCCATTCAAACAGGCAGGCCGGACCTCCCGACGATCGCGATGTGGCTTCGCCGAGAGGGGTGAGAGCCGCTCGCAAGGCTTCAGGGTTTTGGATCGCTGCGCTCCAGTTTCCGGGCGGTCGTTGACATACCGCCCGTCTCCCCGAAGTGGGTACATACGTTCCGTATGTCAATACGCATACGTTGCGTATGTTTTCAGGAGATTGCCCAGAGCTGGTCAGGCGCTCGGCGAACTCGTGATCCCAGGCGGTGGCAGCTTGCGCGCCGGGTGCCCGACCACCATCGATTCCTCTTCCTCGTCCTGCGGTGCGCCCCAGAATTCGGCAAGTGTCGGACCGTCCTTCAGACGGCGGTCGCGGGCGAGAAAGCCCCAGACCTCGCGGAACCAGACGCGGCGGCCCATCTGCGTATACCAGCGCATCGAGTGGCGCTGTTCCGGGTCCTTGTGGAACAGGATGCGCGCCAGGGCCTTGGGCCGCGACTGCACCGCCAGTTCGATCAGCTTGACGCTGAAGAACAGCATCCACGGCTTCAGCCGGGTCATCTGCAGCACCTGATGTTTGTAGTCCCACAGGCGGGCGTCCAGCTGGATCACCTTGCGGTCCCTGGCCATCCTGAAGAACGGCGTCCAGCGGTGCGGCGTCACATAGAGCGCCTGGATCTGGTCCGGATCATAGGCGATGAGCTGGCGGAAGCCGCGCCAGAGATCGCGAAAGCGCTCGTCCTCGAAACCGGCGACCCAGGTCACCATCGACAGTATGCCATTGAGGCGCAGCAGCCGGATCGCCTCGCGGTCGGACGAGGTGCTGCCGCCCTTTCGGATAAACGCAAGCGTCTTCTCGTCGGTGTTTTCCATGCCGAGCAGCCAACGGATGACGCCCGCCTTGCGGTAGAGATGCAGGCTGTCGGCATCACGAACAATGTCATCGGCGCGGGTCGAGCCGACGATCAGGACCGGCACGTTCTCGGCGATCATCGCGTCGAGAAAGGCGCGCCTGGCTTTTTTGGACGAGGTCGGGTTCTCGTCAGCAAGGTTGATCAACTCGACGCCATGCTCGCGGTGCAGCCAAGCGATCTCTTGCGCGAACTTCACCGGGTCGCGATGCCGCCATCGCGTCCAGAAACCGCGCTGGCCACAATAATTGCACAGATGCGGGCAGCCTCGGGAAAACTGCATGACCACCGCGCGCTTGCCGCCCCAATAACTGTAACGACTGATATCGATCAGGTCCCAGCCGATGCGGTATTCATCGAGGTCGGCGATCGTGCTTGCCGGCTTTGTGGCAAAGGGACGGCGCATATCGTCGCGAAAGGCGATACCCGCCACGTCAGATAGCGGCCAGCGCCTTTCCAGCGCCTCAACCAACGCGACGATGGTCGCTTCGCCTTCGCCGCGCACGATGAAGTCGAAGACGTTCGTTTCGGCAAGGATGTCGCGCCAGTGATAGGTGGGGAACACGCCGCCATAGATCACCATCGTCGCCGGGTCGATGTGCTTGACCAGTCGTGCGATCTCTAGGGCTGTCGGATGCGCCGATGTCGAACCGGAATGGCCGATCAGAATGCAATCGGGATGATCGCTCAAGGCATCTTGCACGGCTGCGGCAAGCGGCATCGGCCCGAACTCGGCATCGACGAGCCGCACCTCATGGCCGGCATCGAGCAGCGGGCCACCCAATGCGAGCAGGCCGAGCGGCGGCAAATGGTCGTCGGGCACGCGGCTGCCGATGGCGGTATGCGGCGAATTGATCAGGACGATTTTCATGAAGGACCTTTTGCAATGGCGGTCCGGTCATCCTGGTCGTCGATCTGGGCCTGCAGCCGGCCCGGTTCAGCAGTTTCCGTGCAGCTTTTCCGCAGAAATGCAGATGCCGAGATACAGACTCATCGCCTGAGGTGCCCAAGCGGCACGTGGCCCGGCCCCTTGATGTTCTGCAGCACAAGCTGCGTGTGGACGTCGCGCACGCCGTCGAGCCGCATCAGCCGGTGCATGACGAAGGCGTTGAGCTCATCGACCGACGGCACCATCACATGCAGCAGGAAATCGTAGTCGCCGGTCATCGTCCAGCACGACGACACCTCGTCCATGCGCTGCACGGCAGCGATAAAGTTTTCGGGCGAACCGTCGCTGTGGGTTACGAGGCGCACCTGAATGAACACCTCGACCAGCAGGCCGACGGCGCGGCGGCTGAGCACAGCGGCAAAGCCCTTGATGATGCCGGCGCTCTGAAGAGCCTCGAAGCGGCGCGCGCATGGCGTCGTCGACAGGCCGATCTCCTGGGCCAGTTCGGACACAGGCTTGCGTCCGTCACGTTGCAAGATATCGAGCATCTTGATCTCAAAATCGTCAAACTGAGGCACTTTCACTCTCCTACAGCTTAGCTGGCGTGCCTTTTACCTCAAATCACGCGTTCGAGCCATCATCAAAGCGGATTTACCTCACCGGATCCGGCTAGATTTTTATGATGAGGTTAGTCGTGATTTCCAGGGAGAACAGCCATGACGATCAATGTTGCCGACTACGCCCGCGAATGCGCGGCGCAAGGCCTTCGCGGCGACTATTCGGTCTGCCGTTCCGATTTCACCGTGGAGCAGAGCTACGATTACACCGCCGACGAGCAGGCGGTGTGGCGCACATTGTGCGACCGCCAGACGAAGCTGACCAAAAAGCTGGCGCACCGGTCCTATCTCGACGGCGTCGCCACGCTGGGCCTGCTCGACAAGATTCCGGATTTCGGTGCAGTCAGCGAAAAGCTGCGCAAGCTTACCGGTTGGGAAATCGTCGCCGTGCCGGGCCTCATTCCCGGACCAGCCTTCTTCGTCCACCTCGCCAACCGGCGCTTCCCGGTGACCAACTGGCTGCGGACGAAACAAGAGCTCGACTACATCGTTGAGCCGGACATGTTCCACGACTTCTTCGGCCACGTGCCGGCACTGACGCAGCCGGTCTTTGCCGATTTCATGCAGATGTATGGCGAGAAGGCGGAGGACCTGATCGCGCTTGGCGGCGACGAGATGATCAGCCGCCTTTACTGGTACACCGTCGAATACGGGTTGATACAGGAAGCCGGCCAACCGCTGAAGGCGTTCGGCGCCGGGCTGATGTCGTCCTTTGCGGAACTTCAATTCGCGATTGAAAGCAAGGACGCGCACCATGTCCCCTTCGATCTGGAAACAGTGATGCGCACCAGCTACGAGATCGACAAGTTCCAGCGCGCCTATTTCGTGCTGCCGTCCTTCGACGTTTTGCGCGATGGATTCCAGAACGTCGCCGAGATGGCAGCGATCGTCGGACGCCACAAGGGCAAGCCGCCGCTCGACCCGGCGAAACTTTAAACGCTGGGCAGGCTCGGACGCTCGCAGCCGACCGGCGCGGGCGCTGCTGGCGGTGGACTGCGACGACGATCCCTCGACCGGCCGACTGAGCCCGCCTTCTATACGCCGATGACCTTGCTGAGGTGATCGCCCAGCCGGCAGGCCAATGCGACGATCGTCGTCGTCGGGTTGCATTCGCCGGACGTGCAGAACACCGAGGAGCCGCCGACATAGAGATTGTCCATGCCATGCACCTTTGAGTTGGCGTCGACCACGCTCTTGGTCACATCCGTGCCCATACGGGTGCCGCCCATATGGTGGTGGCCGGCCAGTTCTTCGTTCGTCGGATAGTCCCCGCCATTGGTGAGCCAGTCGGCGATGCGCACCCGGCCGAGATCCTTCTGGACCAGCGTCGTCCCGAACAGCCTCAGGCCCTCAAGGAGCGTGCGGCGCTCCAGCTCCGACTTTTTCCAGTGCAGCTCGATGCGCGGCACGCCGGCATGGTCGACATCGGCTTTCGACAACTGGACCTGGTTCGAGGCCAGCGGCGCCTGTTCCCAGGCGACATATAGCTGGGCGGCGCAGCGCAGGTCCTGGCTGAGCTGGTAGGACACCCATTCGGCCATCTCGGGCGCCGTGCAGGCGAGGTCGGCGATGATGCGTTTGACGCCGGGGTACGGCGTCTCGATCAGCCTGATGCCGAAGTTCATGATCTCAAGGCGCTCCATGGCCGCCAGTGTCGGGGAGAAAAAGGCCTCGTTGGTGGCGTCGACCTCGAACGCGCTATAGTCGGCGAGGATGGCATTGCCGCCCTCGAAGGTCGGATGCTCCATCCAGTAGCGGCCGAGCGCCGTCGCCTTTGGCACCACGCCGCCATTCGAGCGCTGGTTCGACCACAGAAGCAGCCGCGAGTTTTCCAAGCCGCCGGTACAGGCGATGAAATAGTCGGCGGTGAAAGAGCCGGCGTCCTGGCCGTTCGACCACAATTTGGCGCTGGTCACTCGTCTGCCGTCGCCGGCAAGCTCGGTGGCATAGGTGTTGAGCACCACGGCGACGTTCCTGCTCTTGTCGAGCTCGTCGGCGAATTTTTCGCCGAAGCGCACTGCCGGGCTTTTGATCAGTTGCACCCAGCGAATGTCGTCCGAGATCGGCACATCCGGCCGGAAATCGGGCAGTTCTAGGATATCATGGACTTCAGACAGGTAGGGCTCGATATCGGCGCGGCTGATTGGCCAGCCGGTATCCGGCGCCCAGGCCTTTGGCTCGAAATCTTGGCTGTCGAGCACGCGGCACCAGCCGGCCCAATGATTGGAGCTGCCGCCCATGAAGCGCAGCCGGGTAATGTCGAGATCGAAATAGGGATCGCCGACCGTGACGCCGCGGTAGAAATCCTGCGAATCATCGCTGAACTCACGGGAGCCGGCCTCCAGCACCACGACCGGAATGCCGGCCGCGCCAAGCTTCCTTGCGATCGTGGTGCCGGTTGGCCCTGAGCCGAGAATGCAGACCTTGGCGGTGAAATTCACCGCGCGAAATGCCTCGTAGCTGTCGAAGATCACGCCAGATCGCTCCTTTTGAGGATCCAACCATTGATCTCGACGATCGCGTCCGGATCGGCAGCGGGCAGCTTGCGGAACAGCGATAGGGCCGGCAACGCGATCAGCGCCTGCATGATCGTGCGGCGCGACATTTTCCTGGTGAAGAAACTCATGACACGTCTCTCGATGGGGCCTTTGTCCACGCATGCCGTTCCCAGAACGGCACATGCTCGCCAAGAGAAGCCAATTCCGTGCCAAACCTAGCCGCACACTTGCTTAAGCCGCGTAAACGGCCCGGCTGAGTGAAAACTGTCTACGCTTTTCTTAACAAGCGGGATCGCTCAAGCCGCTTCGGAAATGTCCGTGTCCAGGATGGTCAGATTGCGACCGCGGTGCTTGGCCTGGTAGAGGCGCCGGTCGGCGGCACGCATCAGGTCCGATACGGCGGCATTCTCGCCGCAGGTGACGCCACCGATGCTGACGGTGAGGGGTATGATCCGCTCGTCGACGGGACAGAAACGGATCAGTTCGACTTCACGGCGAATGCGCTCGGCGACGCTTTTGGCTTCCTGTTCGGTGGCACCGACCAGGAACGCGCCGAATTCCTCGCCGCCGATGCGGCCGATCACGTCGCCGCTGCGCACGCCGCGCTCGATCGCGCTTGCGATGAGCAGCAGCGCGTCGTCGCCGATCAGATGGCCGTAGCTGTCGTTGATGACCTTGAAGTGATCGGCATCGATGACCAGCAACGCACCGCGATCGGATTTGCGCCGGGAGGCGTCGAGCGTCGCAAAGAAGCTCTCACGGTTGAGCATGCCGGTCATGTCGTCGCGGCTCGCCTTTTCCGACAGGCGCCGATGCGCGGCGGCGAGCTGGGCATGAGCGCGGGCGATATCGCGATGGGCGCTTTTCAACCTCTCTCCCTGCCAGAATGTATAAGCGCTAGCGATCCAGGCAAGAGCGAGCGGGCAGACCGTGGACGTCAGCCACATCGTGCGGTTGAGCGGAAAGCCCATTGCCGGGACGACGATCAGCGTCAACAAAAGCGAGACCGCGAGGGAGGCAAAAGCGACGGCGGCAGACTTCAGTAATATGCGGCTCATCGCTTGCTCCCCCTGGACCGTCTGTGTGCCAGCAAGCCCTGAATGCCACCTTTCTGCGATGTCTAAAATTTGAATCATGGCGTCATTTTCGCCAATCGCGACCCGCATAAGTTGTGGATAAAGCCTCTGCCAAAAGCATCGTTTCGTGCCATAAGGATTGCATGACCACGCTCCCGGATCCTGCCCGCTTTGCCCATGTCACCGACTGGGTATTCGATCTCGACAACACGCTCTATCCGCACCATTCGAACCTGTTCTCGCAGATCGACGTGAAGATGACCGCCTATGTCGGAGAACTGCTGACGCTGCCGCGCGACGATGCCCGCAAGCTGCAGAAGGAACTCTACCGGGAATACGGCACGACGCTGAACGGTCTGATGGCGCGCCACGGCATCGATCCCGACGACTTTCTCGAGAAGGTCCATGACATCGACTATTCCTGGCTGGTTCCCGATCCCGTTCTCGGCACCGCCATCCGCCAGCTTCCCGGCCGCAAGTTCATTTTCACCAATGGCGACCGCAGGCATGCCGAACGCACCGCGCGCCAACTCGGCATCCTCGACCATTTCGACGCCATCTTCGACATCGTCGCTGCCGGGCTGAACCCCAAGCCGGCGCGCCAGACCTACGAGAAGTTTGCGGAACTCCACGCCGTCACCGGCCACAATGCGGTGATGTTCGAGGATCTGGCCCGCAACCTGTCCGTGCCGAAATCGCTGGGCATGACCACGGTGCTGGTCGTGCCGCGCAACTTCGAACCGACCTTCTCGGAAATCTGGGAACGTGACCCGGCCAACGAGGACGATGTGGATTTCGTCACCGACGACCTTGCCGAATTCCTCACCGCCATCGTCGAAGTCGCAGCCTAATGCATGTCGCCCAAAGCATGCCCTCGGGCTTGACCTGTGGGTGCACAGCGGTGTCTCAGAGCTTGTAGAAGCGGCTGACAATCCCCCAGGCCTCGTCGGCGGTGTCGACGAAATCGATGATGTCCTGGTCGCCCGGGGTGATCGTGCCTTGCTCGGCGAGGAAATCGAGGTCGATCGCCCTCTTCCAGAAGGCCTTGCCGAACAGGATCACCGGCACGCGCTCCATGCGGCCGGTCTGGATCAGGGTCAGCGTCTCGAAGAATTCGTCCATCGTGCCGAAGCCGCCCGGAAACACCGCGACAGCCTTGGCGCGCATGACGAAATGCATCTTGCGGACCGCAAAATAGTGGAAGTTGAAACAGAGTTCCGGCGTCACATAGGCATTCGGCGCCTGCTCGTGCGGCAATACGATGTTGAGGCCGATCGACGGTGCGCCGACATCGTCGGCGCCGCGGTTGCCGGCTTCCATGACGCCGGGTCCGCCGCCGGTCACCACGACGAATTCGCGATAATACGAGGTGGCCGACTGCTGCGAGCAGAGGCGGGCGAATTTTCGCGCTTCCTCATAATATTTGCTGTTTTTCTCAAGGTTCTTCTTCTGCGTCTCGTTCTTGGCCGCCCAGGCCTCACCGCCCGGCTCGGGGATGCGCGCGCCACCGAACAGAATGACGGTCGAGCGGATGCCGCGCTCGGCCAGGATCATCTCCGGCTTTAACAGTTCGAGCTGTAGCCTGACCGCGCGCAACTCGCGCCGTGTCATGAAGTCGGGATCGTTCCAGGCCAACCGGTAGGTCTCGGCGCGCGTCTGCGGCGTGTCCGGCACGCTTTTCGACCGCTCCAGATCCTCGTCCGAATGCGGCAGCGGCGTCCACCCCGCCTTTTCCATAGGAGTCATATTACCTACCCGTCCAATTATTCACTTGCGCCGTCCCGTGACGCAGCCGCGATTGACCCTCACCAAGCCTTCACATAGGGTCCGGCGACTTTCAAAACAGGTTAAGGCGCGGCCCCTTAACAGCTTGGTAATGGAGCGAATTCATGTCGAAGCCCGATCTGGCGAGCCTCGAAAAGACCATCGAAGAAGCCTTCGAGGAACGCGACACGATTTCGACGGCAACCCGTGGCGCGACGCGCGACGCCATCCAATCGGCGCTCGACCTGCTCGACCGGGGTGTCGCCCGCGTTGCCGAGCGCCAGGCCGACGGCAAATGGCATGCCAATCAGTGGCTGAAGAAAGCGGTGCTGCTGTCGTTCCGGCTCAACCCGATGGAGATCATCAAGGGTGGTCCCGGTCAGGCCGTCTGGTGGGACAAGGTGCCGTCGAAATTCGACGGCTGGAGCGCCATCGATTTCGAGAAGGCGGGTTTCCGCGCCGTGCCGTCGTCGATCGTGCGGCGCTCCGCCTATGTCGCGCCAGGTGCCGTGCTGATGCCGTCCTTCGTCAATGTCGGCGCCTATGTCGACAGCGGCACCATGGTCGACACCTGGGCTTCGGTCGGCTCCTGCGCCCAGATCGGCAAGAACGTGCATCTGTCGGGCGGTGTCGGCATCGGCGGCGTGCTGGAGCCGATGCAGGCCGGTCCCACCATCATCGAGGATAATTGCTTCATCGGCGCACGCTCAGAAGTGGTCGAAGGCTGCATCGTGCGCGAGGGCTCGGTGCTCGGCATGGGCGTCTTCATCGGCCAGTCGACCAAGATCGTTGACCGCGCCACCGGCGAGATCTTCTACGGCGAAGTGCCGGCCAATTCCGTCGTCGTCGCCGGCTCTTTGCCCGGCAAGCCGTTGCCCAGCGGCGAGCCCGGTCCGAGCCTCTACTGTGCGGTCATCGTCAAGCGGGTCGATGCCAGGACCCGCTCCAAGACCTCAATCAATGAACTGCTTCGCGATTGATTCTTCGCAAAAAACGGACCCACCCGATTGCTCGACAGACCTCGATTTCTATGGCTTTTCTTCAGCCTTTCCGGGCGAGTGAACCCCAGTGCCTACGTTCTGGCCGGTCTTTTGCCCCTCCTCGTTCAGCTTTTTCTGCTCTACCAGTTCTCGCGGACGCCGCTAGGCACTGCCGCAAGCCAGTACTGGGCGCTCGCCTGGTGGATCGCTGTGGTCGTCTCGACATGGTCGACCTTTGCGCTAACGGCGAAGCGGTTCCATGATTTCGGCAAGCCTACCTACTATGCATTGATCTCTCTCGTCATCGGCGCCATCCTCCTTATCATTTTGGCCTTTTTCAAAAGTGATCCCGGACCCAACCGCTACGGCAAACACACCAATGCACCGGCCGAATCCTGAACGTCGATCGGGTCTCTTGCCATGCGCTACCGCACGCTTGATTCGAAACTGATCATCGAAACCGCCGAGCAACTGGAAAAACGCGTCGCCGACCGTTTTCCCGATGCAGGCTTGCATGGCGTCGCCATTGAACTTGTGTCGCTGTCGCGTGATCTGGCCAAGGAAGCGAAGGCGCTGGAAGCGCCGATCTGGTGGCTGCGTGGCGTCATCATCGCCGCCATTGCCGCCGGCGCGCTGATGTTCCTGTTCGTCGGCACCATCCTGCCACTCGGCCGTGTCTCGGCAAGCCACGATGCCATCCAGTCGGTGCAGGGCATAGAATCCTCGATCAACGTGATCATCCTAGCGGCGCTCGGCTTCCTGGCGTTGATCCGAACCGAGGAGCGTATCAAGCGCAAGCAGGTGTTTCGCAAGCTTCACGGCTTGCGATCGCTGATCCACGTCATCGACATGCATCAGCTGACCAAGGATCCGGCAGTGCTTTCAGCCGATTTCAAGCCGGCATCGCATTCACCGGCACGCATAACCGACCGTGCCGATCTCGCCCGCTATCTCGACTATTGCTCCGAAATGCTGTCGATCACCGGCAAGATCGCCGCGCTGTTCGCCCAGTCGGTCAACGACAATGTGTTCGTCGATGGCGTCAACGACATCGAGACCCTTGCCTCCAACCTGTCTCGGAAAATCTGGCAAAAGATCACACTGATCAACGCTCCCTTGCGGTCGGCACATCCAGATACCTAAGCTAATCTTAATCACCTTGGTCCAGCATGCCCGTGTAGACTGTGTCGCCCGGCACGGAGCACTCGACTGGCACACGACAAACGCTTGGCCAACCCGGAAACGCGCGGAAAGCGAAGCGCCGGCGCGCCGCTTTTCGCCTGGTTTTCTTCGCCGATAAGAGCGGAGCCGGAAGCTGTCCGCGCGCGGCTTCTCGACACCACTTTCGACCGCAAATTCGCTGTCCTGTTCGGTACCATCAGCGTCCTGGTGCTGGCAGTCAGCGCCGCGGTCGTCACCGGCGACTGGTGGCCTTACGCCTGGATCGCGGCCGACCTCATCCTGTTTGCCGTCCGTTTCCTGCTGATGCGGGAATGTGAGCAGGCCCGCAAGCGCGGGGGAAAGGGGCCGCTGGCGGCCCTCATGGCCGCCGGAGGCCTATGGTCGGTCATTTTCGGCCTCGGCTGCTACGGCTGTGTCGCCGGCGGGCACATGGCGCTCGCCGTGCTGGCTGCCTTGAACGTCGCCGGCGTCGTCGGCGTGGTGTCATCACGCAACGCTGCGACCCCGCGCTTCGCCATATTCGTCATGCTGGCCGTAAGCCTGCCTTATCTGGTTGGCGCGCTGTTTTCTCCGGCTCCCGGAATGCCGATCGTCGGAATTCAAATGCCGTTCTATGTGGCCGGCGTCATCATCGTGCTGCTTCAAAATCATGCGATCAACGCCCGCATGATCCGCGCCGAACTGGACAATCGCGATCTGGCGATCAAGGACGCGCTGACCGGCCTGCCAAACCGCATCTTCCTTCAGGAGAAACTGCGCGACATGTGCAGCGAGCTTGCGGCGCCGGCGGCAAATGGCGGCAGGCCGTTTGCCGTTCTCAGCATGGACCTCGACGGCTTCAAACACGTCAATGACCGCTTCGGCCACGCGATTGGCGACATACTGCTGCGCAAGGTGGCCGAACGATCAAAACGCGCTTTCCGGGCGGGGGATGTGGTCTTTCGCATCGGAGGTGACGAATTCGTCATCCTGCTGCCCGGCACATCCGAGATCGAAGCCACCTATTTGGCAAAGCGGGCCATTGAGAAGATTTCGATACCTTTCGACCTTGACGTGGGCACCGCCATACGAATCGGGTTGAGTATTGGGAGCGCCTTCGCGCCTGCCGACGG
>NZ_SUEO01000026.1:15831-17444 GCF_004962925.1 Mesorhizobium sp. | reverse complement strand
CTTCTCACCTGTTCCGATCACGCGCTCTATGAAGCCAAGCGAACTGGCAAGGGCCGCTACTGGGCGCATGTGCGGACCGCGAACTGACGATCCCACCCGGATCATCGGGAGCTGTGCGCCGCCATGATCGCCTCGGGCGTCAGGCCGGGCGATCCACGCCTTTCCTGCTCTGCCTTGCGCACCAGCGCCGTGACCCGCTTTATCAGTGGCGCCGGCGTACCCGCTTTGTCCGCCAGGCGCAGAATCGCGCCTTGCAACTCGTCGATCTCGGTCGGCCGGCCGCGCTGCAGATCGTCCCACATCGACGAGCGCGCTTCGGGATCGATCGCGAACATACGCCGCGCCAGGATCTTGAACAGCCAGTCGGGCAGCCGGAGCACTTTTGGCAGCAACCCGGGACGCAGACCGGCGATCGGTGCCGGCTCGATGCCCGCAGCCCGCATTGCCGCCAATGCCTCGTCGATCTGGCCGGCCAGGATCAGCCGCCAGCGGCGGTCAGCCAATTGCGTTGCCAGCGGCAGGCCGCAAAGCGCCACCAGCGCGTTGTTCAAATTGAGCAGCAGCTTGCCCCACAGCACCGCTGTCATGTCGTCATGCGTGGTGACGGCAAGCCCATCGACGTTGAGGAGTTCATCGAGGCCGGCGACCCCGTTTTCGATCATCACCTTGCCCTCGCTGGCGCGATGCACGCGAAGCGGCAGTTCGCCACCCAGTGACTGGACCACGTTGAACGGCACCATGCCGGCGAGCACACGCCGCCCGGCGAGCCCAGCCCGCAGCCTGTCGGCATTGTCGACGCCGTTCTGCAGGCTGACCACCACTGCGTCCGGGCGGGCGTGGGCGGCAATGAGCGCCGCAATCTCTTCTGTCGCGCCGCTCTTGACCGTCACAAGAATGATTTCGGCGCCGCGCAAGGCGACCGCCGGATCGGCGGTGACCGAAAGCCCATCCGGCGTGATGGAGCGGTCGCGGCCGTCAAGGTCGGTGACCTGCAACCCGTCCTTCCGCAGGCCTCTTCCATGCGCGGCCGTGCCAGCAGAATCACCTGCCGCCCGGCGAGCGCCAGGCAGCCGCCGGCATAGCAGCCGATGCTGCCGGCGCCGGCAATGACGATCCTTTTGTCCTTGTTGGCCATCCGATGATGCTGCCTTGGCCTGCGACTATACGACATGAAAACCATAATGTCGGCGGGATGGCTGGCCCTTATGTCTGGCCGTGACAGGCCTTGCGCTTTCGACTATCGCTTTTGCCCATGACGTTGCCGACCGATCCCGCCAGAAATCTCGCCGCCCTCATCCGCTGCGCCTCGGTGACGCCCGCTGAAGGCGGAGCATTGAGCACGCTGGAAACAATGCTGAAGCCGCTCGGCTTTTCCGTCGAGCGCCCGGTGTTTTCGGAAGACGGCACGCCCGATATCGAAAATCTCTATGCGCGGCGCTCCGGCAACGGTCCGCATCTGATGTTCGCCGGGCATACCGACGTGGTGCCGGTCGGCGACGAAGCGTCATGGACGCATCCGCCCTTTGCTGCCGAGATCGCCAAGGGCGAGATGTTCGGCCGCGGCGCCGTCGACATGAAGGGTGGCATCGCCTGTTTCATCGCCGCGGTGGCGC
>NZ_SUEO01000026.1:0-15821 GCF_004962925.1 Mesorhizobium sp. | reverse complement strand
ATATCGAGTCGAAAGGCGGCCTGAAAGGCTCGGTCTCGCTGCTGATCACCGGCGATGAAGAAGGACCGGCCATCAACGGCACGACAAAGCTGCTCGAATGGGCAGCCGCCAAGGGCGAGAAGTGGGATGCGTCCATCGTCGGCGAGCCGACCAATCCAGACGCACTGGGCGACATGATCAAGATCGGCCGGCGTGGTTCGCTGTCCGGCAGCATCATCGTCAACGGCCGGCAGGGCCACGCCGCCTATCCGCAGCTTGCCGACAACCCGGTGCGCGGTCTGATGACGCTGGCCGACGCCTTGCTGCACCCCGTCTTCGACAAGGGCACAAAGGATTTCCAGCCGACCAACCTGGAGGTGACCTCGATCGACGTCGGCAATCCGGCCACCAATGTCATTCCGGCGAGGGCGACCGCCACCTTCAACATCCGTTTCAACGACACATGGACCGCCGAGACCATCCAGGCGGAAATCCACAACCGTCTCGACAAGGCGGCGAAGCGCAAGAAATACCGGACCGGCAAGACCACGCCGGTCGATTACGAGCTCGTCTGGCGCGACCGGCCGAGCCACGTCTTCCTGACCCACGATGACCGGCTGATCGAGGCGCTCAGCGGCTCGGTCAAGGCGGTGATCGGCAGGAAGCCGGCGCTTTCCACCTCCGGCGGCACCTCCGACGCGCGCTTCATCAAAGACTATTGTCCGGTGGTCGAGTTCGGACTGGTCGGCAAGACCATGCACATGGTCGATGAACGCGTCGCGCTTGCCGACCTCGAGATGCTGACGCAAATCTATCAGCGCTTCATCGAAGACTGGTTCGAGCAAGGCGCATCATAATCATGCTTTCGTCGGACGAAACCTATGCTTCCCTGACCGGCGCCTGGCGACTGATGCTCGGCAAGGCCGACGGGCTGCGCCTGCTCGATATTTCGGCCGACGGTTTCTGGAATTCCTTCTTCGCCATCGTCGTCGCGGTACCGGCGCTGATCGTCGGTTGGGTCGGCCTTGCCAACGAGATCGGCGATCCGGATGCATTCGCGGGGCGATTCAGCATGCTGATCCGTCTGGCGACGGTCGACATCGGCGCCTGGGTGTTGCCGCTTGTCGGCCTTGCCCTTATCGCGCCGCGCGCCGGCATCGGCGGCCGCTTCGTCCACTATGTCGTTGCCAGCAACTGGGCGTCGGCGATCACCGCCTGGATGATGCTGCCAGCAGCGTTGATCAGGCTTTTCCTGCCGTCCACCAACGAGTTTGCCGTACTGGCGTCGCTGCTTTTGTTTGCGCTGTCGATGGTCCTGACCTGGCGGATGACAAACATCGCCATCGGCAGGGGCGCAGCTGTCGGCACCGCTGTCTTCGCCGGCATGTTCGTGGCGTCGCTGGTCGTTCTGTTCGGCCTGCAGGCGCTGCTCGGTATCGGTGCGCCCGCTTAAAGCGCGTCGCGTTTGAAAGGATTCATGCAACGCGCTTTAAGCCTTTGTTTCTATGCATATCGTTACCCCAAAACCGCTGGGCACTTTTGGGCGACATGCATTAGTCAACCTTCGGATAATCCACACCGACGAGAAAAAGCCCGTCGGGCGGCGCCACCTGGCCGCAGGCTGCACGGTCGCGCGCATCGAGCGCCGCCTTCAGGTCGGCAATTGTCCAGCCGCCTTCACCGACGCGCTTCAGCGAGCCGACCATCGAGCGCACCTGATTGTGCAGGAACGAGCGCGCCGAGGCCCGCACTTCGATCACGTCACCCAGCCGACTGACATCCAGCCGGTCGAGCGTTCGGATCGGGCTGTCGGCCTGGCATTGGGTCGAGCGAAACGTGGTGAAATCGTGCCGCCCCAGCAGCACTTTTGCCGCCTCGTGCATGGCCTCGGCGTCGAGCCGCTTCGGCACCCACCAGATCTTGCCTTTGTCGAGTGCGGCCGGCGCGCGCCGGTTGACGATACGATAGAGGTAGTGGCGGCCGACCGCCGAGAAACGCGCGTCGAAGCCATCAGGCACGACAGCCGCCTTGAGGATGGCGATGCGCGCCTTGGCCGCTTGCAGATGGGCGTTGACCGCATCGCGCACCTTATCGTTCGACCACGCCTTGACGAGATCAACATGCGCCACCTGGCCGGTCGCATGGACGCCGGCATCGGTGCGGCCGGCGCCGCGCAGCGAGACCTGTTCGCCGCAGAATTTCTCGATCGCCTGCTCGATCGCCTGCTGCACCGAAGGCTGGTCTGCCTGACGCTGCCAGCCGGCATAGAGGCTGCCGTCATATTCGATGTCGAGGCGAAAACGCGGCATTCCTAAAGCAGGATGAGGTTAGGCGGCGAGCGCCGAGCCGAAAGCCGAAGCGTAGACCAGCTTGCCGGTCTCAGGCGCCTCGGCCCAGGCCAGCGCCTGCAGCGCGTCGCCCTGATATTCGCTTTCGAATTTTTCGGCGCGCGCATGGCTGTAGCCGAAACGGCCGTAATAGGCGGGATCGCCAAGCACCACAGCCAGCACTTCGCCGGCGTCCTTGAGGCGGATATGCGCCTCGCGAACCAGCGCGCCGCCGATGCCGGTGCCATGGAATGACGGCTCGACCGCCAAAGGCGCCAGCGCCACCGCCGGGAAGCTCTTGCCGCCGTTCTGCACGAAAAGCCTGGAAAACAGGATGTGGCCGACCACCTGTCCATCTTCGTCCGCCACCAGTTCGACGACGGCATCGCCGCCGGTAACCAGCGCGTCGACCAGTCCGGCCTCCGCCTGCTGGCCGAACGCATGCTCCTCGACGAGGCGGATCGCCTCGCGGTCCCGCGGCGTCGCCGCACGTATCGACATCATGCTCATGAGAATTTCATTCCTTTTTCGAGCTTGGCCCCGCGCAGAAACTCCTGCGCGGCAATGGGCCTTCCGCCCGCACGTTGAACTTCGACCAGCCTGACCGCGCCTGACCCGCAGGCGACCGTCAGCCGGTCGTCGAGAATTCCTCCCGGCTCGCCGGCGCCTTGCGAAAGCGTCGAGCGAAGCAGTTTCAGCCGTTCCTGGCGGCCGCCGATTTCGATCTCGCACCATGCGCCGGGAAAGGGCGACAGGCCGCGAATATGATCGTGGACTTCGCCAGCAGGCCGCGTCCAGTCCACGCGCGTCTCCGCTTTATCGATCTTTTTGGCGTAGGTCACCCCCGCCGTCGCCTGTGTGGTAAATGTCAGGGTATCCCGTTCCAGCCGCGCCAGCGCTTCCACCATCAACGCGGCACCAAGGCTCATCAACCGATCGTGCAGCTCGCCGGCCGTCATATCGGGGCCGATGGCGCATTTTTCAACCATGGCCACCGGGCCGGTGTCCAGGCCTTCCTCCATCCGCATCACCATCATGCCTGTCTCGGTATCGCCAGCCATGATGGCGCGCTGGATGGGGGCGGCGCCGCGCCAGCGCGGCAACAGCGATGCGTGGCCATTGAGGCAGCCGAGCCGCGGCGCCTCGATGATGGGTTTGGGCAACAGCAATCCATAGGCGACGACGACGGCGACATCGGCACCCAAGGCACGGAACGCCTGCTGCTCGGCCTCGCTCTTCAGCGACACCGGCGTCTGCACCTCGACGCCCAGTCGCTCCGCCTCGCGCTGCACCGGCGACGGAGTCAGTTCCAGTCCGCGGCGGCCGGCGGCGCGCGGCGGCTGGGTGTAGACGGCTTCTATCTCATGCCCGGCTTCCGCGATCGCCCGCAGCGTCGGCACCGAGAATTCGGGCGTACCCATGAAAACGACGCGCAGGGGCATTTTTGAGCCCTATCCCACCAATTTGCCCGGCGCCTTGCTGCCCGGCGCTTTGTCCCTGGCGAGCTTCTTGAACTTCTTCACCACCATGTCGCGCTTCAGCTTCGAGATGTGGTCGATGAACAGAACGCCGTTGAGGTGGTCGATTTCGTGCTGCAGGCAGGTCGCCATCAGCCCTTCGGCCTCGATCTCCTGCAACTTGCCCTCGCGATCGAGATATTTCACCCGCACGGCGGCGGGACGCTCGACCTCGGCATAGTAATCCGGAATCGACAGGCAACCCTCCTCGTAGACCGAGCGCTGATCGGAGCTCTCGAGGACCTCGGGATTGATGAAGACATGCGGCGCCGGCGTCTCGTCTTCCTTGGCAAGGTCGATCACCAGCATGCGCAACGGGTCGCCGACCTGGATCGCCGCCAGACCGATGCCCGGCGCATCGTACATGGTCTCCAGCATGTCGTCGGCCAGTTTGCGCAAAGCACCGTCGACGCGCTCGACCGGTTTCGAAACCTGGCGCAGGATGGGATCGGGAAGAATGATGAGAGGCTTGATCGACATGGCGTCTCACCTAAGACGTCACACGGAAAGCGTCAACCGGGGCAATTGAAGCGCCGTTCACGTTTTGATCTGTGCCGTCAGGCCGAATCATCTATGCTGTCCCATATGAACGACCTGACCACTATCCTGTCCGAACCAATCGCCCGGCTCGGCGCCACCACGATCACGCTCGGCCACGCGCTGGCATTCGGCGCGACCCTGTTCCTGAGCCTGTTCGTAGCGCTCGTCGTCGCGCTCTGGCGGTCGGCCAAGGCGCGCGCGGTGGCTGCCGCGGAAGCCGCCGACCACGCCCGCGACGCCGAGGCGCGGATGGCCGGCATCCTGCAAAGCCAGGCCGAAATGCAGGGCCGCATGGGCGCCATCGCCGAAGTGTTCGGGGCGCGGCAGGCCGAACTCACGCAGTCGATCGGCCAACGGCTCGACGCGATGACCGGACGTCTCGGCCAGACCATGACCGAGCAGACGAAATCGACGCATGAGAGCCTGGCCAAGCTGCAGGAACGGCTGGCGGTCATCGACACGGCGCAGGGCAATATCCAGTCGCTGGCCGGCCAGGTCGTTCAGCTTCAGGCGATCCTCTCCAACAAGCAGACGCGCGGTGCCTTCGGCCAGTCGCGCATGGAGGCGATCGTCGCCGACGGCCTGCCGCACGGTGCCTACGAATTCCAGGCGACCTTGTCGAACGGCAGCCGGCCCGACTGCCTGGTGAAGATGCCGAACGGCGCGCCGGCGCTTGCCGTCGACGCAAAGTTTCCGCTGGAAGCCTGGAACGCCATTCGTGCCGCCGAAGGCGTCGATTTGCAGAAGGCCGCAGCACAAGCGTTTCGGCGCGACATCGAGGTGCATGTCCGCGATATATCAGAAAAATACCTGATCCAGGGCGAGACGCAGGACACCGCCTTCATGTTCGTGCCGTCGGAATCGGTGTTCGCCGAGATCCACGAGAATTTCGAGGGGATTGTCCACAAGGCGCACCGCGCCCGCATCGTCATCGTCTCGCCGTCGCTGCTGATGCTGTCGATCCAGGTCATCCAGGCGATCCTCAAGGACGCCCGCATGCGCGAGCAAGCGCATCTGATCCAGGGCGAGGTGATCCGGCTGATGGAGGATGTTTCGCGTCTCGACGAGCGGGTGCGCAAGCTGCAGAGCCATTTCGGCCAGTCGGCCAAGGATATCGACGATATTCTCGTCTCGACGTCGAAGGTGACCAAGCGCGGCCAGAAGATCGAGGCGCTGGAGTTCGGCGCGCAGCCGACGGAGGGCGACGCCGGATCGGCCGAGACCACATATGGGGCCGGCGCGAAGGCCGAAGCGGGTGCGCGCGTCGCCGACTCCAAGACCGGCCAGCTGAGACTAAGGGTCGTGGAAGGCGACGACTGAGAGGCTACTGCTCCTCGACGATCGTCGTGCCTTCGAATTCCGGCAGCCAGTGCAGCGCCGAGCGGTGCCACAGCTGCCGTCTCGGCACCAGTTCATTGCGCTGCCGCGCCGTGCCCACCCTGATGCCGTAGACTTTCGGCCCGTCGCCGACCGACGTGGCATAGAGATGCGAACCGCACTCGCCGCAAAAGGCCTGGGCGCGCCTGGCGCCGCTCGATCCGGTCTTGATGTAGATCTTCGGCGTGCCCCTGGTGATCCGGTAGTGATCCTCCGACGCCGGCACGGTCACCCGAAACGCCGTTCCAGTCAGTTGCTGGCAATCGATGCAGTGGCAGATATTGGTCTTTTCCGGATCGACTTCCGCCTCGTAGGTGATGGCGCCGCAATGGCACCGGCCGTCGATTTTCATCTTCGTTTCTCCCGAAATCCGTTCAGCAATCTACACCGTTGTGCGTCCACTTGGACGCACAAAATGCGCTCCAACACTCAGAACCTACGCATCGTGCTTATCCGAAATCGATTTCGATTTTCAGTCGATGCGGTGGCGTGGCAAGTGCGCCGCACGCCGGCTAGTCCGGCGTATCGTCAGACGCGGCCTCGATCACATTGCGCCGCTGTTCCCACGTCCCGGTTGTCTGCGGCTTGACGAACAGCCGCGTGATCTCCGGCATCTCTGCTTTCAGCCGCGCCTCGATGCGTTCGACGCAGGCCTCGATCGCGGGCGCCGACAAATGGTCCTCGAACTCGATGCTCAAGCCGGCGACGATCTCCCGAGGCCCCATATGGATAGTCAGCACGCCGTTGGCGCGCTGCACCGCCGGATCCTGCTGAACGATGGCCAGCACTTTCTTCTGCATCTCGGGCGAGGCTGGCTCGCCCATCAGCAGGCTCTTGCTTTCACGCGCCAGGAAGATCGCGGTTGCTCCGAGAATCAGCCCGATGCCGATCGAGGCGGCACCATCGAGTTCCGGCATGTCGAGCAATTCCGCAGCCAATATACCGGCGAAGGCAACGATCAGACCGAGAAGTGCCGCACTGTCCTCGAACAGCACGGTGTAGACGGTGGGATCCTTGCTGAACTGCACCGCCTTGAGCCAGCCGAGCCTGCCCTTTTCCCGGCGGAATTCCTTCAGCGCAACCAGCCAGGAGCTGCCTTCGAAGAGAAACGAAAGGCCAAGCACAACATAATTCACCTTGGCATTGACGACCGGCTCGGGCGCCATGATGTGGACCACACCTTCGTAGAACGACACGCCGGCGCCGAGCGCAAAGACCAGAAGTGCGACAATGAAGCTCCAGAAATACAGTTCGCGGCCATGGCCGAGCGGATGCGTGCGGTCGGGCGGTTGGGCGGCGCGATACATGCCGTAGAGCAGCAGGCCGCCATTGCCGGTATCGACCAGCGAGTGCACGCCCTCCGACAGCATCGCCGAACTGCCGGTGAAGAAGGCGGCGGCGAACTTGGTCAGCGCGATCGCGAGGTTGCCGGCGAGCGCCGCGTAGATGACTTTTCGGGACCCGCCATGCGCCGCCATGGTGTGCTGCCTCGTTTCAATGCGCTGCGAGCCTATCGATCCATGCGCCGAAGCTCCACACGCAGCACAACGCACGAGCCGTCCAGTCGTTCAAAGCGATAGGCCATACCCCTAGAGAGTCGGACAGTGGCTTTGAGCTTTCCTTCTCCAAGCGTGAGAACAGTCCGCAGTTGGCCGGGCGCCGAAGGATACGCTTCGCGGGACACTTCTTTTCCGACGCGCTCTCCGGCCGCAGATGTCTCAACCTTGCCAAAGGTGAACTTCTGACCCCTGAGCGGTTATCGCAACAACCGCCCAAGGTCGGTCCGTCGTTGCAGGGCTGACGTGTTTTCATCGAGCCAAGACTGACTCTAGTACCGTGCCGGGAATGAGCTATAGTCCAGATCCTAATGACGGCCTGGCGCTTGCACAATGGCTGGACTGGGTGAACAGATTGCGCGTCAGCAGCGCACCATGGGACCGCTCCTGGTGGCGGCAGTGGTCATCGGCCTTATAGGTCTGCCCGTCGCAGCCTGGCTCGACCTCCGAGACCTATCGGAACGGATGCTGCGCAGGCAAGCCAGCGAAATCAGCCGGATCATCGACGAAATGCGCGGATTCTACGGCAGCGACGTCGTGGGACGCGTGCTGCAAGCAGACGGCGCCGTGACTGCGACGCACAACTACCGGGACGTGCCAGGTGCGATCCCTATTCCAGCAACCCTCTCGATTGAACTCGGCAAGCGCATCAGCGCTCACGACGGGTCCGTCAAATATCGGTTCGTCTCGGATCTGCCTTTCAAAGGTCGCGCGCCCCACCAGCTCGATGTATTCGAGCGGAATGCAATCTTTGCTTTGCGCGCCAACCCGAGGGAGCCGATCGTCGAAGTCTCGGGTTCGCTGTTTGACCGGCAAGTCCGCGCCGCGGCCCCCGTTGTAATGGGACAAGTCTGCGTGACCTGCCATAACTTACACCCGGACAGCCCCAAGACGGACTGGAAGGTAGGGGATGTCCGAGGGATCCAGGAGATATCAGTCAATCAGCCTATCGCTGCGAACGTCCTCACCTTCAAGTATCTGCTCCTATATTTCGGCTTCGCAGCGGCAGCGGGCCTGACTTTCATTCTGCTGCAGCGTCGGCAGTCCGCCTTGGTTCAGGGCATCAATAAGGAGCTTTCCGAGGCAAACGACTTCCTGGCTGCGATTTCATTGAAGATCGCCAAATACCTCTCGCCTCAAATTTACAAAAGCATCTTCAGCGGCCAGAAGGACGTCACCATCGCGACCGAGCGCAAGAAGCTCACGATCTTTTTCTCCGACGTCAAGGATTTCACCGCGATCGTGGAACGGCTCCAGCCCGAGGACCTGACGGTTCTCCTCAACGAGTACTTCACCGAGATGTCGAGGATCGCGCTCAAACACGGCGCCACCGTCGACAAGTTCATCGGCGACGCGCTTCTTGTGTTCTTCGGAGACCCCGAGACGCAAGGCATCGAGGAAGACGCGAGAGCCTGCTTGCGCATGGCGGTCGACATGCAGCGTCGGCTGGAGCAGTTGAACAGGGTGTGGCATGACCGCGGAGTTGAACGGCCCTTCCGAGCTCGCATGGGCATCAACACGGGCTATTGCAACGTTGGGAACTTCGGTTCCGATGATCGGATGGACTACACGATCATCGGAGCCGAAGCGAACTTGGCGGCCCGTCTGCAGTCGATTGCCGAGCCCGGCGGCATCTGCCTCAGCTATGAGACTTACGCGCTCGTCCGCGACCTTGTCCGGGCGCGTCCGTTAGCACCGATTGCCATGAAGGGGATCAGCCGGGAGGTTGTCCCCTACGAAGTTGAGGGCCTCCTGGGTGAACTGGCCCAGCGCCCTCAGGTCATCAGCGAGCACGCGACTGGCCTCGACTTGTTCCTCGATGTTGAGGCAATCGACGAGAATGGGGTCGAGCGGGCGAAGAAACGACTTTCGGAGGCGCTCCTGGCCTTAACCATCCGAAGCAAGCCCGCCGCTTTTTAGGTTCTTGAACGTCTGACCGCATTTGAGACTTCAACGAAGTGATCTCCATGCCGTGTGGATTTAAAGAGCACATTGGCAAGCGCCACTACAGTGCAAGCTAATCTAAGTAGGCCGCCTCTAGAAACTGTCCCACTGTCAGGGCACCTCTATGCCCAGCGTCATCTCGTCGAATGCTGCTCCTCCAAACTCAAGCAGTTCCGCCGGGTCGCAACCCGCTCGAGAAAACCGCCCGCAATTACCGCGCCGTTGTCACTCTCGCGGCTATTGTCTTGTGGTTGCGGTAACTGTCCACACGGCCTAGTCGACGATCTCGTTCGTCCAGACCTTGAAACCGGCCAGCGTGCCGGGCCCGAAAATATGGGTCAGCGGCACATCGGCTGCGTCGCGGCCGGAAGCGATCAGGATGCGCCCTATGCGCGGCGCATTGTTGCGCGGATCGAAGGCATGCCAGCGACCGCCGAGATAGACCTCCATCCAGGCGGCGAAATCCATGTCCGACCACGGTTTCGGCAGGCCGATATCGCTGATGTAGCCGGTGCAGTAGCGGGTCGGGATGTTCAGGGCGCGGCAGAAGGCGACGGCGAGGTGGGCAAAATCGCGGCAGACGCCGCTTTGCTCACGATAGGCCTCGGCTGCCGTGCGCGTCGGCCGCGCATTGCTGTAATTGAAGATGATGTGGTTGTGGACGAAGTCGCAGACCGCCTGCACCCGTGGAATGCCGAGCGGTGTGTGGCCGAACAGCCGCCATGCCTCGTTTGCCAGCACGTCGCTCTCGCAATAGCGGCTCGGCAGCAGGAACAGCAATGTTTCCGACGGCAGGTCGCGCACCTCGTGCTGCCACGCCAGCAGCTCGCCCATCTCGAAGGTTCCCGGGTCGCGGATCACGGCGTCCGTGCCGAAGGTGAAGCGACCCGGCGGCGCGACAAGACGGTTGCACCAATTGCCGAAACTGTCGCGGTAGCTTTCGATCGGCACCGGTGGGTTCGAGGTCAGGAAATCCGGCCGCTCGAGATCGGACGCGCGGGAATAGTGAACGTTGAGCATCGCAATCAGCGGCGTTTCCTGCGGAAAGTCGAAGCTCATCTCGCAGCCGATGTGGATTCGCATTGTCGTCCTGACCGGCCTGCCGGATCAACACCCCGCGAAGGCACGGGCCGTTGCTGCAGTGCAAAAAGATCATCGCACGGACCAACGCGGTTTACGAGCGAATTAGAAACTGCTTGACGGCCGCCGGCTGGCACAGGCGCGCCCAGATTATGCCTCTTGCGGTCGGGCGTTTCTCTTGGTTCATTTCGCTTGCCACAATCGGAGGAAACGAATCATGGCTAAAGGTGCGATGAAGGCGGGCAAGGAAGCCCGCAAGCCGAAGAAGGACGCGAAGAAACCTGCTGCAGCCCCGGTCCTGAAAGCGCCGCCCGTCAAGGCGACGAAACTCAAGGACAGGTAAGCCTCGGCGTTTCGGCGCAAGGTCATGACCGGCGGCATTTCAGGACCAATCGACATTCAGCGACTGTTCCTGAAATGCCGCCGGCGCTGCTGTTGATTGGGCACCCGAAATTTCTATTTTAATGCAGCGAAGACGGCTTCGCGCTTTCCGAAAGACCGGGACGACCCGCAATTCAATGGAGCGTTCCGATGTCGTGGATTCTTCTCTTCTTCGCTGGCCTGTTCGAAATCGGCTGGGCGATCGGCCTCAAATACACTGATGGGTTTTCGAAGCCGCTCCCGACGGTCCTGACGGTTGTCTCGATGGTCGTCAGTCTCGCCTTGCTCGGACTGGCGCTGAAGACGCTGCCGGTCGGCACGGCCTATGCGGTGTGGACCGGTATCGGGACCGTCGGCACGGCGCTGCTTGGCATCTGGCTGCTCGGCGAGCCTGCGACCGCGATCAGGCTGGGCTGCATCGCACTCATCGTCTGCGGCATCATGGGGCTGAAGCTCGCGGCCTAGAGCGGTTCATCGTTTCACGGAAACGCCGAAACGCTCTATCTCTTTGTTTTTGCGCAATTCCGGACGGAAAACCGTTTCACACTTTTCCTGGAATTGCTCTAGTTTGGCTGTAAGATTGTAACACAAACGCGTTCAGGGCCGCTGCAAGGCGGCCCTGAATTTGATTGGTAAAATCGCGCTGTAGGAGCGCTAGCGAGCGGAAAAGCCCGGAGGCGTCCTGCCGGTGCGCTGCTTGCGCGCCGCATAGCGCGCGTCGCGCTTAGCCTTGCGCTCGGCCTCGTCGGCGAGCAAACGAGCGATGCGCTCGTTCTCTTCGGCTTCCCGGATCTTCGCTTCCGCCTGCGCCGCTTCTTCGGCAGCGATACGCGCTGCTTCGGCAGCGGCTTCGCGCTCGGCCTTTTCGGCCGCTTCGCGCGCCAGCTTTTCCTGCTTCAGCCGGGCCTTTTCGGCCTCGCGTATCGCACGAGCTTCGAGGATTGCCTTGCGTTCGGCCTGTCGTGCCAGCACGGCTGGATCGTCTGCTGCCGGCTTTGCCTTGAAGCGCTCGAGAAGCGCCTTCTTTGCCTCGTTTGCGGCATTGCGCCGCTCGAAAACGTCTTTTTCCCTATAGATAGCCAAGTCCACTTCCCTGGAGTCAATTTGCGAGGCTTACATACGCGTGAAAATCCAGAGTTCAAGCGCCAAAACGGTATGCCAGCCATGAAATTCTGAGCTGTTGCAGTCGGGAGACGCCTTTTCGGCTGAATTCGGCTGAAACGGACATGCACTGTTCACCATCCGGCCCTCTGGCGGCGCGGCGGACCGGTCGCTACCTGTAGCGCGAAAAACAAAGCGCCAGGATGACACATGATGGAACTCGGTCTCTATACCTTCGCCGACGTCAGCCCGGAACCGGGCCCCGGCGCCATCGGTGCGCATGAGCGGCTGCGCAACCTGATCGAGGAGATCGAACTGGCCGACCAGGTCGGCCTTGACGTGTTTGGGCTGGGCGAGCATCACCGCCCCGATTATGCAGCTTCAGCGCCGGTCGTGGCCTTGGCGGCGGCGGCCGAACGCACCAGGCGCATAAAGCTGACCAGCGCGGTCACCGTGCTTTCCTCCGACGATCCGGTTCGCGTCTTCCAGCAGTTTGCGACGCTCGATCTTCTATCCAGCGGCCGCGCCGAGATCATGGCCGGGCGCGGTTCGTTCATCGAATCCTTTCCGCTGTTCGGCTACAATCTCAAAGACTACGACGAGCTCTTCGCCGAAAAGCTCGACCTGCTGCTTGCCATCCGCGATCATGTCAAGGTGACCTGGTCGGGCAGGCTGCGCGCGCCGATCAACGATCGTGGCGTCTATCCCCGCCCCTTCCAGGACAGATTGCCGATCTGGATCGCGATCGGTGGCACGCCGCAATCGGCGGCGCGGGCCGGCGCGCTCGGCCTGCCGCTGGCGCTGGCCATCATCGGCGGCGAGCCGGCGCGGTTCGCGCCGCTCTTCGACATCTACAGGGAGGCGGCCAAGCGGGCCGGCAACGATCCGGCTGATCTGGCCACCAGCCTCAACGTCCACGGATTCATCGCGGAGACCACCGATCAGGCAGCCGACGATTTTTATGGGCCGCAGGCCGAGGTGATGAACCGCATCGGCCGCGAGCGTGGCTGGGGTCCGACATCGAGGGCACATTTCGACCAGTCGCGCGGGCCGAACGGTGCGCTTTTCGTCGGCAATCCAGAACAGGTGGCCGAGAAGATCATTGCCCAGCACAGGATATTCGGCAGCGACCGCTTCCTGCTGCAAATGGCGATCGGCACCATGCCGCACGCCAAGATCATGAAGGCGATCGAACTCTACGGCACCAAAGTGGCGCCGATCGTGCGCAAGGAAACGGCGAAGGCCATTCCCACCGTGGCTGCGCCAGCCGCCTGATTCGTAGGCAAGATCGTAGTAGGCTAAGGTCGTCGTCAACGCCGGCTAACGCATCGGCCCGAAAATCGGAATCGATTTTCGGAAAGCACGATGCGTAGATTCAAAGTGTTAGAGCGTACTTTGTGCGTCCAAGTGGACGCACGTCGCTCTGGCGGAACTTTGAAGCCGCAAAGGCGTTTTCCCGCCAACAGCGTACACCAATCGCGGTGTGCCGCCGAGGGCCAGAATGAAAGCCGACCCCGCCGCTTTGGGCACAGGCGCTGCCGAAAGCCCGGATCCGCGCGTCGAGGCGCGGGCGGACACGCATCTGATGCGTTCGCTGCTCGTCGGCATCTTCATCCTTATGGCGATCTACGCGCTCTCCTTCGCTCGTGCCTTCTTCATGCCGGTCATTCTGGCTTTCCTGCTGGCACTGACGCTGACGCCGATCGTCCGCTTCCTGCGCAAACACGGCATGCCCGATGTGATGTCGGCGACATTGCTGGTGCTGCTGTCGTTCTGCGTCATCGCTGTCGCAGGATATCTGCTCAGCGGGCCGGTCATCGACCTCATCAACAACACCTCGGTGATTGGCCAGCAGCTGACCGAACGGCTCGCGCAACTGCGACGTCCTTTCGAGAGGATCATGGAGATTTCGCGGCAGATAGAGGGACTGACGCAGACATCCCAGGAGCCGGGCGTTCAGAGGGTTGCCATGGCGCAATCCGGCCTTCTCCCGCAAGCCGCCAGCAATTTGCTGTCGGCGGGCACCAGCCTCATCATCGTCTTTGTCCTGTCGCTGTTCCTGCTCGCCTCCGGCACGATGTTCTATGAGAAGATCGTCGAATCCTTCCCCAGTCTCAGCGAAAAGAAGCGGGCACTGCGCGTCGTCTATGATGTCGAACGTGAAATCTCGCACTACCTGCTCACCGTAGCCGTCATCAATACATGCCTTGGCGTGGTCATCGGACTCGGCCTTTGGGCACTCGGCGTGCCCAATCCGCAGGTCTGGGGCGCGGCAGCGGCTCTGCTCAATTTCCTGCCCTATATCGGGGCGCTGATTACAATCACGCTTGTCACGATCATCGCGCTGATCAGCTTCGACAGCATCTCCTACGCGCTGCTGGCGCCGGCCTTCGTGCTGTTGTGCGATACCGTCGAGGGCCAATTCGTGACGCCGACGGTGGTCGGCCGGCGCCTAGAGATCAATGCCGTGGCGATCCTCATCGCCATTGCCTTCTGGTCCTGGCTGTGGGGTTTCGTCGGCGCGCTGATGGCGGTGCCGCTGCTGGTCGTCATCAAGGTGTTCTGCGATCATTTCGACGGCCTCAGTCATGTCGGCAATTTCCTGGCGGCGCAGCATACGGCGGTGGTTGAAGAAGAACTCATCGAGGAGATGGACAGCGCTGCAGCGCAAACCGGCGCGCGGCGTTTGCGGCGCCCGGATTGAATGACTATATCGAGCTGGTCAAAGCCGGGCTCCCTTCCATGACCGATATCCCCTTCGACATCGACGCCTATTTCGCCCGCATCGGATACACCGGCTTGAGGGACGCTTCGCTGGAAACGCTGAAGTCGCTCCATCTCTTACACCCGCAGGCAATCCCGTTCGAAAATCTCGATCCGTTTCTAGGCCACCCGGTTCGTCTCGATCTCGCCTCGCTGCAGGAAAAGATCGTCGCTCGGGGTCGCGGCGGCTATTGCTTCGAGCACAATCTCATTTTCATGCATGTGCTGAAGGCGCTTGGCTTCGCCGTCAGCGGCCTTGCCGCACGCGTTCTTTGGGGCCAGCCCGATGATGCCATAACCGCCCGGAGCCATATGTTGCTGCGCGTCGAACTCGACGGCCGAACCTACGTTGCCGATGTCGGCTACGGCGGACTGACCCTGACAGCGCCGCTCCTGCTTCGACCGGGTCTCGAGCAAAAGACCCCACATGAGACATTCCGCATGGTTGAGACCGGCGATCATTTTCGCCTGCAGGCCAATGTCGGCGGCGACTGGCGGACAATTTACCGCTTCGACATGCAGCAGAACTATGAGGTCGACTATTCGGTCAGCAACCATTTCCTGTCGACCCACCCAACCTCGCACTTCCTTTCCTCCGTAATCGCAGCACGAGCCTTGCCGGGCCGCCGTTATGCGCTCCGCAACAACCGGCTGTCGACGCATCATCTCGGTGGCCGTACCGAGCAGATGGAGATAGCGACAGCCGCCGAACTCGCCGACGTGCTGGAAGGCCCGCTCGAAATCGCCATTCCCGACCGTTCAGCCTTCGAGGCCATGGCGCGACAGAAGAAAATCCTGGAGGCTTAAGTCGCCATGACCGCCTGTCGCCGATCATCGAAGGCAGCAACGCTTCGCAATCGCTCGCCAATTCGCTCGATCTTGTCCGCCATGCCGAGCGGCTGGGATACAAGTGCTACTGCCGAGCATCACAACATGCCGGGCATCGCCAGCGCCGCCACCTCCGTCGTCATTGCCCATGTCGCCGGCACCAGGACGATACGCGGCGCCGGCGGGCGCATGATCCGGGAACCGGGATAGGTTCCGGGAGGGACCTCGAATTCAAAATGCCAGAGCGTCCTTTGCACCTGCCTGGACGCGCGGCATCGGTTCAATTTTTTGAATTTGCGGCTGTGGTGGTCGCTTCCTACATCCCTCTCGTCCACAGGATCCCCGCCCATGACCGCTCTTTCCGTTCTCGACCTGTCGCCGATCGTCGAAGGCAGCAACGCTTCGCAATCGCTTGCCAATTCGCTCGA
>NZ_SUEO01000269.1:2204-7487 GCF_004962925.1 Mesorhizobium sp. | reverse complement strand
GTTGAGCACCGGCACACCGGCAAGCCTGTCCCGGACCACTGGATGGTGCCCGGAGGAGAGGTTGCTCATGAAGATGGCGGGAACGGTCGCGTCCTTTGCGTAGGCGGCAACGGCGTCGGCAATGCCGGCATATTCGGCAGCACCGCCGGCATCGAGGCCGACAGGCGCATCCTGCGTGGCGACGATCAAGCCAACCGAAGCGTCCTGCGCCAGGATTTCGAGCACGCTGCCGTAGACCCCGCCATGGGCGAAGACCACGCCCGTGGTGTCGACCGGGTTCTGAGGCGTCGCGAAAGACGGCAGCATGGCTTTCAGCCGCGCGATTGTCTGCTGCGAAAACTCCGGCAAATCGATGCCGACCTGCTCGGCGATGTCAGACACATGGGCGACCCCGCCGCCGCTGACGCCAACGACCGCGACGCCCTTTCGGGCCGGCTTGGCTTTCAGCATGAGGCAAAGCGCGGCGGTCTCAACGAACTCGTCCATGTCGGCGACCTCGATCACGCCGGTCCGCCGGAAGAAGGCTTCATAGGCTTCGTTGGCGGCGGCGAGCGAGCCGGTATGCGCTGCGGCGGCCTCGGCACCTTTGCTCGACTTGCCGGCACGCAGAGCAATCACCTTTTTGCCGGCGGCATGCGCCACCTGCATTGCTGACGAGAAGGAGATGGGGTCGCGGATTGCTTCCACGACAAGGCCAATGACGCGGGTCGCCTCGTCATCGGCTAGATAGGCAAGATAGTCCGGGAGATCGGTCGCCGCGCTGTTACCCGACGAGACGATATGGCTCAAGCCGAAGCGTCCGGAATTGGCAAGCGCGATGGCGCTGGCGCCGGAATGCGACAGGATGGCCAACTCGCCTTTTCTGAGGTTGGGCGACAGCGTCGAGGAATAAAGGGCAGCACCGCTTTGCAAATTGAACAGGCCGAGGCAGTTCGGCCCGCAGACCGCCATGCCATGTTTTCGCGCGACCCCGACCAGTGCCTGCTGGCGCACCCTGCCCTCCTCATCGGTCTCGGCGAAGCCGCTGGCCAGTACGACAGCCGCCTTGACGCCAGCCTTGCCGGCGTCTTCAAGCGCACTCAGAACGTGAGCCGCGCCGATGCCGATCACCGCCACGTCTGCCGGCGCATCAAGCCGGTCGAGCGACGGGATGGCCGCGATGCCGAAGACCGTTTCGGCCTTGGGATGCACCGGGATGATGGCGCCGGAGAATCCGAACGCCATCAAATTGCGCATGACGTAGCTCGACGACGCGTCAGCCCGTTCCGTGGCACCAATGACGGCGACTGAACGCGGCGCCATCAGCGCCCGCATCGCCTCATGCGAAGCGGCAGAGCCGGTCACGGCTCAGTCGAGGCCCTTGAAGGGGCCGTCGCGGAAAGCGAGATATTCCTTGAGGCTCATTTTGGCGAGGTTGGCCATCCATTCACGGCCTTGCTTGGTCACATGCAGTGCTGCAATCGCCTCGATATTATACTGGAAGGACGGCAGCAGCCCGGCCACCATCTGCTGGTTGTTGATCGACGCCTTGGTGAATTTCAGCGCCGGAACCGGCATGCGCGCCAGCTTGCGGGCGAGGTTTTCCGTTTTTTCCTTCAACTCATCGGCCGGCACGATCCTGTTGATCAGATGCATGCGCAGCGCCTCCTCGGCGTCGACAAGGTCGCCCGTGTACATCAGCCAGCGCACGTCGCGCGTGGCGAGCAGCCAGGGCATCATCAGCGCCGGCGGGCCGGAGTTGTGGCGCACCTCAGGCTCGCCGAATTTTGCATTGTCGGCGGCAATCGCCAGGTCGCAGCACATCATCAGTTCAAGCGCGCCGGCCAGTGCATAGCCGTTGACGGACGCGATGACCGGGATCGGCGCCTTCCAGATGTTGAGCAGCGCTTCGGCATTTTCGCCCATGTCCTCGCGCCAGAAATCGATGTCGACATCGAAGTCGCCGCCCTGCAGATCGTAGCCGGAGGAGAAGGCACGGCCGGCGCCGGTGATTACCAGTGCGTTGATATCAGGATCGGCAACGGCAGCCGCCAGAGCCTTGTCGATCTCGCGGATTACCGTCTTGTTCATCGCATTGAGCTTGTCGGGACGATTGATAGTGATCGTCGCGAACTTGTCGGTCGCGTCCTTCTCGTAAAGGATCGTCTCGTAGGTGGCCTGTGCGCTCATGCGTTTCTCCTGGTATTTTCGGCTGTCGGAAATCGGAGGTCGGTGAAGCCGGGCTGGGAGTTGACCTTGTCTACGCTGCCATGCCCTTCAACCGCGCATGCGCCACTGCGATCCGGGCGGCGAGTGCGGCGTTGTTGCGGACCAGCGCGATGTTGGCCTTCAGGCTGCGGCCTTGCGAAAGCTCGTTGATACGGGCGAGCAGGAACGGCGTCAGCTCCTTGCGGCCGATGCCGCGTTTCTCGGCCTCCGCCACCGCCGCCGCGATCGTGCCGTCAATGAAGGCCGGGTCGAGCGCATCCGTCTCGGGAATTGGATTGGCGACGAGGATGCCTGTGCCCGAGCCGATCTGCTCGTGCAGCAGCATGGCCCCAGCAATCTCCTCCGGCGTGTCGAGGCGGTGATCGGCTTTCAGGCCGCTGGAGCGCGTATAGAAGGCCGGAAAATCATCACTCTGATAGGCAATCACCGGCACGCGTTGTGTCTCCAGATACTCCAGCGTTTTTGCCATATCGAGGATCGACTTCACGCCGGCGCAGACGACGGTGGTGCCGGTCTGGCCGAGTTCGGTCAGGTCGGCAGAGATATCGAAAGTGGCTTCGGCGCCGCGATGCACGCCGCCGACGCCGCCCGTCGCGAAAATGCCGATGCCGGCCAATGCTGCGATCCGCATCGTCGCCGAGACCGTGGTGCCGGCCGATCCGCCGCCCACCATGATTGCGGCGAGGTCGCGCCCGGATGCCTTGACCACGTCTTTTGCCGCTGCCAGCTTTTCCAACTCAGTGTCATCGAGCCCGACCTTGATCTTGCCCGCAACCACCGCGATCGTGGCCGGCACAGCGCCGTTCTCGCGCACCACGGTTTCGACACCGCGCGCGGTCTCCAGATTGGCCGGATAGGGCATGCCGTGGGTGATGATCGTCGATTCCAGCGCCACCACCGCGCGGCCTTCCCGGAGTGCTGCCGCGACTTCGTCGTTCAGGTGAAGGAGGGAAGATTTCATCGTCGTCTCGCTTTCAGGGTCGTCTCGCTTTCAAGCGGGAATGCGGTACATGCCGGCGGTGAGAAAGCGCGGCGACAGATCGGGATGGACGCTGGATTCGCTCTCGGTGGTCAGCGTGGCGAGCAGCGCCCCGGTACGCGCCGCGTGGGGCACGGGATCTCCCGAAAGCACCTTGTACATGGTGCCGGCAATCATCGCGTCGCCGGCGCCGGTGATGTCGACGGCACGGGCAGGCACAGAACGCATCGTCGCCACGCCGCTTTCAGTCGCCACCGCAAATCCATGCGCGCCCATGGTCACGATGACCTCGGCAGCACCTGCCGCGCGCAGCGCCGCCGCAGCCTCTTTCGGCTTCAGCCGTTTGTCGGCATCGGTGATGCCAAGCATCGTGTTGGCCTCGTCGTGATTGGTGAACAACAGGTCGATGCCGGTCAGATCTTTTGGCAGGCGCGCCGATTTCGGCGACGAGACCGTGTCGACGGCGAGCTTGAAGCGCGCGCCCTGCTTGCGTGACATCAGCGCGGCGATCGTCGCGGCCGGCAGGTTGCAGTCGATGAACACCCATGTCGCCGAAGCCAAATGCGGCCAGAAGCGGTCGAGATAGGACGGTGAAAACAGATCGAAAATCTCCATGTCGGCGATGCCAAGCACGAGATCGTTGTTGAGATCGAGAATGGCCGCGTATTCGGCCGTCGGACGCTCCGTGGTGGTGATCACCTGGCTGACGTCGGCGCCGAGATCGCGCAAATGCCGCACCAGAGAGCGGCCGGTTTCATCATCGCCGACAATCGAAACGAAGCTTACGTCGACGCCGAGGCGGACAAGGTTCTCGGCGACGTTGCGGGCGACGCCGCCGAAGCTGCGATAGCCGTCGACCGGGTTCGACGTCTCGAAGATCAGATCCTTCTTGGCATGGTACTTGCGGTCCAGGACCGCGCCGCCGATGCAGATCATGCGCTTGGAGGCCGGCAAGACATAGCCGCGGCCGAGAATGTAGCCCTTGTTGACGAGTTGCACGATGTGGGCCGCGACGGTCGAACGGGCAATACCGAGCGCAGTCGCTATGTCCTGCTGGCCGGCGAAGGGGTTCGCCGCGATGAGATCCAGAACCGCTTGTTCCTGTGCTCCAAGGTCGTCCATCGTCTCACCCGGCCCGTCCAATTCGTAGCTGAACATTTTCGATATGGACAACAACAGATGATCTTGTCAACATTCGTTTGTAGCTATAACGTCCATCAAACCGGCGTTTCCCCGGCTTCTCTCGAAGCGGGACAAGGCACAAGAGAAGGCACAGCGATGCGCATGCGAGATCATCCGCCCTGCCCGCTTTCACTGCTTCAACACCCTGAAGCGGCCATGCCTGGTTTTCGCCTTCTGCGTTTGACATTTCCAACAGGAAGGTGATCGCGATCATGCAGCCTGCGCCTCAAGTCGAAGCAACAGATCAAGCCGAAACAACAGATCAGGGAATTCCCGTCGTCGATGTCGGGCCCTTCATTCGCGGCGAGGCCGGCGCCGGCGCTGTCGTCAGGGCTATCGAGACTGCCTGCCGGACCACCGGCTTCTTTCTGGTCACCGGCCATGGCGTGTCGCCGGAAAGGACGATGCGGCTCTATAATCTGGCGCGCGCCTTCTTCGACCTTCCGGAGGACTACAAGCGCAGCCACGGGCGCGGAACCGGCCTGAACGGCGGCGTCGCCTTCTCGCCGATCGCCGACGAAGCGCTGGCCGCCACCAAGGGCATCAAGACGCCCGGCGACTACAAGGAAAGCCTGAATTTCGGCCTGCGCCTCAAGGGCGACGCATGGCCTGACCAACCCGATGGTATCGAAAGCGCCTTTCGCGACTATTTCTCCGAGATGGAAACGCTGGCGAGGCACCTGCGCCGGATCTTTTGCCAGGCGATCGGCCTCGAGCCCGACTATTTCGAACCGGCTTTCGAGAACCATCTGTCGGCACTGCGGGTCATCAATTATCCCGAACAGGAATTGGACCCCCTGCCCGGCCAGCTTCGCGCCGGCGTCCACACCGACTACGGCTTCATGACCATCCTGCGTTCGGAGGCGTCGTCCGGCGGATTGCAAGTGCAAACCCGCGACGGCCGCTGGCTCGAC
>NZ_SUEO01000269.1:269-2194 GCF_004962925.1 Mesorhizobium sp. | reverse complement strand
GTCGTCAACATCGCCGATGCCTTCATGCGCTGGAGCAATGACGAATGGGTCTCGACGCCGCACCGCGTCGCCAATCCGCCGCGCAACAGGAAAGGCAGTTCGCGCCGCCAGTCGATCCCTTTCTTCGTCAACCCCAGCAAGGAGACGCTGATCTCCTGCCTGGAGCCGTTCTGCGCGAACGGCAAGCAGGCCAAATATGAGCCGATCACCTATGGAGACTATATCGAGCTGAAGACCAATCAGGCTTTCGGCCGCTGACCGATGGAGGGCTTCGGCCGTCCCAACGAACGAATTGATTCAAGAAATCAACAAGGGGAATTGTGATGACGAAAGTGACCAGACGACAGACGCTTGCCGGAATGGGCGCGCTCGGCGCCGCCGGGCTGATCGGAATGCCTGCCATCGCCCAGGAAAAGACGCTGATCGTGCCGACGCTCGGCGGGGTCTGGGAGCAGTTCTGGCGTTCGACCATCGCACCGGCCTTCGAGAAGGCCTCCGGCGCCAAGGTGACGCTCGATGTCGGCAATGGCCGTGTCTTCGGCGCCAATCTGCGTGCCGCCGGCGTCGACAAGCCGCCCTATTCGATCATCATGACCAACGAGGTCTTCGCGTCCGGCCTGCGCAAGGAGGGCTTCTTCGAAAAGCTCGATCTGGCAAAGCTACCGAACTACAACGACCTCTATCCGCTGGCCAAGATCGCCGACGGTTTCGGCGCCACCGGCGCCATTTCGCCGATCGGCATCGGCTACCGCACCGATCTGGTTCAGACGCCGCCCAAGGCCTGGAAGGACCTGTGGAGCAACGAGGAGTTCAAGGGCAGGATCGGCCTCTACAATTTCGCCAACAGCGCCGGCAAGATGGAGCTGCTGCTGGCTTCGAAGATCTTCGGCAAGGACCAGTACGACGTCGATGCCGGCTTTGACGCTCTCGCCAAGCTGGGCCAGGTGATCCAGGTCGATTTCAACCTTTCCACGGCCCTGTCCTCGGGTGAGATCGTCGTCGCGCCTTTCGATTTCGGCGAGATCGCGCGCCTGCGCAAGCAGGGCCTGCCGGTCGACTGCGTCGTTCCCGAGGAAGGCATGTTCATGTTCGACCAGACGGTCTCGATCCTGGCCAACGGCCCGGAGAAGGAACTGGCCTATCAATATGCTGACTTCCTGCTGTCGCCGGAAATCCAGATGCTGATGGCGAAGGAATTCTTCGTGTCGCCGACCAACTCCAAGGTGGTCATTCCTGACGACCTCAAGGCCGACGTGCCGGTTTCCGGCGAGGAGATGACCAAGATCCTCACCTGGGACTGGGATTTCGTCAACGAGAAGCAGGGCGAGCTGGCCGAGCGCTGGGCCAAGACAATCCTCTAAGGCCGACATTGAACTGGGAACGGCGCGCCTCGCTTGCGGGCGTGCCATCCTTCCTGCCAGCCGCGATGTACCTCCGGTGCTCCGTCGAAGCCGGCGGCTTTGTGAAGTGGAGAATTCATGACCGAGGTTAGCATCGAGCGGCTGACCAAGACCTTCGGCAGCGCACGCGCGGTCGATAGCATCTCGATCCGCATCGCCGATGGCGAGTTCATCTCGCTGCTCGGTCCCTCAGGCTGCGGTAAAACGACGACGCTGAAGATGATCGCCGGCTTCGAGGAAGCGAGCGAAGGCGCCATCCGCTTCGACGGCAAGGACGTCGTCAACGTGCCGGCCGAAAAACGCGACATCGGCATGGTGTTCCAGAACTATGCGCTGTTTCCGCATATGACGGTGGACCAGAACCTCGCCTTCGGGCTGGAGATGCGCAAGATCGCCAAGCCCGAAATGCTGAGCCGCATCGCCAAGGTGCTCGATATGGTGCAGCTCGGCGGATATTCCGACCGCTATCCAAACCAGCTTTCGGGCGGCCAGCAGCAGCGCGTGGCGCTGGCGCGGGCACTGGTC
>NZ_SUEO01000269.1:0-259 GCF_004962925.1 Mesorhizobium sp. | reverse complement strand
GCCGAAGATCCTGCTGCTCGACGAGCCGCTCGCCAATCTCGACGCCAAGCTGCGCGAGGAAATGCGCGTCTTCATCCGCGATCTGCAGCGCCGCGTCGGCATCACCACCGTCTATGTCACGCATGACCAGGCCGAGGCGATGACCATGTCCGACCGGGTGGTGGTCATGTTCGGCGGTCGTATCGCCCAGATCGGCGCGCCGTCCGACATTTATGAGCGTCCCGAAAATCTCGAGGTCGCGCAATTCGTCGGCCAGGTG
>NZ_SUEO01000268.1 GCF_004962925.1 Mesorhizobium sp. | reverse complement strand
GCCGGACCCTCCCCTCGAGGGGGAGGGGGACGTAGAGCCATGACCTCCATCGCAGCAATTTCCACCCCAGCGCGCCGGCGCAAACTGGTCGGCGCCGGTCGCCGGCAGTGGATCGGCCTGCTCTATGTCGCCCCGGCCGTCGCCTTAGTCGTCGTCTTTTTCATCATCCCGCTCGGGATGACCGCGTGGATGTCGCTGCATAACTGGCCGCTGATGGGCGCGCACTCCTTCATTGGCCTCGACAATTACTGGGCGATCCTGCGCGATACCAGGTTCTGGAACGCGCTGCGCTTCACCGGCTACTACACCGTGGTGGTGACGATCGCGATCTTCGTCGTCGCCTTTCCGCTGGCGCTGTTCATCGAAAAACCCAGGCAGATGACCGGCTTCTACCGGACGTCCTTCTTCATGCCGGCCGTCATCGGTTTCGCCTCGGCCAGCCTGCTCTGGTCGTGGCTGCTCAATGTCGATTCCGGCCTGTTCAGCCCCGCCGCCTTCGAGCTCGGCCTGACCGAGAAAAAGGTCAATCTGCTGGCGACGTTCCAGCCGGCGTTCTGGTCGATTATCGCCATGGTTGTCTGGAAGGTGGCGGGCTTTACCATGATCATCCTGATGACCGGCCTGCAATCCATCCCGCCGGACCTGCAGGAGGCGGCGATGATCGACGGGGCAGGGCCGCTGGCGCGGTTTCGCGCCATCACCCTGCCGCTAATGCGCCGCACCCTGGCGCTGGCGCTGATCCTGTCGGTTGCCGGCTCGGTGCTCGCCTTCGACCAGTTCTACATCATCCTGCGCGGCGGGCCTCGCAACCAGACGCTGACCGCCGTCTACTGGATTTTCAACCAGTCATTCGTGTCGTTCAAGCTCGGCTATGGCGCCGCCCTCTCGATGATCCTGCTGGTCATCCTGGTCGCGCTCAGCCTCATCCAGCTGCGGCTGCTGCGCCAACCGGAGGGCGTTGACTGATGGCGCAGGCACGCAGCCGCAAACGCCGCATCGGCATGCAGATTGCCGAGCACGCGACGGGCATCATAGCCTCGCTGCTGTTCCTAGCGCCGATCGTCTGGACGGTGCTTTCGGCGTTCAAGCCGGCGCAGGAATCGCGCCAACCGCCGCTGCCGCCCTGGCCGACCACGGGTTTTTCGGTCGAGAACTACGCCACGCTCAATACGTTCGGCGACGGCCTCTGGCTGCCGGCGCAAAACAGCATCTATGTCTCGGTCATGACGGTAGTGCTGTCGGTGATCGTCAGCGTGCTGGCCGGCTATGGTTTCTCGCGCTTCCGCTTTCCGCTGAAGAACCTGCTCTTCGTCCTCATCCTGTCGACGATCATGATCCCGTTCCAGTCGATCCTGACGCCGATCTTCCTGGTGCTGACTAAGATCGGCCTGCACAACACGCTGACCGGGCTGGTCTGCGTCTATGTCACGCTGCAGCTGCCGTTCTCGATCTTCATGATGCGCAACGCCTTCGACGCGGTGCCGCGCGAGATCGAGGAGGCCGCCCGCATGGACGGCGCCAACAACGTCACCATGCTGCTGAGGGTGATGCTGCCGCTGGTCTGGCCGGGCATCGTCACCATCGCGCTGTTCGCATTCCTCGGTGCGTGGAACGAGTTCTTGGCGGCGCTGGTGCTGATGACGGACCAGTCCAAATTCACGCTGCCGATCATGATGACGGCGCTGCAGTCAGGCCGCTTCGGCGCCATCGACTGGGGCGCGGTGCAGGCGGGCGTCACCGTGATGATGGTGCCATGCCTGGTGCTCTTCCTCTTGCTGCAGCGCTTCTACATCCGCGGCCTCATGGCAGGGGCCGTGAAGTGATCCCTATTCGAACGGAGTAAATCATGACCGCATCGCAATCCGCTAAACCGGCCGTCAAGCTGGGCAAGCCGAAGCTTGCCTTCCGTCCACTGCCGGTGCCACAGGTCGATATCAGAGGCTTCTGGGGCGACCGTGCCGATGCCGTCGCCACCAGGACCGCCGATATCCTCTTTGACCGCTGCGTCGAGGCGCGCATGCTGGAGCAGATCGACCCGGACCGGCCATCGCCCGGCGTCGTCATTCCGTTCCACTCACCCTCGCCGGACGAGGCAGCCACCGCCGGCAATGAGTTCACCGGCTCGACGGTGACCACCCAGATGTTCTGGGACAGCGATTGGGGCAAGACGATCGAGACCGCGGCCTATTCGCTCTACCGCCGCCGCAATGACGCTCTGGAGAAGAAGATCGACGCCGTCATCGACATGTACGGGAAGCTGCAGCAGCCCGACGGTTATCTGTCGAGCTGGTATCAGCGCATCCAGCCCGGCTTGCGCTGGACCAATCTGCGCGACTGTCACGAGCTCTATTGCGCCGGCCATCTGATCGAAGGCGCGGTCGCCTACTACCAGGCCACTGGAAAACGCAAGCTGCTCGACATCATGTGCCGCTATGCCGACCATATCGCCGAGACCTTCGGTCCCGAGCCCGGCAAGAAGAAGGGCTATTGCGGCCACGAGGAGATCGAGCTGGCGCTGGTCAAGCTCGCACGGGTCACCGGCGAGCAAAAGTATATGGACCTGGCAAAATACTTCATCGATCAGCGCGGCCAGCAACCGCATTATTTCGACGAGGAGGCGCGGGCCCGCGGCGCCGACCCGAAGGCCTATCATTTCAAGACCTACGAATACAGCCAGTCGCACAAGCCGGTGCGCGAACAGGACAAGGTCGTCGGCCATGCGGTGAGGGCGATGTATCTCTATTCCGGCATGGCCGACGTCGCGACCGAATATGGCGACGACACGCTGCGGGTGGCGCTCGACCGGCTGTGGGACGACCTCACCACCAAGAACCTCTACATCACCGGCGGGCTCGGGCCGTCGTCGTACAATGAGGGTTTTACCGCCGACTACGATCTGCCCAATGAAACCGCCTATGCCGAGACCTGTGCTTCGGTCGGCCTGGTATTCTGGGCGAACCGCATGCTCGGCATGGGCCCCAATGCGCGCTACGCCGACATGATGGAGAGGGCGCTCTACAACGGCTCGATTTCGGGCCTTTCGCTCGATGGCTCGCTGTTCTTCTATGAAAATCCGCTGGAAAGCCGGGGGAAGCACAACCGCTGGAAATGGCACCGCTGCCCCTGCTGCCCGCCCAATATCGGCCGCATGGTCGCCTCGATCGGCAGCTACTTCTACAGCCTGTCGGAAGGCGCGCTGGCCGTCCACCTCTATGGCGACAGCACGGCGCGCTTTGAAATATCACGCCGGCAGGTAGAGCTGATCCAGACCAGCAATTATCCATGGAACGGCGCGGTCTCGATCACGATCGAACCCGAGGCGCCGACAACATTCACCTTGCACCTGCGCCTGCCGGCCTGGTGCCGCAAGGCGGCACTCAAGGTGAACGGGGAGGCGGTCGATCTGGATGCGGTCACCAGCGATGGCTATGCCGCGATCCGGCGCGAGTGGCGCAAGGGCGATCAGGTCGAACTCGATCTCGAAATGTCTATTGACCGCCTCTACGCCAATCCGCAGGTGCGGCAGGATATCGGCCGCGTCGCGCTTGCCCGCGGTCCGCTGATCTACTGCGTCGAGGAGACCGACAATGTCGGCCAGCTGCACCGCCTAGCTCTGCCACGCACCGCAAAGATCGAGGCGCGCGAGGAGCCCAACCTTTTGGGCGGCGTCGTCACGCTCTCGGCCGTCGCCGAGGAAGCGGCCTCTGAAAACTGGCAGGACGGGCTCTATCGCACCGAACCGCCGGCGGTGGAGGAGACGAAAATCACCGCCGTTCCCTATTTCGCCTGGGACAACCGCGATCCCGGCGAGATGCTCGTCTGGCTGAGAAGCTCCTGATCCGGGATGCGGATCTTGAGCCGGCGAAAGGCATGTCTTGAATTTGCCCCGACGGCGCTAGTTTAGAGGGAGAGAGTGGCGCCAGCCACTCGTATGGGTGGAGGCAGAGTTGGCGCTCGAAGATGTCGCGCGTCCGAGCGCCGGCGGTCGCTCTATAGCCGTAGCCGTCGCGGCGGTGCCGCTCCTTTTCGTCGTCAGCGGGTTAGCCATTCGCTATGCGGCATTTGCTTCGGTATCGGAGGGATCAGGTTTCGCGGCTTATGCCCGTGCGCTCTGCCGGTGGGATTGCGCCTGGTATATTGGCATCAGCGAACTAGGTTATGAGCGCTTTCCCATCCCAAACCAAAGCAATGTCGGCCGCTGGGGCTTCTTTCCATTCTATCCGATGCTGGTGGCGGCGATCCGGGTTGTTTTCCCTTTCCCGACGATACTGGTCGCGACCGTCACCTCCATTGTTTGCAGCTACGCCGCCTGCCTTGTGGCATGGCCGCTGCTGGAGAAGAACATGCGTGCCTATGTGCTGTATTGCGCGTTTCTGCTCAGCGGCCCGTTCTCCTTCCACTTCACCACTTTCCTGACCGAACCACTTTTCGTGCTCCTGACCTCGTGCGTTTTTCTCGCGCTCAAGCGCTCCAGCTATCTGGCCGCGGGCGTTTCATCCGCGCTCCTGTCGGCGACGAGGCTGGTCGGGGTCCTCGTCGTATTTGCGACCGTCATTCAAATGTTCAGGGAGCACCGCGAGCAGGGCGGATCGACACTGTCCTTCCCGCGCTGGGTGCTTGGCCGGCCGGATCTGCTCGTCGCTATCTTCATTTCGCCTGCCGGTTTGTTCGCTTACATCCTGTTTCTTTATCTTACGATCGGGGACGGCTTTGCGTTCTTGCATGTCCAGCGCGCATTTGGACGGGTAGCGGGCAATCCGCTCGTCTTTCTATGGGACGGGCTCTCAGCCGTTTCGACCACCGGCTGGCTGCCTACCGCGCCGCAATGGAGCGCGTTGGCCGCGATCACCGGGCTGGCGCTGTCTGCTGTACTAGCGGCTCGCAGGCAATATGGCGCTGCGCTGTTCTGCGCGCTCTGCATCATCCTGCCACTGATCACCAACCTGGCCTCGATGGTCAGGTACGTCATTGGACTTGCGCCTCTGACAATGTTGGTCGCCGTCCTGCTGTCGGCGTCGCGGCTGACTTACCTGGCGGCCTTGGTTTTCTTCCTGGGCGCCTGTTATTTCATGACCGTGGCCTGGATCGGAGGCTACCTTGCCCTGGTCTGACATTCCGGCCCCGTATCGGCGCGCCGCCTGGCTCAGCGGCTACGCGTTCGCGGCGGTTCTGGCCGGGTCCGAAATCGTCATCCTTGCGCTTGCTCTCAATCCGAACGTCAACGCCGACTATCGCGCCTATTACATCGATCAAACGACCACGTGCCTCAACCGCGATGCCATCGGCAGCTACACACTTGGCGAGACGGTATCGTTCCGCAGCGACGGCGCCAAACGGGCAGCCAGCATAAAGGTCTGCGGCTGGTCGGGGTCGGCAGGCGACGGCACCCATTCGCTGGGCGAGACCTCGCGGCTTCGCCTGGAGATACCGCCGCTCGGTCACGGCTTGGCAGCCACGCTGCAAATGGCCGCCGTCATTCGGCCACCACAGATCACGCAGAGGGTGGTGATCTCGGTGAACGGCATTCGGGCGCATGCGGTGACGCTGTCTGGCAAAGAACCACGGATGGTTACGTTCATCATTCCACCGGCGGCTCTCGGCAAGACCGATACACTCGACATCGCCTTCGACTATCTCGACGGCATTCCGCAAACTCCGGCCGCCAGCAACATCTATAAGCGCTCCATCAAGCTGGTGTCGTTCCGGCTCGATGCCATCGACACGGATTAGGTGGAGCGGTCGCTTTGCCGGCCGGGTCCTCGCTGCGCAAAAACCCATCGGTCGAGTACGAGCAGATTGACCGCCGGAATGAGCAAGCAGGTAATCAGAACGGCAAAGATGGGCGACAGGCCGAGTTTCATGGTGAAAAGCGCCGGCACTGCGTAAGCTATGCCGAAGCCTGTCACCGTCAGCAGGAGAAAACGCGCAGCTTCCGATCGATGCGATCCGCTCGATATGAAAGTTACCGATTTGTGGGCGAGATAAGAAAACACCGCCGCCGCGGCGTAAGCCGCAAGCGACGCCTGGACGGGGCTGACGCCGATCCATTCCGATTTGACCAAAACGGTAGCCAGGACAGCATAAAGGATCGTCGCAGCGATGCCGACCAACCCGAAGCGCGCCAGCAGCTTCAGTCCGGTGCGAGGGGTCGAACGGCCCTCAGACATGCGCGCTGCACGCATACTGGGCCCCGAGCGGTAAGGGCGCGAGCAGGCGCTCGAGTCTTCTGGCGAAAGGCTTGGCCGACGGCAGCAGCAGGAAGTGCTCGGATCGGATATCGCTGAAGCCCGTCTCCCGAAAAAGAGACCTTGCTTTGGCGGCGTTGAGCAGGACCGCGTCCTGGTCGAATGGACATCGCAACACCGCAAGACGCGTCAGCGGATTATAGGGATTGTGCTCGATGACGCAGGCGACGCCGCCCGGCCGCACGACGCGCCGCATTTCCCGGAAGAAATCGAGCCAGGAGACGGGTGGAACGTGATGGACGACGCAGCTGGCGAAAGCCAGATCGAACGCGCCGTCCTCATAAGGCAGGCTCGGCGTGGTGCAGGCCCTGTAGGCCACACGTGGATTGTCCTGGCCGGCGCGCAGTATCGATTCCTCCGAGACGTCGCAGCCATCCAGGCTTTCGAACGCGCCTTCGAGATAAGGGTGGAGCGACCCGACGCCACAACCGACGTCCAGCGCCCGCACACTCGCACCGCCCTGCCTAAGCCTTCGCTCGACCACGAGACGCCGCAGCAGGTCGGCCTTGGCGGTCAGAAAGAAGTCGTGCCTGAGGCCGGAAAACCGGATGGATCCTGCGACCGCCTCGCCATAATTTGATTTATAGCTGTCGAAGAGTTCGGCCATCCGCCGACGCTCCGTTCCTAGGTTTTCGAAGCGATCGGCGGCTCTCACCAAGGGCGGCGGCACGCATCGCCTTATCGAAGCCGGTGACTCGATCGATCGCGTAAAGCGGACGGCGTTTCACCTCGGCGTGGATACCGCCGACATAAAGTCCGACCACGCCGGTCATGAAAAGATTGATGCCGCACAACAGCGACACGATCACGACGGTGGATGTCCAGCCGGCAATGATGCCGGTTTCAAAAATCCAGGCGAAGATGGCGTAAGCGCCGAACACTGCCGCAAGCACGGAAATGGCCAATCCGCCCCACAGAGCCATGCGCAGCGGCTTCTCGGAGAAGCTGACGATGCCGTGAACGGCAAGGTGCATCATCTTCCAGAATGGGTATTTGGTCTGGCCCAGGGTCCGCGCGGGGCGTTCGAAAGGCACCGCCGTCTGCTTGAAGCCCATCCAGGCGAACATGCCCCTGACGAAACGGTCGTGTTCGGGCATTTGCTTGAAGGTTTCCAGCGCCTTGCGGCCGACCAGGCGGAAATCGCCGACGTCGCGCGGGATGTCGACCGACGTCATTTTCTCCAGCAGGCGGTAGAAGAGACTCGCCGTAATGCGCTTGAACCAGGATTCGCCCTCACGCTTGATACGGCGGGCATAGACGATCTCAAAACCTTCCTTCCACTTCGCTATC
>NZ_SUEO01000267.1:6643-7666 GCF_004962925.1 Mesorhizobium sp. | reverse complement strand
CGTCGACACCACGGCTGCGGGCGGCAATGCCAGCCTGCTGGCCGCGGCGTAAGATTCCACCAAGGCCCGCTCGCAGCAAGAGTACCTCGTGTTGACAAGAAGCCACGTCGACTAACAAGTGGGCAACTCGACAGGGGCGAGGCCGAACAGATGCAGCCACCACGGTTTGAGCTTCCGCGTGTCGGCGTGGTCATCACCTGTCACAATTATCGCGACTATGTCGAGGATGCGATCCGCTCGGTCCTGGCGCAGACCTATCAGAAATGGCACTGCGTCATCGTCGATGACGCTTCGACCGACGGCTCGGCCGATTACGTCCGCCGGCTACTCGAAGCGATTGATGACCCGCGCTTCAGCCTGTTGGCGCGTTCGCAAAATGGTGGCCAGCTTGAATCGTTCCGCGATGGTTTTGCAGCATGCGGCGCGCCATTCGTGGCGTTCCTCGATGCCGACGATATCTGGTTGCCGAATTTTCTCGTGGCGCACCTTGCGGCCCATTTGAATGCGACGCGCCCGGCGTCGCTGTCCAGTTCCGATGTCTTTCTGGTCGACCGCGACCGCAGCTTGCTGGCTGGCACCTACATTGAATTGCGAAAGCCGCGTTCCAGCCTGGCCGGGCCCGGCATCGCCATCCCGCCCGGCGAACAGCTTGCCGCGATGGCACCCGAGATCGCCTATGCTTCGGACCATCCGATCACGTATTTCAAGCCTGGCGCGTATGGCTGGATGTGGGCGCCGACATCGTCGATGGTCTTTCGGCGCGCCGCGCTGGAACCGGTTCTGGCGTTCCCGTTCAAGGCCAGGATAGGAACCGACTATCTCGCGGCGACATGTGCGCATCTGGCGGCCGGCAGCCTGCTCCTGTCGGAATGTCTTGGCCTCTACCGCCTGCACGGGGCCAACGCATCCACCAACATCGCCTATGCCGGCGGCCATGTGCAGCAATCGCCGGCGTACCGAGCGCATGAGATGGTCATGGCGGCTGATATCGTCGACTATGTCGTGGCCAATGCAGAGCGGCTC
>NZ_SUEO01000267.1:0-6633 GCF_004962925.1 Mesorhizobium sp. | reverse complement strand
CTCGCCGCCGCCAATGGCCGGGGTTTCGTGCCCGGGTTCCTGTCGCAGCACGTCAAGCGGTTTGGCAGGCTGGGCGACGATCCGCGTGTCATGCCTTTTCTTGGTCGCCGAAGCCGTTTGCGACGGCTGCGCAAGCGCTTCGCCAAACGCCTGGTTTGGGCGCTGCGACGATTGTTCGGCAAGGCCTGAGAACCGGCGGGTTGTGACGGCGCGGGAGCTTCACACTTCTTCGGGCGCGCAGCCGAATTTCAGCAAATTGCCATGCGGGTCCCAGACATAGAATTCCTTCATGTTCCACGGGCGAACGGTGAAAGGGCTGAGTTTCTCGACACCGCGCGCCGAAAATTCGGCATGCAGCGCCGGCACCTCACCGCCTCTGGTGCAGTAGGACGACACTTCGGGCAGCTTGCGGTCGTCGCTCTTCCAGAAGTGGATCTCCATCTCGTTGCGGCGCATGATGAGATAGTCGTCCATCTCCGGCCCGACGACGCCGAAACCGAGCTGGTCGCGGTAGAAATCGCGCGTCGCCTTGATATCGGGCGAGGGCAGCATGGGAATGCTGCGCGCCGGGTCTGCTGCGGGCGAGGTCATGTCACGCGCCCTCGACGACCGAAAAGCCCTCGAACTGCGGATGGCCGAGATAGTGGACCTTGGTGGAGCCGGCGTTGCGGTGCGCGGCGCGAAAATTCTCGGATTTGGTCCAGGCGACGAAATCCTCGTGGCTCGCCCACACGGTGTGCGAGGCGAACAGCGTGTAGCCTTCGGCCTCGTTGACCGGACCGCGCAGCAGATGAAATTCCTTGAAACCTTTCATCTCCGAAAGGCTCGAATCACGGTTCTTCCAGACGTCCTCGAACGCGTCCTCAGAGCCGTTTTGGACCTTGAAGCGGTTCATGGCGATGTACATTGGTGGTTCCTTTCGGGATTGCGGATTATGATGCTTGGTGGATTGCCTGAAACGCTGAGGCGCAGGCTGTTAAAATGGACCGATCCGCGCTTTGAATACCCAACTCGACTTGCCAGTTTCGGTTGGAATGGGAGGGAACGGTGCTTGCTTGCGCACCAGTGTCAAAGCGAATTGATCAAGTTCCGCAGAACCTGAGCTTTCGGCAAGCTGTATGTCGCTGATGCTGCCGTCGGCCATGACAACGAATACGACCCTGGCATTGTTGCGAGCGCTCGCTTGTATCGATTTCGAAACACGGCGGTTGGCGCGGGCAAGCTTCTTCTGAACTTCACCGCTGTAGCGGGATTCTATCGCATTGCCTGCCGCTGCTTGCTTCTTGCCCGTGCTGGAAGTCACCGCGTCGCGTTCCTCGCCATCCGCCGCGCCGCGGGCCTCGTTCGTTTCGCCCGCTCCGCCAAGACCTGCTGCCGCGCTCGGCCTTGGGGTCGGGATCGGCGGCTGTCCGACATCGGCAGGAGGCGCCTCGGTGCTTTCGGCCGGAGCAGCCGGCTCTGCCGGCGATTCAATCTTCGGAGCCACGCTCTCTTCGTCCAGGCGTGGGGTGTCGGACATCAGTATGTCTGGGGCGGCGGGTTGTTTGGCGACCTGCGGCAAGGGCGCGGGGGGCTGCGCGGCCATTTCCCTAGCGGGCCGGTCAGCAGACGGCTCGGGCTTGACCTCAGGTTTGGCCGGCTGCGGGTCAGGCACCAAGGTAACGTTCATCGCGCCCGGGGCCTGACCATCCAAGGCGCTGCCGACCACGTTGGCGCCGGTTTGATCGGTGCCTTCCATCCGGATTGCATCCTTGGAATCGAATGTGCCGACAGGTGTGATGAGAAAAGCGGCCGCCACCGCGGCATGAAACAGGCAGGAGGCGATAATAGCCGCCGTCCATTTGCGGCTCATGGCTGATGGCCGGGCCGGCGCAAGCGGTTCGGTCGGCGCAATCGCCAGTTCGCCATTGGCGTCGGGGAGGGGACTGATTTCCTGCATGGTTCGCAACGAGACCTGCCGCGACCGGTGCGGACTTGTCAAATCAAGATCGTTGGCATCCAGCGGCCACAGAACGGAGGTGGCCCAAGGCCATGCCACGATGTTCTGTCCGAGTGCGGGCTCCAGCCCCACCGTGTTCTCAGACCCCGAAGGCGATGCCGGTCTTGGTCCCGGTCTTTAGTCTGCGCATGCAAGCGTCCGGCTCGATGCCGGTGCCGGCACATTCGGTCGCGCTGTTGATCAGCACGCGGCTGACCTTGGCGCAGTCGGCGCCGGCAAGATCGAAACGCGTTACCTTGGTCTTGCCCGCCGGCAGGTCCTTGAAGTCTAGCACGGTCAGCCGGTCGACGACGCCAGCCTCGTTGAACAGCGCGATTTCGAACGCCGCTTTCGAGAGGTCGGCGCCGAGAGTGTTGTTGACCACGAACGTCAAACGGCAGCCCTTGTCGGAGGCCTGCGCACCATTGAGTTCAAGCGTGAGAGCAGGGACCGGCGCGGACTCTTGCGCCCACGCCGGACCCATCACAAGCGGCATTGCCAGCACCGAGGTCAGCAGGCGAAGCGATGCCGTCAAGCTTGTCATTGTGGTCAGCCTCCAAATCGCATTGTCGCCGCCAGCTTCAGAGTGACGCCGGGCTCGTAAACTACACTCGTGACCGATGCATTCAACGGATTGGTGTATTTCACGTCGAACAAATTGTCGGCGCGGAAGTCCACCTTGAAATTGTCGGTCGCCTGGTAGCTGGCGAAGGCATTGACCAGCGTGTAGTCCTTGGCCACTGGGTTGCCCTTCGGCTTGCCATTGTACTGCACCTCGCCGCCGACGGTCAGCTTATCCTCCAGGAAACGCAGGCCTAGCTGCGCTGTGACCTGGGAGGAGGGGACGGTGACGAGGTCTGCCCGCTCGCCTTCATAGGAAATCGTGTGGCCATCGATGATCGAGGCCGACAGCCCGGCGAAACCCCAACTGGCGTCATAGACGCCTTCCATCTCAAAGCCGCGGATCTTGGCTTTTGCGAAGTTCTGGTACTGGAAGCAGATCGGGATGCCGGGGCCGAACGGGCAGCCGCTGGTTGGATCGAATGCCGATAGCGTTACACCATCGATGTAGTCGTCGACGTCGTTGTTGAAGTAGGCCGCCTTGAAACGAAACGCGTCGCCGGCTTCGAGGATGTCGTCCTGCTTGTAGTTGACGCCGAATTCGACGGTCTTGCCGGTTTCAGGCTTCAGGTCGGGATTGGGCAGAAACGGAAAGCTGACGCCTGCCGGATGGTTGCCACTGATGAGAGTTTCCGACAGTGACGGGGAACGGTATCCCTCCGCATAGGTGCCGTAGAGTTGCAGTCCCGAAAGGCTGACGGTTTCGAACGGCGATACGCCGACGGTGATGCGCGGCGACAGCCGGTCGCCGGAGGTTTCGCCGACATCGCTTTCGAGCTTGTAGCTGTCGTAACGCAGGCCGGCGATGACCTCGAGCCAATCCCAGGTGAGCTTGTCTTGGATGTAAGCGCCGGAAACGTTTCGCTTGCCCGAAGGGGTATAGAAACTGTCGCCGCCCGCGGCGCCACCCGTCTCGACGTCATCGCCAACCCAGTCGCCACCGTAGGTCAGCTCATGCGCAATGCCGGCGGTCTCGAACCGCGAGGTGTTCCAGATGTCGATGCCCGAAGTGCCGATATCGAAGGTCGACATCGAACCCGCCGGCAGGACAATGGGAAGACCGGTGACTGGATCAAACCGGTTTTGCGGAACAAGGCTCGTCATGTCCAGGTTGGTCTTGTTGTAGGAAGCGTTGATGTGGAGATCGAGCCAGCTCTTGTCCTCGTCAGTGATGTTGTAGCGCGCCGTGAAGGTGTTCGCCTCCAGGTCGACGTCGTTCACCGGCGTGCCGCCGCTGACCTCGTTCCACCCGTCGCTTGAGCCAACCCAGCCAAGCTTCAACTCGCTGTTGTCGCTGGGACGGATGGTCGTCTTGAGCAGGCCGCTCAAGACATCGAAGCCGGTGCCGTTCACCGTATCGCCGCCGCCATCCTTGTAGTTGTCATAGTCGCGATAGACGATGTTGCCGAGGACATCCCAGTTCTTGTTGAAACGGTAGGCTCCGGCAGCGCTGGTCGTCCAGCCTTCGCCATTGGTCTCGTAGCGTCCGGTCGCGGACGCCGCCCATGTCTCGCCGTCGCGAAGAAAATCCTCCGCGTCCTTGGTTTCGAACAAGACGACGCCGCCGATGGCGCCCGAGCCGTAGGTGTTGGCGACCGGGCCGCGGATCACATCGACGGATTTGATGAGCTCCGGGTCGATATAGAAGGTCGATTGCGTGCCATGGTCGGAGCGCTGGAAATTCTGCCGCGCACCGTCGACGATCACCGCGACGCGGCCGAAATCCTGCAAGCCACGGATATTGATGCTGGAACTGACGCGCCTTGCATCCGCCTGGACCGCTACACCCGGCACACCCAACAGCATTTCGTTTGGCGTCGTCGCCATGCGGCGTTCCAATTGCTCCTGATCGACATGGCTGACCGAAGCCAGGGAGTCGATCGCCGTCTCGCCGGTGCGGCTGATGACCAGGATCTGGTCGAGCAGCGTTGCGCCTGCCGGCGCCGGCCCGGCTTCTTCAGGCGTCTGCCCCTGTTCGGCCTGCTGCTGGTCTGTTGCCGGTTGGGCGGCCTGTTGCGCATTGGCTGGTGGCGTGAGCAACGCTATCGCCGCGGCACCCGCCAGCAATGCGGCGATTCCCGTTACCATAGACCGGCCCTTTGCCATCGATCGATGCGCCGGACCTGGGCTGCTATTCGCCAGACCCAGCCGTCCCCAATTCGCCAACCCCATGCCCCCAACTCCAAAATACCTGGTTCGATGCTGGCTGGCTTGAAGCTTGCTGGCATTTTTCGTCGTGTCCGGCGTCTTAAATCTTGACTCACTTAGTCCGGTATTGCACTGACTAATAAACATGATTATTCAAGTCAAGAAATGAATCGGCATCTACGCAACGCCTAGCCAGACGCCCGGCACAGGAAAGGGATCGAACCAGATGAACACGCACAATCCCAATGACTTTCGCTATCGCGTCCGCCGTTCCGACGACAATTCGGCACGTTTCGACCGGGTTCCGTTGGCCGTGAGAACCCTGTCCAGCAACACGCTGTTCCAGGGCGAGCACGAGATCGGCATCGAGCATCACGGAGCGCTCTACCGGCTGAAGATCACCCGCCAGGGCAAGCTCATCCTCAACAAGTAGGCAAGAGTAGGTACCTAAGAGATGGACCAGCGCGTAAAACCCGCTCCGCACGAGATCCGGCGGGCGCGGGCAGACAATCCGAAGACGCGCGAGCGCGATCTCGCTGCCCAGCTTGGCATTTCGGAGGCCGAGCTGGTCGCCGCGCATTGCGGCGACGGCGTCGTCCGCGTCGAGCCGCGCGTCAACGATCTTCTGACCGGCCTCGAGGCCGTCGGCGAGGTCATGGCGCTGACGCGCAACGAAAGCGCTGTGCACGAGAAGATCGGCGTCTACGACAAAGTCGTCACCGGCAACCACAATGCCATGGTGCTTGGCGAGAACATCGACCTACGCATCTTCCCGAAAGTCTGGGCGCACGGCTTTGCCGTCGAAAAGCGCGACGGCGGCGATATCAGGCGCAGCCTGCAGTTCTTCGATGCGGCCGGCGAGGCGGTGCACAAGGTGCACCTGCGGCCCGCGTCCAACCTCTATGCCTATCAGAAGCTGGTGGCCGAACTCGAATCGCCGAACCAGGAGTCAACCGTTGCGATTTCAGAAGGCGGGCTTGAAAACGAGGCCGAGGCTTCCGACGCTTCCGCTGATGTCGACGATCTGCGCGACCGCTGGAGCCGGCTGACCGACGTGCATCAGTTCTTCGGCATGCTGAAGACGCTAAAGCTCGACCGCCGCCAGGCGATGCGCATGGTCGGCCAGGATTACGCCTGGCTGCTCGACAACGATGCCGTCAGCGCGATGTTCCATCATGCCGCCGAGGGCGAGATGCCGATCATGTGCTTTGTCGGCAATCGTGGCTGCATCCAGATCCATTCGGGCCCGATCAAGTCGATCAAGGCGATGGGACCATGGATCAACGTGCTGGACGAAACCTTCCACCTACATCTGCGGACCGACCACATCCATGAAGTCTGGGCCATGCGCAAACCGACCAAGGATGGCCACGTCACCTCTCTCGAAGCCTATGGCGCCGACGGCAAGATGATCATCCAGTTCTTCGGCAAGCGCCACGAAGGTGAAAGCGAGCGCGAGGACTGGCGGTTCCTGGCAGAGAACCTGCCGCGCATTCCAAGCTCGACGCAGCCTGAGGACAACGACAATGGCTCCTTTGCTTAAACGGGCGCGTGTTTTCAGAACGACGCTTGGGGCCACGATCGGCCTTTGCCTGGCCTTTGCCGCATTGCTGTCGGCCCGTGCCGCCGAGGGCACGGAGGTCTTCGCCGACCCGTCGAAGATAGCGGCCATCGGCGGTTCGATCACCGAGATCATCTTTGCGCTCGGCGAGCAGGATCGGCTGGTCGCCCGCGATTCGACCAGCAATTATCCCGAGGCGGCGCTCAAGCTGCCGGATGTCGGCTATATGCGCCAACTGTCGCCGGAAGGCGTCCTGTCGGTCAATCCTTCGGGCATCCTGGCGCTGCACGGCAGCGGGCCGAAGCAAGCCGTCGATGTGCTGAAG
>NZ_SUEO01000266.1:4977-7668 GCF_004962925.1 Mesorhizobium sp. | reverse complement strand
TCCTGGCGGGCCGCTTCGAAGGTGACAATGTCGTCGGGGTTGGCGTTGCCGATGGCGATGGCATTGGTCTGCAGCACCGTGTCGACCTGCGCCTGCTCGTAGTCCTGACGGCGCTGAAGCTGCCGCTGTGCCATGCGCAGCCCGCCAACCCTGCGCATCACTTCCTTCTGCCTGGCGAAATTGGCGCGCTGGTTTTCGGGCATGTTCGGCAAGGCAGCGTCGAACAGCGTGTCGAACAGACCGGGCTTGACCGCCTGGCCAGTACGCGGATCGACCTGGCCGTACATGGCTTCATGCAGGCCGCTACCGTCGGCCGGCGCGTTCGCCGCCACCTCGTCTTCCGCCTGCGCGATCTGGCCATTGAACCGGCGGCGCGCGAGTTCGGCGTCGAAGGCCTCGTGCTGCTCTTTCATCTGCTGGTGGCGCTCGGCGACAGCGGAAAGCTCATCGCCAAAACCCTGCATGGCGGCGCCGACCGGCGATCCCTGCGGGTATTGCACTGCATTGCCGGTATCGAGCCGGCGCTGCGCCAGTTGGAGAGGAATGGTCGCCATTTAATCGTTCCCTGCAGTGGCGCCGCGCCGCGGCGTTGCGCCGGCGGCCCGGCCCGGTGCGGCCGCCTTCGCCGATTCATGAATTTTGGGGAGGTCGCCAATGACGGCGCCATTGGCCAAACAGGGCTTGGCCTTCAGGGGCTGTATTCTGATCCTGTTGTGAGCTGGGCGGGTTCGTGGACTCGCATGAATGATATGCCGGAGCGGGCCGTAACCACGGTGAGGCCGGCGCTCCTAAAGTCCCTTACCCCTCCGCCCTCGCTGCCTTCTCCAGCGCCGCCAGCTGCGCCTCATCCAGCGTCAGAAACCCCATAATGTGCTGCACCACTTCGGCACGCGCATTGCTCAAGGCGCTGTGCAGTTCGAAGCCGTTCGGTGTCCTGGTCCTGGCCATCCATTCGCCGTAGGAGGGGCGGCGGTAGTAGCCTGTCGTGGCAGCAAGGTCGGCCAGCACCATCTCGCCGTCCTGTCCGGAAAATACCCTGAGATAGGCCTTTGTCAGGGCATCGCGCGCCTTGGCCGGACCGCCGGCCTGCCCGGAATGGGCGAAGCGTTTGCGGCTCATGCGCCGGCGCCCGGCACAGCCGGACCGCCCGGCATTTCTGCTCCGGCCTGCCCACCCTGCAGCAGGCCTTGCAGGCCATCGAGCAAACCGCTGTCGCGCGCCTGAACCGCCGCCGGCACCGCATCCTTGGCAGCCTTGCCGGCAGTGGCGATCGCCGCCATGCCGGCCTGTGCTTGTTGGGCTTTGGCTCTCGCGCCGCGCAGACCGTCGACCTCCTCCTTGCGCCGAAAAATGCGCTGCGGGCTGCGACCGGCGCTCTGCACGATCTTGAGCGCCTCATCGCCGTCGATATTGTCCATCACGCCGGGGTCGAACTGCGCCATCTGCATGGCCGTGGTGACCACCTGAATGGTGTCGCGGGCTTCCGCCGAGCGGCGCAGCACGTCGAGCGGGCCGGTGAAGGTCGGCCGCACCGCCTTGCCGGCAAGGCTCGCCGGCGGCAGGAAGCGGCTGTCTTCCTCATACAATCCTTTGTCCTCGAGGATGCCCAGCTCGCGGTCGAGATTGCTGGCGAATCCAGCCTGGATGATCGAGCCGGAAGGTCCGAGCAGCGCGCCCTTCTCCTCTTGCCTGATCAAGGCTTCGGTCGCCGTCATCTGCGGGTTCTGCACCAGCGTCTGGAACAGGTTGACGAACATCATGTCGCGGATCTCCTCGGCCCGGCTTTCCGAGTAGTTGAACGCATAGGTTGGGTTCTGGCCGGTGGCGATCGGCGCGATCAGCGGCCGTCCCTGGTCGTCGATCAGGCCGGGATAGTTCTCGCCGGGATTGAGCACCGGCACATAGTCGAGCCGCGCCTTCGAAGCGGTCGCCGGATCGGTGATCTGCTGCAGCGCCCTGAGGCCCGAGCGGCGCACGGCGTTTTCCTCGCGCACCGTCGTCAGCGCCTCGATGGTCGGCGAGATGCCATAGGGGTCGCCCTCGTAGCGGCGCCAGTTGAAGCACGACACCGGGAACGAACGAAAACCGCTCTCCCTGACGATGACCTCCTCGTCCTCGATGACGTGATAGGAGGCGAATGCCGTGTCGAGATACTGGTAGCTGCCGCCGAGCCGGTACATCTTGCGCTCGTCGCGCGGCTGGATGCACTGGATCAGCGAAATCTTCGTCTCGCATTTGGCCGGATCGTCGACCAGCATCTTGATCCGCGCCGGCAGCTTCTCATAGCCGAGCAGTTGCGCCGCCTGCCGCACGGTGCGCTCGTAGCGGCGGTGGAAAATATCGACCTGGCCCCAGCGGTTGCGCGAGAGAAAACCCTCGACCACCGGGATCGAGGCATAGCGGATCAGCGTGCCGCCAAAACCCTCCTCGGCATAGAGATAGGCCGGGCCGTAGCGCACGACATTGCGCAGGCAGGCCTGTGTTGCCGGCACGAAATTCGAATTGGCGGAATAGCGCAGAGAGAACAGGAAATCGCGCAACGCTTCGGCCCATTCCTTTTCCTCGTCGGTCTCCTCGTCGTTCATGGCGGCGGTCGACAGCCCGTGCCATTTTTCCGATTGCGGGATGATCAGGCTTTCCAGCCCGGCGGCCAACCGGTTGGCGGCCGAGTTGATGGTGTTGGCATAGACG
>NZ_SUEO01000266.1:4116-4967 GCF_004962925.1 Mesorhizobium sp. | reverse complement strand
CCTCCCAGACAGCCTCATACTGGCTGCGCTCGCTCTCCAGTTCCGCCTGTCGCGACAGGATATCGTGGGCACGGGAATCGCTTGTCATGGCAATCTTTCTTCGGTGGTCTCAGCTTATTTTAGGGCGGTCGAATTTTGTCCGCTTTTGCGATATTCAAGGGAGGCGCGGCGGGCCTTTAAGGAGGTCGATGTGACAATGACGGAGAGCCTACCCGGTGCCCTGACGAGGCGAAGCAAGCAGGTTGCAAAGCGGCTGATCGGCTACGATTCCCGCAACTGGCTGCGCATCAGGCAGATCGAGGCGTTCACAGCGTTTCTTGAGGCGGACGGCCGCAAATCATCTGACGTGATCGAGGTTTCGCCCGGCTGGAACCGCTACTGGAAGACGATGTGCTCCAACTATACCTCGGTCGACTTCCCCGACTTCGACATCTGCAAGGACCGCACCGACCGGCAATATTCCGTCGTCATCGCCGACCAGGTGCTGGAACACGTGCAGCGTCCGCTTGCGGCGGCGCAGAATATCCATGCCATGACCCGGCCGGGCGGCTGGGCGATGGTAGCGACGCCGTTCCTGTTCAGGGTGCATGCCCGGCCGCACGACTACAACCGCTGGACCCCCGCCGGCCTGAAGCAGGTCATGGTCGAAGGCGGCTTCCCCGAAGCAAACATAGAAGTGTTCGGCTGGGGCAACAAAGCCTGCGCAAAAGCCCATATCGGCGGTCCAGTGCGCGCCTATGGCCTATGGCGCGACCTCAGCAATGACGAGGAATATCCGCTGATGGTGTGGGCGTTTGCGAAGAAGGCATAATCTCCCCCCTCGAGGGGGAGATGTCGCCGAAGGCGACAGA
>NZ_SUEO01000266.1:0-4106 GCF_004962925.1 Mesorhizobium sp. | reverse complement strand
CCAGCCGCGCCAGCCGCCGCCAATACCACCAGGGCCAACCACCCCGGTTCCTGAACACCCGTTTCATCGCGCCCATCTCATACCCCCAGTAGCACGCGGCGCTGGCCGGTCAGATCGCTGGGCGACAGATCGGTCTTGATCGTGCTCAGCGTGCCCTGGCGCTGCTCGAGCTCAGCCCGAAGGGCTGCCTCGCGCGCCTGCACGTCCTTATCGGCAATGGTCGGTGTCGGTGGCAGTGGCTTCAAGGCGGGTGGTTTTTGAAACAGGCACATGGTTCCAGCTTTCTCTTGTCCAGTCGAAGAGGATGAAGGTTTCGCCGTTCCGGCCGTAGCCCGGCAGACGGCAGCGTTCAGTCGCGCCAAGCCGGCCAAGCCAGCGCAGCGCCAATTCATTGGCGGCCAGCGCCCGCGCCTCGACCCGCCAGGCGCCGCGCGCCGCAACCTGAGGACCCAGCACCCCGTGAAAGAACCGCGTAATCCCCGGCACGCAGCGCCTCATGCGGCGCGTGCCCCAACTCCAGGCGATCCACAGCCCGCCACGCTGCTCGGCAGCGCCAAAGCCAGACTCCGGGTTGCCGTCGAGCTCGGCGACATAGGCAAAACCCTGCAGCGCCGTCAGCGCCAGCAGCGCCGGCGACCACTGGTCGAACTGGCAGTCGATCTCGGCCCGGTCTTCGGGGCGCAGGTTGGCGGCGATGTAGGAGAGGTCGCGCAGAGTGGCGGGGATGATACGGAGGGTCACGATATTGCTACCGGAAGAAATGGATGTGCATTAAATAGGCGCGAGATATGAACTTCTCATCGTAGCGTACAGGTTTCGCAATCATGAGCTTTGTCATGACAATCGATCACTTAGGCGGTCATGACGATATCGCCTTGGCGCTAGGCAACATGATAGTAGCTTGGAGCGGCGCTGAGGCGACGCTAGTCCACGCTATGGCCATAGTTGGGAGCCTCGATATCAATCAGGCTAACAGTGGATTTTATCGAATCCCTACCTTCGAATCGCGGGTCAAGTTTATTCTTGCGATGATCCCAGATTGGGAAGCGTCGACATACGACAAACCGGCGATAATCAAAGCCATCGACGCCATAAGCGGGCTGGCGTCGACCCGAAACAGTTGGGTACACAATTCGTGGGTTGCGGACGTTTCACTTGGTGGCGGCGGGATTTTCGTTGTTAACGCTCGCGTTCCTCGCGGATCACAGAATCAATTGAAACCTGTGAAGGCACATGACATCCGACACCACGCTGAAACAGTGATCAGCCGAACGAAGATCTTATACGGTTTGCTCTTCCCACAGCCATAGTGTTGCCGCTCCATCTCTATCCGGGCGCTGAGCAAATTCGCTCACCTGAAAGCCCCCAGCGGATCACTCTGCCCCACCTGCCGCCTCGCGCTTTTGAACTCAGCCGGGTCGACCATCGCTTCCCTCAGCATCATCACGCCGTAGCGTGTCGCCGCCATCAAATCGTCGCGCAGCTTCACCACCTGGCCATCCCTACGGTGATAGAGCCGGAATTCCTCGAACCAGGGCAGAAGTGTCGAAAAAACCTTGAAGCGGCCGGATTGCATACGATCCAGCATCTCCATCAGCCCGGCCTCGACCGAAACCGAGCCATCCGGGAATTGCGCATGGCGGGTCAGCATGTTCAGCCCATGTGCGCCATATTGCCGGGCCAGCGCCACGCCGGCGCCCTCCAGCGTCTCGCGGCGGCCGTCGCGCGGCCACGCCCAGGGCAACCATTCGCCCCAGGGTTTGAGCGTCAGCGCCTGCATGGCAGGCGTCTGCTGCGACGCCCGGCAGGCTTTTGCGACATAGACGACATCGGCCTCCGTATCCCAGGCGAGTTCGACCGCGGCTGACGGATGGTCCCAGCCGAAATCCAGCGCGCCGAGGCGTGGCCAATAGCGCGGCAGCCGGAACGGCTCGCAGGAAATGTGCTCCTCGGCAATCGGAAAGATGCGGCCAGAGCCCAGCACCGGAATGCCTTTCGCCCTGGCTTCGCGCTCATGCACGGGATAGGCGGCGACGATCGCGGCGCGCTGCGCGGGCGTGTAGTGCCCGGCATCGTCGATGGTCATGAAGGTGACGTGGCGGGTCATTGTTCTTCCCATGTCTATTCAGGAAGTGGCTGTAGGCTATTGTTTCGAATAGAACTTCCGCACGAGTGAAAGCACAGCCGGCGATGCGCGCCCCCTTCTCCCCTTGTGGGAGAAGGTGGATCGGCGCGCAGCGCCGAGACGGATGAGGGGTGCTGGACGGAGTGCCGCCAGTGCCAAGCTGGAACACCCCTCATCGGACCGAGCTTCGCTCGGCCACCTTCTCCCACAAGGGGAGAAGGAAGGCAGGCCCCTCACCGCCCCATTCCCTCCACTTCCTCCGCCGACAAAAACAGCAGCACCACCTCCGACATGCCGAGCAGCGGCGTGAAGGTGACGATGGTGATGCCGCCCGTCGCGTTGGTGCGGGTCAGGCCTTCCGAATAGATGTCGATCGGCGGTTCCTCGTCGAACCAGACGCCGTGCAGCGTTTCGCCCTGCCACTTCTCGCGGCCCTTTTCAAAACTCTTGAACGACAGCACCGATTCATCGGCCTGCACATCTCCGCCGCCGCCATGACGGACCACGACGCTGTCCAGCCCATGCGGCGCGCCGCGCCCCATGATGGTGCTGAGAATGGCGCCGGCCGGGATCATTCCGGTGCCCCATGCCGCCGGTTGCTGCGGCGGGCCGATCAGGACGCGTTGCGGATTGTCCCGCGTGCCCTCGGCGGTGACGCCGGCCGCCCACAGCCGCACGGGCGTGTCGAAAACCTTGCCTTGCCACCACTCGGGATAACGGCCGGTGAGGTGCATCGCCCATTCGGCGCCGCCGGCCCTTGTCTTGCCGAGCTGGTTGCCGGCCATGAACAGCCGCTCGCGGTTGGTCGCGCCCGCCGCATGGAACTCGGCCTGCCTTGCATAGGGCCGGTAAGCGGCAAGCTGGTTAGTGCGGCGTCTTCGGTCCAGTTCCCTGAGCAGGCTCAGATACTCGGTCTTTGCGGTCGAGACCTGGCTTTGGGAGGCCCGGCTTGGCGAGAAACGGCCGGAGGACGGCTTCGAGGCCGCGGATGCGCTGCCTGATTTCGTCATCGCTCAATCCATCCAGGGTGTTGATGTTGGCGCCGAGATCCTTGGGCAGCACCGACAGCACGATCTTCAGATACTGGTCGGGTTTTTCCGCACGCACCTCGGCGATGACGCCGGCGCCATGCGCCCGGAAATCGGCGCGGATCGCTTCCAGAAAACCATCGGCCAGCGTCTTCTTCGCCCGCTTCGGCCGGCCGGAGGGCCTGGGGTCGGTCACATCAGGCGGTTCGTCATCGAAAGTACCCTCGGTCATGCCCTACCCCGCAGCCTCGGCGAGCGCCGCGATCTCGGGCTTCGCCGTTTTCTTGACTGCCGGCGTGGGTCGCTTGCGGGACTTCGCCCGCTTGCCGGCGCGCTTTGCCTTTGGCTTCCGCGGCCGGCTTGCGGCGTCGGGCTTCGCCGCGCCGGCGCCCGTCAGGGCTTTGAGCGCCGCTCTGGCGATGCTCACAGCACCGTCGCTGATGCCCGCCAAGGGAAAGCCAAAGCCACCGGCCGTATCGACGGGCCCGCCCCGCACCATGCCGATCAGCACGCCGGGCGCGACCTGCTCGAGATGGCCTGCGCGTAAGTGCGGTGCGGCGCCCTCGAATTCGCCAATGGCGCTGACGACCTCGCGGCCGTCATCGTCGGTGATGATGGTGGCGTAACGGCTGGACATGGGGATTCTCTGGTAGGCGTGGTTTGCGTTGCGGGAGGACCGAGATACTTTGACAAAGATCAGTGCGTGAAACCGACGACCACACGCGTCGCGTTCCTCCGCGCACCCCTCTGTCCTGCCGGACATCTCCCCCCTTGAGGGCAGGGCAATCGCATTTGGATTCTTGCGAAGATGGACCCCCACCCTAACCCTCCCCACAAGGGGGAGGGAACGCTGCCGCGCGCTTTTACTTCCCCTTTGGCGCCGAAAGGTAGGCAATTTGCCGAGGTCAGCGACAACGGAAGTCTCCCTCCCCCTTGTGGGGAGGGGTTAGGGG
>NZ_SUEO01000265.1:5943-7714 GCF_004962925.1 Mesorhizobium sp. | reverse complement strand
GGGTCGGCGCTGCATAACGCCTGCCAAGCCCTCAAGCAACGCATCCTGGAGGCGGCGCAGTCGAACGAGGCCTCACCGTTACGCGGCGCGAACGCCACCGAGGCAAGCTTTGCCGACAGCGAGGTCAGGGTCGGCCAGCGGTCGGCAAGCCTAGCCGACCTCATCCGAAGGATCGCTCCCGACGGGTTCGAGGCCGAAGGCTCCGTGGCCGCGGGCGCTGTCACCGAGTCGTACAAGGCCTACTCACAGCATTCCTATGGAGCGCATTTCGCCGAGGTCGCTGTCGATTGCGATACCGGTGAGATCCGCATGCGCCGGATGCTGGCTGTGATGGGCGCGGGCCGTATCCTCAACGCCAAGACCGCGCGCTCGCAAATCATCGGCGGCATGACCTGGGGGATCGGTGCAGCGCTGATGGAGCAGACAGTGCTTGACCCGCGCTACGGCCACTTTGTCAATCACGATCTTGCCGAGTATCATGTCCCGATCAACGGCGACGTCCCCGAGATGGAGGTCGTCTTCCTCGAGAAACATGACGACAAGGCCAATCCACTTGGCGCGAAGGGTCTGGGCGAACTCGGCGTCTGCGGTGCGGGGGCTGCTGTCGCCAACGCCATTTACAACGCGACCGGCGTGCGAGTGCGTGAATTTCCCATCACCTTGGACAAGGTGCTGCCTGCCTTGCCCGTGATCGCCATTTGACGCTGAAAGTTATCAGCTCCTTCCTCGCCCTCAAGGACGATCGGGTCGGAACGGATCGCTATTTCTGCGCCACCGGCGACGACGTCTGTGGTTGACAGCGCCGTCCGCCCCTTCCATACAAACATCGTCAATGTTCTCAGGGCGGGGTGAAAGTCCCCACCGGCGGTAAGGGTTTCGGCCCAAGCCCGCGAGCGCTTTCCGGTTAGCCGGAGGGGTCAGCAGATCCGGTGTGATTCCGGAGCCGACGGTCACAGTCCGGATGGAAGAGAACGAACGGAAGACGTCCGCTTTCGCGGTTCGGATTCCGTGTCGTGCGTCCTGATTCTGGTTCGAAACGGAAGGATGGACCCATGAATCAGCATTCCCAAAAAGAGTATGAAACGATCCGCGTTGCCGTCATTCGCGCGCGCTGGCACGCCGACATCGTCGACCAGTGCGTTGAAGCGTTCGGGGCGGAACTGGCGGTTCTCGGGGAGAAACGCTTTGCCGTCGATATCTTCGACGTGCCGGGCGCCTATGAGATTCCGCTGCATGCAAAGACGCTTGCCGAGACCGGTCGCTATGCAGCGATCCTCGGCGCGGCATTTGTCGTCAATGGCGGCATCTACCGGCATGAATTCGTGGCTAGCGCGGTCATCGACGGCATAATGAATGTGCAATTGTCCACCGGCGTGCCGGTGCTTTCGGCGGTGCTCACCCCGCACAACTACCATGACAGTGCGGAGCATCACCGCTTCTTCTTCGAGCACTTCCAGGTCAAGGGCAAAGAGGCAGCCAATGCCTGCGTGCAGATCCTGGCCGCGCGCGAACGTATCGTCGCGTGAAATGTCCGTCCCCGGGTGGAAATCCCGGTAACACGCTGTACTATCTGCGAAAATACCGAAATCGGGAGGATGCAGGTGCAGACCAAGAAGATCATCAATGACGGCAACCGCACCGTCGACGAGATGCTGGAAGGCATCCTGGCCGCGCATCCCCGCCATCTGACAAGCGCTGAGGGGAGTCCGCGCTCCATCATCGCCCGCGATGGGCCGCGGGAAGGTAAGGTCGGCCTCGTCATCGGCGGCGG
>NZ_SUEO01000265.1:3742-5933 GCF_004962925.1 Mesorhizobium sp. | reverse complement strand
CTCGGGCCACGAGCCGACCTTCCTCGGTTTCGTCGGCAAGGGGCTGGCCGACGCGGCGGCGATCGGCAATGTCTTCGCCTCGCCGCCGCCGGACCCGATCCTCGAATGCGCCAAGGCGGCCAACGGCGGTGCCGGCGTGCTGTTCATGTATGGCAACTATGCCGGCGACGTGATGAATTTCGACATGGCCGCCGAGATGGCGGCGATGGATGACATCGAAGTGCGCACCGTGCTGACTACCGACGACGTGGCATCGGCGCCGCGTGACCAGCGGCAAAAGCGGCGCGGCGTTGCCGGCAATTTCTTCATCTTCAAGGCTGCCGGTGCTGCCTGCGACCGGATGCTCTCATTCGATGAATGCGAGCGCATCGCCCGGAAGGCCAACGACCATACTTTCACCATGGGGGTGGCGCTGTCGCCCTGTTCGCTGCCGCAGACCCGCCGGCCGAATTTCGAGATCGGTCCGGACGAGATGGAGATCGGCATGGGCATTCACGGCGAGCCGGGCATCGCGCGCGGAAAACTGAAAACAGCCGACGAGATCACCGACGAGATGCTGGACAAAATCCTCGACGAGATGGCGCCGGCACGCGGCGACAACGTCGCGGTGCTCGTCAACTCGCTCGGCTCGACGCCGCTGATGGAACTCTACATCATGAACCGGCGCGTGAAACGTCGGCTGGATGACATCGGCGCGTCAATTCACGCGACCTGGGTCGGCAATTATTGCACCTCGCTCGAAATGGCCGGCGCCTCGGTGACGCTGATGCATCTCGACGGCGAATTGCAGACGATGCTCGACCATCCTTGTGACTGCGCCATGTTCCGCGCCGGCTGAAAGCAGCATCCATGACATCCATCGGCACAGCCGATCTGAAAACTATGTTCGATGCGATCGCGGTGGCGATCGAGGCCGACAAGGACAGGCTGTGCCAATTAGATGGCGTCATCGGTGACGCCGATCATGGCATCGCGATGGCGCTCGGCTTTGGCGCGGTGCGCGATGCCTTAGCTTTGCTGGACCTCCCGGCGACCGAGCCGACAGCTCTCCTCAACACCGCGGCGAAATCGTTCCTCAATGCCGTCGGTGCCTCGTCAGGTCCGCTCTATGCGACGGCCTTCATGCGTGGTGCGGCCGCCGTCAAGGGCAAGGCGACCTTGACGGGTGCCGATTTCATCGCCCTGTTCCAGGCGATGGCGCAAGGCATCCAGGATCGCGGCAAGGCCGAGATCGGCGAGAAGACGATGGTCGACGCCTGGCTGCCGGCGGCGCAAGCAGCGGCGGCCGCGGATGCCGCCGGCAAGAGCCTGTCCGAAAGCCTTGAGGCGGCGCTTCAAGCAGCCGAACGGGGCGCCGAGGCGACCAAGAACATGATCGCCGCGAAGGGTCGCTCATCGCGGCTCGGCGAACGATCGCTCGGGCATATGGACCCGGGCGCCGCATCGGCCTTCACGGTGATTGGCGCGATGCGGAAAAGCCTGGGTTAGCCCAGCTTCGCCGCGTCGAGCCTGTCGATCGCCTGGACATTGCCGGCCGACGGTCCCTTTTCGTCGAACTCCGATGCGAGCCAGGCGTCGACGATCGACTTGGCCAGTTCCGGGCCGATGACGCGGGCACCCATGGTGATGATCTGGGCATTGTTGGATTTGGCTGCGCGCTCCGCCGAATAGGTGTCATGGGTGAGTGCGGCGCGAATGCCGGGCACCTTGTTGGCCGAGATGGAAACGCCGATCCCGGTACCGCAAAACAGGATGCCGCGATCGTTCTCGCCGTCGAGGATGGTCTGGGCGAGCTTCTGCGACAGGTCGGCATAGTAGCCCGCCTGGCTGAGGTCGCTGACGGCGAGGCCTGGTTTGGTGGCGAGATGCGCGGCAATGACGTCGAGCAGCGGCTTGCCGGCACTGTCGGCTCCAATGGCTATTTTCATGGTCGTATCCTTTCCTTGTTCGGTTAATTTCAGATCGCCGCCGAGGCGCGTTGGAGGATGTCGATATAGCCTTCCGCCTGCCAGGCTGAGCGGCCAATGAACAGCCCGTCAATATGAGGCTGACCGATCAGTTCGGCGGCATTTTGCGGATTGACGCTGCCGCCATAAAGCACCGGCGGTATGCCCGGCAGGAGGTCGCCGGCGATCTTCTTGATCAGCGCCTGCTGCCTATCGGCATAGTCCGCGCTTGCCGGAATGCCCTT
>NZ_SUEO01000265.1:0-3732 GCF_004962925.1 Mesorhizobium sp. | reverse complement strand
CGCCGATCGCCCAGACCGGCTCGTAAGCAAACAGGATCGTCGCCGCCTTTGCCTGACCTTCGAGGTATTGCAGCGCGCCGTGCACCTGCAAGGCCAGCACCGCATCGGCCTGGCCGCTGTTGCGTTGCGCCAATGTCTCGCCGACGCAAATGAGCGGCACCAGCCCATGCTTTACCGCCGCTGCGGTCTTAAGGCCGACCGCATTGTCGGTCTCGCCGAAATGCTCGCGCCGTTCGCTATGGCCGAGTTCGACGAGGTCGAGCCCGCAATCCGTCAGCATCACCGGCGAGATCTCCCCGGTCCAGGCTCCGGCGTCGGCCCAATGCATGTTCTGGGCACCGACCTTAGTCCGCGTCGCCGCCAACGCCTTCTTGACCTCGCGAACCGCCGTGAAGGGCGGGATAACGAAGGGCTGGATGCGGTCGTCAAAACCGGGAATGAATCCCGCCAGCGCGTTGGCGAACTCAGTCGCCTCTGCAAGCGTCTTGTTCATTTTCCAGCTTGTGCCGACCCAGTAAACCATGCGTCCTCCTCAAACTTTCTCGACCAGTGTTAGCGAAACGCCGGCGCCATCCAACGCCTCGCGCATCTGGGTTTCCAGTTCGCGACCGGTGAAGACGGTGTCGAACGCCTTGAGATCGGTCAGGAAATGCAGGGCCGTGCGGCCGAACTTGCCATGATCGACCAGCAAATATTTACGCGCGGCGGCGGCCATCATCAGCCGCTTGGTATGGACCACTTCCTGGTCCTGGTGGAAGGCGGAAGCGCCGTGGATGGCCGACGACGACAGGAAGGCCACATCGGCGCGCAACGATCTCAACGTGTCCTCGGCAAGCAGGCCGAAGAAACCGTGAAACTTCTTGCTGTACTGGCCGCCGAGCGCGATCAGGGTGATCCCGCCAACGCCTGCCAGATCCTGGATGACAGCCAGGTTGTTGGAGATCACGGTCAGCGGGCGGAGATCCGCAAGGTGGCGCGCTATGCCGCCGGCCGTCGAGCCGTCGTCGATGATCACCGTCTGGCCCGGTTCGATCATCGCCACTGCGGCAGCCGCCAAGCGCTGCTTCTCATCACCGGCCTGCTTCTGACGGTAGCGGAAATCGCTTTCGAACAGGCCGCTCGGCTGGATCGAGGCACCGCCGCGCACCTTGCGCAGGAAGCCGCTTTCCTCGAGCTCGTCGAGGTCGCGATGGACGGTCATCTTCGACACGCCGAAGCGCGTGGCAAGCTCGTCGACACTGGCCGTGCCGGTGTTCATCAAAAAATCCATGATGCCTTGCCGCCGGCCGTCGCTCTTCATTGTCCAGCCTGTTTCCTGAAATCCGGCTCGTTGCGAATCCACCGTGGGCGAAACGGCGAGCCAAAGCTATTATAACACGGGAAACCGCATAAGCACCCAATTTTTTGTGATGATGTTACATTTCTTTGGGATATTGGTCGCTTCTGATTGCTGTCCTGTAACAAGAATTGCTCCCGGCGGCATGGCCAAAGGTTGCGGTTCTCTGGAAATCCGGCCAGAAGCATCAATGGGCTGAACGACGATCGAACGGCTCGCAACCATAGGCTTGAAACCAAATACGGGAGACTATTGGGTGGCTCGCATCACATTGAGACAATTGCTCGACCATGCCGCCGAACACGGCTATGGCGTGCCTGCGTTCAACATGAACAATATGGAACAGGGCCTCGCCATCATGGAGGCGGCCGAGGAGACCAAATCGCCGGTTATTCTGCAGGCGAGCCGCGGGGCGCGGGCCTATGCCAACGACGTCGTGCTGGCCAAGCTAATCGACGCGCTGGTCGAAATCCATCCCGATATCCCGGTCTGCATGCATCTCGACCATGGCAACAACGAAGCGACCTGCGTGACCGCGATCCAGTACGGCTTCACCTCGGTGATGATGGACGGATCGCTGAAGGAAGACGGCAAGACGCCGGCCGATTACGATTATAATTCGGGCATCACGCGCCGTGTCGTCGCCATGGCGCATTGGGGTGGCGTGTCGGTGGAAGGCGAGATCGGCGTTCTCGGGTCCCTGGAGATGGGCGGCGGCGAACAGGAAGACGGCCATGGCGTCGAAGGCGCCGTCAGCCACGACCAGCTGCTGACCGATCCGGAGCAGGCGGTGCAGTTCGTCAAGGACACGCATGTCGATGCGCTGGCCGTCGCCATGGGCACCAGCCACGGCGCCTACAAATTCTCGCGCAAGCCCGACGGCGCGGTGCTCGCTATGAATGTGATCGAGGAGATCCATCGCCGGCTGCCGAACATGCACCTCGTCATGCACGGCTCATCCTCGGTGCCGGAAGAGCTGCAGGAGATCATCAACAAATATGGCGGCCAGATGAAGCCGACATGGGGCGTGCCGGTCGAGGAGATCCAGCGCGGCATCAAGCACGGCGTGCGCAAGATCAACATCGACACCGACAACCGCATGGCGCTGACCGGCGCGATCCGCAAGGTGCTGACCGAGAACCCGAGCGAATTCGACCCGCGCAAATATCTGACGCCGGCAATGGCCGCCATGAGGAAGCTGTGCAAGGAGCGCTTCGAGCAGTTCGGCACCGCCGGCAACGCGCCCAAGATCAAGCCGCTGCCGGTCTCGGAAATGGCCAAGCGTTACAAGTCGGGCAGTCTCGATCCGAAATTCGGTTAAGTTTCCGGGCAGGACCTACGTCGGCTCCTGCCCAGTTCACCCTACCCTCGACAAGAGATTGGCCCTGCCCGTCTCGATAAACGGCGCCCAGTAGTCGACCGACTCGCGGATCATGGCGACGACCTGATGGTCGACCGGCTCGCGTTCGCGAAACGACAGTTCGAGGCAGATCTCGTTGTCGACGCCGCCGCCGCGGCGAACCGTCTCCAAAAGTTTTTCCGGCGTGATGCGACCGTCCTTGTTGTAGGCGGCGATGAACGGCCAATGGCCGCCCTTGTTCATCGATGACTGCTTGATGTGGATGATCGGCGATACCTTGGGAAACGCTTCGGCCCAGGCATAGGGATCGATGTCGTCCGGGTTGCTCGAGGTGATGTCGCCATGGTCGATGTCGACCATCATCTCCATCGGGATGGCCATCCCGGCTGCTTCGATCTCGTTTTGCAGGGCCCGGCAGCTCTCGATCGTGTGGCCGAATTCACGGCCGACCGACATCGGCTCCCAGAACAGGTAAGTCAAACCGGCCGCCTTGGCATGCTCGGCGACCTCGCGCCAGCATTCCAGCGCGATGTCGAAAAGCCGCGCGCGACGCTCCGGATCGTCGAAATCCCTGTACGTGAAGATCGCGAATTGCGTGCCCATGCCGCTGGCGCCTAGCTCGGCCGAAATATCGGCAAAGGTCTTGAACCAATTCACATAGTAGCGGCGCACGTCCTTGTCGGGATGGCCGAAATGATTGAGCCTGCCATAGGGGCCAGTCATCCCCGATGTTACGCGCACGCCGGTGCGGTCGAGCGCGGTGCGGAACAGGCGGAGGAATTTCGAGATCGTCGCCGCGGGCCAGCCGGGATTGACGAATTCATGCGTGAGCTGCACGTCCCGGATGCCGATATCGTAGGCGATCGCGTCGATAAGATCGTCCGGTTCGGCAAAACGATTGACCAGCGGATTGGTGTTGAGGGAAAGCGTAAAGGCCATCAGCTCGCTTTCACCAGCCGGCTGGCGCACCAGTCCTCAAAAGTGGCTCTTTCTGCGGCGGATAGATGCAGGCCGTGCTTGGTTCGCCGTTCGAGAA
>NZ_SUEO01000264.1 GCF_004962925.1 Mesorhizobium sp. | reverse complement strand
ATTGGCACATCGCGATGCCGTCGGGAGGGGGCATCCACTCCATCAGATTTTCACTAGGCCGCCTTCACGAGCTTGGTTTCCGCCGTCGATGAGACCCGGCCGGTCAGATCGTCCTCGGTATCTTCCCACCAGTCGCCGAGTGCGTCGATGAGCGGCACAAGCTTCAGGCCGGGCGCTGTGAGGTCGTAGTCCACGCGTAGCGGATAGCCGGCATGCGCCGTTCGCCGCACGATCCCGGCTTCCTCCAGCTTGCGCAGTTCCAGCGCCAGAATACGGTGCGAAACGGTCGGGTTGTCACGCCTCAGATCGCTGAAGCGCTTGGTCCCGTCCTTGAGGTAGTAGAGCAGCAAGGTGGGCCAGCGGCCGCTGAGCACACGCATGGTTTCTTCGATCGGGCAGCGTGAGACGACATCTTTCATGGCGGGGACCTGGTTACAGAATAGTGCGTAATTTACATGGGGCGACCAGCGTTTAGGGTCAAGTTTCGCTGCGCAGCGTGATCCCTAAATTATGGAAGAGACAAAGAAATGGAACCTATCCTCCTCTATGGCTTCCCGCTGGGAAGTTCGATGGGGCTTGTCGCTGCTTTTGAACGCCTCGGACAGCCCTACCGCCTGTGTCGTGTCGACATGCTCACTGAAATGAAGAACGACGCCTATGCCAGCATCAACGGCCGTCAGGAAACGCCGGTGTTGATCACGGATCAAGGCAGGGTGCTCACCGAGACCATGGCGATTGCCGCCTGGCTCGAAGCCCGCGATACGCAACGTCGTATCAGCTTCGACCCTCGCTCACCGGAGGCCGACCGGATGCATCAGCTGATGGCTTTCGTGAACACCGGTTTCACCGCCGCTTTCACCCCGCTCTGGGCTGCATATGAAATGGAATCGGCCGAGCCGGCCCTGCTGGCGACCTTGCGCGACTTTGGCCGCAAGGTCGTTACCAACCGCCATGACCAGCTTGAGGCGATGATATCAGGCACGGACTTTTTGGTTGGCGATCGCCTGACGCTTGCCGATACCACGCTGATTGGTGTGGCGCGCTGGGCGGAGTTCCACAAGGCGGTCGACGGGGCGAGCTACCCCAAGCTGGCGGCGTTGCGCGGCAGGATCGAAGCCGATCCGTCCGTACGCTACGCACAGGCTATCGAGGACGGTGAAAACCCCGCTGGTTCGGGCGCCTGCCTCGGCCACGTCCCGCTGGCTGAGGTGATCGATCGCTTCGCTGCCTAGCTTTTGTCACGCATCTCACCGCGCGGCGCCAAAGTGTGGCGCCGCGCGGTGACCGCTCGTGGCTTTGGCAAGGCAAACAATCCGTCCACGATCGGTCAGGTGATCAAGTGGGATGCGTTGACGCGCATCCAGTCGGCCAGCGAATCCAGCGTGCCACGCAAGGTTCTGCCCAGCGGCGTTATCTCATACTCAACGCGCGGCGGCATCTCGGCATAGACCCTCCGATAGACCAGACCGCGATGTTCGAACAGGCGCAGCTGCCGCGTGAGCTCCTTTTGCGTAATCGGTGCGACGGCCCGCTGGAGCTCGCCGAAGCGGATCGGGCAACCGGTGACGATCAGGCGATAAAGAATGGGAATGGCCCATTTTCCCGAAACCAGATTGACGAAATCGATCATTGGGCAACGATCGGTCGCGCCATTTCCGGCCTCGACTGGCGGTACCTCGATGGCTTTTGCCTGCGGCATGAAATTATTTCCCTTAGTACCCATTCGGTGCCTACTATACAAAGCATACTATCATGTCGACAATGCCGTTCTCATCGTCTTTGGGAAGGCAAATCATGGGTCGCCAAATCATGGGTCGCTTGAGAGGCAAATATGCCCTCATTACTGGGGCAACCAGCGGCATCGGTCTCGAAACCGCGCGCCAGTTCCTGGCCGAGGGCGCTACCGTGGCAATCACCGGCAGGAGCCCGTCCGGGCTCGACGCTGCGCAGCGCGAGCTGGGCGGATCGGCGCAGGTGATCAGAAATGATGCCGGCAACCTCGCCGATCAGCGTGCGCTTGCCGCCGAGCTTGCGCAGCGCTGGCCTCGGCTCGACATACTCAACATCAACGCTGGCGATGTGACGCACCAACCGCTGCAGGATTGGGACGAGGCGGTCTACGACCGTCTGATGCAGACCAATCTGAAGGGGCCGTTCTTTTTGATCCAGGCCCTGTTGCCGATGTTTTCCAACCCGTCGTCGATCATCCTGTGCGGCTCGGTCAGTGCCCATATCGGCCTGCCCCAGAGCAGCGCCTACGCCGCCAGCAAGGCGGGCCTCCTGTCGTTAGCGCGCACCCTCTCGGGGGAGATGATCGAGCGCGGTATTCGCGTCAATGGCCTCAGCCCAGGGCCGACCGAGACGCCCGCCCTGGGCAAGCTGGGTCTGCCCGAAGCGGAAGAGAAGGCGCTGGGCGATCGAATACGCGCGCTGGTGCCGATCGGCCGTATGGGCAAACCCTGGGAGCTCGCCAAGGCGGCGGTGTTTCTGGCATCGGATGAGTCGAGCTTCGTCGTCGGCACGGAACTGCTCGTCGATGGCGGCGTCGGAAATCTCTAGAGCATTTTGCAGCCAAGTGGTTACACGTGGCGTCGCACAAATGCGGCTGAAACAAACAGATAGAGCGGGATGCCCCGTTCAATCCAAAAGCATCCCGCTCTAGCCGGATTTACCATCGCGACCATCGACTTGGCGACAATCACCTCTAAATCGACTATCATAGTTCTTGTACGAGAAGTGGCAGCTATGGGCGGCCATCCTGGCGGTGACCGCCCCGACACACGGGAGAATGGTTATGGCCAGCTTTCATGTCATGTCGGACGCGCGTGGAATGCACGTGCAGCCCACGGTGCGCCGCATCACCACGGCGGACCTGATGGATGTGCTGCGGCTCGGCATCGAGGATTTCTGGGCAAAGCCATCGCATTACGTGTTCCTGTGCCTGATCTATCCGATCGTCGGCCTGATCCTGACGCGATGGAGTTCCGGCTCCAATGCCATCCAGCTCATCTATCCGCTGATGTCCGGCTTCGCCCTGCTTGGACCCTTCGCCGCGATCGGCCTCTACGAGATCAGCCGCCGGCGCGAACTCGGCATGGACACGTCCTGGTGGCACGCGCTCGACGTGCGCCACTCGCCGGCGCTGCCGGCGATCGCGGTCATCGGCGCTATGCTGGTGGCACTGTTCCTGCTCTGGCTGTTCACCGCGCAATCGATCTACACCGGCCTGTTCGGCAATCAGCCGCCGGCCTCGATCGGCGGCTTTGTGCGAGACGTGCTGACGACGCCCAAAGGCTGGACGCTGATCCTGCTCGGCAATGCGGCCGGGTTCGTCTTCGCCGCGATCGTGCTGGCGACGACCGTCGTCGCTTTCCCGCTGCTGCTCGACCGTGATGTCGGCGCAGTCTCGGCAATCGAGACATCGGCACGGGCGGTGATGACAAATCCGCTGCAGATGGCGCTGTGGGGCCTTATGGTCGCCGTGCTGCTGGTCATCGGCTCGATCCCGCTGTTTGCCGGGCTCGCCGTCGTCATGCCCGTGCTTGGCCATGCGACGTGGCATCTCTATCGCAGGGTGGTCGAACCGGAGCGGGCGCAGCAGGACCGGCGGCCGATGTAAGCAAGCGGCGGTGCCGCCGCTCTATCTCTTTTTGTTGGAGCATCGGATTTTTCCAAAACCGGGACCCACTTGGGTCCGATGCTCTAGTTAACGCTGCGCGTCGGTCGCCATCTTCAGGGCTAGTGCTGTCAGCACCGTGCCCATCATCCAACGCTGGATCACCAGCCACAGCGGCCGGCCGGCGAGGAAGACGGCGATCGAGCCGGCCGTAACAGCGATGATCGCGTTGACGGTGAGGCTGATCGCAATCTGCGTGGTGCCGAGCACCAGAAGCTGTGACAGCACGTTGCCCTTGCCGGGGCTGATGAACTGCGGCAGCAGCGACAGATAAAGCACTGCCACCTTCGGGTTGAGCAGATTGGTCATCAGGCCCATGGCGAACAATTTGCGCGGCCTGTCCTTCGGCAGTTCGCGGACCTGGAACGGCGAGCGTCCGCCTGGCCTCACAGCTTGCCAGGCAAGCCACAAAAGGTAGAGCGCGCCGGCAAAGCGCAGCACATCATAGGCGTAAGGCACGGCAAGCAGCAACGCGGTGATGCCGAATGCCGCCGACAACACGTAGAAGACAAAGCCGAGCGCCACGCCACCGAGCGAGATCAGGCCGGCCTTCGGCCCCTGCGACAGCGACCGCGAGATCAAATAGATCATGTTTGGGCCAGGCGTCAGCACCATGCCGAGGCAGACCAGCGCGAAGGCGAGATGGTTGGCGGCGTCGGGCACGGGCGCATCTCCGGTGGCGGTGGAGGACACTCACCATGTCCGTCCGACCGCCGCAAGGGCAAGGTGGCGCCAGCCTTTGCGCCAGCCCCGCTATCAGCCGGAAGAACGGTTAGGTCAGCGATCCTTTGCGCCCCCCTCTGTCCTCCCAGCCTGTCGTTTCTGGGCGATGGCGCGCCGCTCAGCCGACGATGCGCAGGTTCGACAATTCGTTGGCGATTTCCTTGAAATTGTCCGACAGCGTCGCCCCGGTCGCGTTCCAGAACAGCTTGGCCGGCTTGGTCGGATCGGTGGGATCCTTGCGGAAGCGCGAGTCCGAGGAGCATGCCTTCAGGGCGTCGAGTGCTTTCTTGTCGCCGGCATCGGTGGTCGACAGGTCGAGCGCAACGGTCATGACGAGAACGTTCGAATTCTTCGCGTTGGCGCAAAGGGTCTGCATCTGCTCGTCCAGCGCGGCGGTGTAATTGGCGCCGGTGTAAGTGGTCTTGCCGATGTCGGTGCTTGTGTTCATGAACAGGCGCGTCACGCTTCCAGAGCCCGGATATGTCAGGCCGGTGTAACCGTAAGCGGCATAGGTCGACCTGTTATTGGCATAGCCGCTGTCGCTGACGGCGCTGTAGGTGTTGGCGCCGTCGGTCAGCACGATGACCACTTTGTCATTGCCCTTTTCGGTGTTCGGTCGGCCTTCCGTGAAAGGTTCGTTGCTCGACACTGTCCGCCAGCCCCAGGCAAGGCCTTCCGGCACGTTGGTGTTGCCGTTCGGCGCCATGGCGTCGATGGCGTCGTTGATCTCCTCCTTCTGGGCTAGCTGGCTCACGTCTTTGAGCGGCGTGATCGGGTTGGTTGTGCAGGACGCATTCGGGCCGTCGCCCGAGGCCGCCGACTTCGAGCCGTAAGGCTTGACCAGGAAATATTTGCGCATGTCCGACTGCCGCTGCGAAGCGGTTGGGCTGTCGGTGTAATAGGGCCAGTCGGCCCACCAGTTGTTGCCGTAGCTATAGGACAGATAGGTCGCGTCGTTGACACCGTCGCGGTTGAAATCGAGCCAGAGGGTGCCAGCCTCGTCCGGCGCAAACATCGGCACGAACAGCGTGGCAGGCGTGGCGGTGTTCGGCGTCGTGTCGTCGTTATTATACGGGTACGGCCTCGCCTCGACGCAACCCTGCCAGCTCGCATAGCGGCTGGTGGTGTAGATATATTCCGGGGTGGTCCAATGGCCGCTGCTGCAGTTACCCTTTTTGTTATAGGTGTCACAGATGTACTGTTTCGTGTTAGGCACTTCTTCGCGGCCAGACTCGACCGTGATGTCGGCGTAAAGGCTGAAGCGGGTCAGTGGTTGATCCTGGGTCTCGCCCCAGCCGGTGCCGCGCTTGTACCAGACGCCGTTGAGCTTCTCGGCGTATCTGTCCGGATCGTTGGCGGGGGTCATCGTCGTCCAGTCGAAATCCTCGTGCTGGATCGGGGAGATGCCGTCCTGATCCATCCAGCCATCTAGATCATGGGTGGGGCCGACATTGACCGACGCGGCGAACGGCACGAGGGAGAACTGCACCGGTTTGCTGACCTGCTTCATCTGCTGTGCCTGCAGCGCCAGCGTGTCGACAAGCTGCTTGGCGGCAGTCTTCAGCAGGTCTATTCGCTTCACGCCGGTGCCGGAACCGAGGTCGTTCATCGAGCCGGAATTGTCGAGCACAAGGGCTACTTCCAGCGTGTTCTTGAGGCGGATTTCCGAGCACGCCGTGAAGGTTGTGTCGCCGGTGGTCCCACCGCCGATCAGCATGGTGGCGGCCGGCAGAAAATAGGGGTGGTACGTCAGGGTGCTGCAGAGCTTCAACGTGCCGCCACCTGCATTGTTGTTGGGCAGGGTAACGGTAAGCAACGTATCAGCCGGATTAACGGGGCCGAGATTGGCTTCGAAGAAATTCTTGGCATAGGCCACGGTGTCGGCGTCGCTTGCGCCGGCAACGATCTGCTGAGCGGTGGCGATGCCGGCGGCATCCAGGGCGTTCAACGCGCTGTGCTTCTGGCGGAGCAGTTCCGAGTAATCGACGCTGAGTGCCAATCCGCCCATGAGCGGCACAATCGTGATGGCCGTCATGAGCGTATAGTTGCCACGCCGGTCCCTACCGAATTTACGGATCATTGCCTTCAGAACCCCGCCAGAACCCCTTTGTCGGCGAACGATGCCACCAATAGTTAAATTTCAGATTGCTAAAATATGTCCAAGATCGGCACAGTTTTTTAAAGCTCGTTAACCACGCCGCAGATGGCGGCAGTGCTGTCCATGATTGGACCCGCGCGAAGCCTCCGCAATGGGCTAAACCTCTGGAAAGAGGCGGCTTTTACGCTTTGCGCGCCTGCTTTGACCATCGCCACGCAATCCTGAACGTTGCGAAAGCTGGTGACAGGATCAAGCGCTTCGGTTAATGCGGGCCTGCCGCACGGACCGTCGGTAGCGGCCGATCATGACTTGGGAAAAATAGTATGGCGGATTCACCCGACATCATCGGCTCGCTCGCAGATTTGTCGGGAGCCTATACGGCCATTCTTTGCGACGTGTGGGGCGTGGTCCACAATGGCGAACGGCATTTTCCGGCCGCGGCTCTGGCGCTGGCCACCGCACGCGCGGCGAAAATACCTGTCGTGCTGATCACCAATTCGCCGCGCCGAAGCACCGATGTGGTGGCGCAGATGAATGCGATCGGTGTTCCCCCAAGCGCCTATGACCGCGTTGTCACGTCCGGCGACGTGACCCGCGACCTGATCATCGAGGGCCCGCGAAAAATCTTCCACATCGGCGCTGATCGCGATTTCACGCTCTATGACGGGCTTGACGTCGAGCTCGTCGAGGAGTTCGAGGCATCCGGCGTGGTCTGCACCGGGCTGTTCGACGACGAGGTGGAGAAACCGGAAGACTACGCCGAACTTCTGCGGCGCTTGCGCGCCAGGAACCTGCCATTCATCTGCGCCAATCCCGACATCGTGGTCGAGCGCGGCGAGCGGATGATCTGGTGCGCGGGGACCTTGGCGCGCGACTATGCCCAGCTCGGCGGCCGCACGCTGATCGCCGGAAAACCTTATGCCCCCGTCTATGACGTCGCGATGAAGGAGATCGCCGACCTGCTCGGCCGCCCGGTCGAGCGCTCGGACGTGCTGGCCATCGGCGATGGCATGATGACCGACATCAAAGGTGCTGCCGACAACGGCTTCGACGTGCTCTACGTGTCGGGCGGCATCCATGCCCGCGACTATGGCGATCCGCTACAACCGGATCCGGCCAGGCTGATTGCCTTTCTGGAAATGCACGGCTACCGGCCGGTCGCGGTCATTCCGAGACTGCGGTAGGGTCGCTCGATGACGGAAGCCTCGAAATGACGGAAGCCTTCGAACGCGTTTCTGCAATCTCGCCGCTGCCGGACCATTTGCGCGGCGGCGTGGTGGCGATCGGCAATTTCGACGGCGTTCACCGCGGCCATCAGGCCGTGCTCGAA
>NZ_SUEO01000263.1:3334-7830 GCF_004962925.1 Mesorhizobium sp. | reverse complement strand
TACGTCTTTGCGCCGTTGACCATCAGCCGGACCATGTAGAGCGAGGTCGTGCCGGCGATGTAGAGGCAGTTCAGCTTGTTGCCGCCGAACACGCAATTGGCGACGACTTCCGGCACCTTGATCTTGCCGATCAGCGTCCCGTCCGGATCGTAGCAATGGATGCCGTCGGCGGCGCTCGTCCAGATGCGCCCTTGGTCGTCGAGCCTGAAACCGTCGAACAGGCCGGCCGTGCATTCGGCGAAGACTTTTCCGCCGGAGACCTTCTTGCCGCCCTTGTCGACATTGAACACTCGCATATGCGCCGGATTCTGCGCGCCATGCGTGCGGCCGGTATCGACGACATAGAGCTTGCTCTCGTCGAGCGAGAAGGCAAGCCCGTTGGGCCTGACCATGTCGGTGATGACAGCCTCGATCTCGCCGGTGCCGGGATCGGCCCGGTAGACATGACAGGCGCCGATCTCGCTCTCGGCCTTGTCGCCCTCATAGTCCGTATCGATGCCGTAGGTCGGATCGGTGAACCAGAGCGACCCGTCGGATTTGACCACCGCATCGTTGGGCGAGTTCAGCCGCTTGCCGCGCCATTTGTCGGCGATGGTGGTGATCGAGCCGTCATGCTCGGTGCGGCTGACGCGGCGGCCCGAATGCTCGCAGCTGACCAGCCGGCCCTGCCGGTCGACGGTGTTGCCGTTGGAATTGCCCGACGGCTGCCGGAACACGCTGACGCTGCCGTCGGTCTCGTCGTAGCGCAGCATGCGGTTGTTGGGGATGTCGGACCAGACGACGTAACGGCCGGCCGCGAACCATGCCGGCCCTTCCGCCCACCGGCATCCGGTGAACAGCTTTTCCACCAGCGCGTTGCCGTTGAACAGCCGCGCAAAACGCGGATCGAGAATCTCGTAGTGGTCTTCGGCGGCCATGGTTTCCCTCCCAGTCATGCAAATCGCTAATGCCGGCGCGATCAAGCCAGCCGGCGATCGATATGGCAAGATCATTGATATCAGTCTCACCGCATCTTGAGGCACCGAGGCAACCCGCGGCAGTGCCGCATTGCCGCAAACAACAAATCATGCGCCGTTAACCGGCTATGCGTCCAGTGCAATGGTGCATTGCAACATCTTCTTTTTGCAACGCACCATAACTATGTCATGCTCCATATCGATCAGGGAGGAACAACCTGCCGCAACAATGCGGCACAGAAGGAACCTCGCTATGATTCTCGACAGCCTCATGAGCCGCGCTCGCACCAGCATCGCCAAGCGCCGGCAATACAACCGCCTCATCGCCGAAATCGACTCCTTTTCCAGCCGCGATCTGGCCGACATGCGCGCCGACCGCAGCGAAATGCTCTATCAGGTCCACAAGCAGATCTACGGCTGAGGCGAACGCATGATCCCGAACCGAAGGTCAGCGCAGCAAAAAGTTGCAGACTTTTCGGACGAGATCATGCGCAACCAGAACTGTTTGATCGGCTCAGCCGATCCATTCGATCCAGCGGCCGTGGTAATCGCAATGGGCCAAGCGGCGTGTCTCGCCGCCGGGCCATAGAGTAAGGCTGAGTACCGCCCAATTGTTTGTGGGATCGCGCGGCTCCATCCTCAGCCTTGCGATAGGCGCAGCGGCCGTGGCCTGTCTGCCCGCCTGCTCCAGGGTGGCGGTGATGGCATCCTTGGTCGCCCGTGGCAGGTATTGCCACATGATCGAATGATAGAGCACGAAGGCGCCGCCCTGCTGCCGAGCGGCCAGTGCCTTCTCGACAAACTCCGCCGCGTCCGCTTTGACAAGCAACGGCGGAAACTTTTCGGCAAGTGACAGCGCGGCGTCGAGCCGGGCCAGCCGCGCTGCCTGATCGGCCCAGACATAAGACCGAAGCCGTAACCGCGCCGCTGCGTCGGCGAGATCGACCGGCGCGATGTCGCAGCCGGCGCGATGGCGGACGTCGATCACTCCACCAAGCGAAACAGCGCGGCCGCGCGCCTCCGGCGCCAACCGGACGGGGGAGGCCGGGTCTCCCCACTCGGCATCGCCGTAGCGATAGTGAAAGCTGTCGAACAGGAGATTGAGCCCGGCGCTGGCGCCGATCTCGCACAGATCCAGCGGCAGGCCGGTTTCCCGCGCGATCGTCAGAAATCCAGGCAGCAGCATCGCCGACCGGGCGATTTCATTGGTCTGCGGCGCACCGGCGAGGCCAGCGACGATCCGCTCGTCGGATCGCGCAATTGCTTCCGGCAGCACCGCCGCGATCTCGGATTCGCTTGTCTGGTTGGGCGGATAGATGAGTGCCAGTCGCTCACTGGCACCCGTCAGGACCAACGCATGCAGCGCGCCGCAGACCCGCAATGCGAGGGCGTCGGCGCGCGCGTCACCCAGCCAGCCGAGCACCGCCTGCCCGGTCCTGGTGTTTGCATCGAGAACCTTGGCCAGCGCACGGCATAAATTCGCGGTGAAAGGCGAGCCAAGTCCATCGCAGGCTTTCGCCTGAGCCAGGAAATGATCGCGGATGTCTCGTTCGTCCATCGCGTTTCCGCTGTCTCAGCCCGGAGCGGCCAGCGCCTTCTCGATCTCCGGCAAAAGCAGCGTCTGCGCCGAGCCTGGCGTCAGCGGGCCGACATGCTTGTAGGCGATCTTGCCGTCCTTGCCGATGACGAAGGTTTCCGGCACGCCGTAGACGCCCCAGTCGATCGCCGCGCGCCCCGCCGCGTCGACGCCGATCGCCTGGAACGGATTGCCGAGATCGCCGAGGAACCGGCGGGCGTTTTCCGGCTGGTCCTTGTAGTTGAGCGCTGACATGACGAAGCGCTTGTCCTGCGACAGCGCCAGCAGCACCGGATGTTCGTCACGGCATGGCCCGCACCAGGACGCGAAGACGTTGACCAGCGTGACCTTACCGGCGAACTGCCTGGAATCGAGCCCCGGCAAATTCATGCCCTCCAGCGCCGGCAGATTGGTCTGCGGCGCCGGCAGGCCGATCAGCGCCGATGGCACCTCCGACGTGTCGCGACCGGACAACAGCTGCGTCAGAAACAGCCCAGCCAGCCCGAGGAAAATCAACAACGGCAAAAGCACGATCAGGCGCCGCCCGCGCGCCGGCGTTTTGGCCTCCATGCTCATGATTTCCCCGCCTTGTCTGAGCGCCGCCGCACACCGGCCGCTTCCAGCTCGGCGAGGTCTCGCTTGCGTGCCCGCTGGTCGAGAAGGATCCAGCCGATCAGCCCGGCCAGAACCACGGCCGTGATGGCATAGGCAGCGGCCACATAGAGCGCATGCGCGCTCATATCGTTCGCTCCGCCGGCGCAAAACCTTTCAGCCGGACCATTCCGCTTCGTTCGAACATGCTCTCCCTTAACCTTGCGCTGTCGGCTTCGCAATCGACAGCAGCGCCGCAGCCTTTGAGGTCAGGCGGCCGTCTAATTTAGTTTTAGTCCGCCCCATGACGTAGCGCCAGCGCCGCTGCAACCGGCCCCAGCACGGCAAGAAACAAGGTCAGCGCGGCGAGAATGAGGAAAGGCTGCAGGAACGGATCGGGATCCGCCACCGCGCCATAGCTTGCCGAGACGCCAAAGATCAGCACGGGAATGGTCAGCGGCAATACCAGCACCGAGATCAGCAGCCCGCCGCGCGGCAGCGCCACCGCCACCGCCGCGCCGGCGGCGCCGATAAAAGTGATCGCCGGCGTGCCGACCAGAAGGGTCAGCGCCGTGGCGCCAATGCCGATCGGCTCCATATTCATGAACAGGCCAAGCAGGGGTGCCGCGACGACCAGCGGCAGCACGCTTCCCGCCCAATGCGCCAGGCATTTCGTCAGCACGGTCAGTGCCAGCATGTGGCGGTCGTCGCCGAGCACCAGAAGATCGAGCGAACCGTCTTCCCGGTCGGCCTGGAACAATCGGTCGAGACCGAGCAGGCAAGCGAGCAAGGCGCCGATCCACAGGATTGCCGGCCCGATGCGGGCGAGCAGATTGAGGTCCGGCCCGACGCCGAAGGGGATCGTGGCGATCACCGCGAGAAAGAAGATCACGCCGGTCAGCGCCCCGCCGCCGGCACGGATACTGAGGCGGATATCGCGCAGGAAGAGGGCTAGCATCGGTTGAGATGCTTTTGCCGATGTCCGGCAGGACAGAGGGGGGTGGGAAGGATCGCCGACATCACCCGCTTTCCCCCATCCTCAATTCTTGCGCCCCCTCTATCCCTAGCGGCAGATGCGTCGCCGCGACGATAATGCCTCCCTCTTCCAGATGCTGCATCATCAATCGGGCGAATCGCTCTTCCGAAGCCTTGTCCAGACCGGCCGTCGGCTCGTCGAGCAGCCACAATGGCCGCCGGCTGACCAGCAGTTTTGCGATCGCCGCGCGGCGGCGTTGCCCGGTGGAGAGATAGCCGAACGGCAGATGTCCGATACCATCAAGCCCAACCGTTTCCAGCGCCTGTTCAGCGCTCAAGAAATCCGCGCCCGAAAAATCGCGCCAGAAGCGCAGATTTTCCGCCACGCTCAGCGCCGT
>NZ_SUEO01000263.1:0-3324 GCF_004962925.1 Mesorhizobium sp. | reverse complement strand
TCTGGTGGCCGAGATAGTGGCAGGCCGAGGCGACCGACGGAAAATCCTCACCGCCGCCTTCGATAAGCAAACGGCCAGCCGCCACCGGCAGCAGCCCGGCAACCACCCTGAGCAGCGTCGATTTCCCGGCGCCGTTCGGCCCGGTGACGATAAGCGCCTGGCCTTTCTCAAGGGCAACGTCGATGCCGGAAAAGACCGCCTCGCCGCCGCGTTCGCCGCCCAGATTTTCGGCGATCAGCCGCATTCGTTCCCCTTCGCCGGAAGTCCTGGCGCGGCTTCGGTGCGCCGCAACAAAAATGGCGATTCCGTGTCTAGAACTATTCCAGGAAATTCTCTATATGCGGATCATCCGTGCCAGCGGTCGGCGCGGGAACAGAATTAGCGCCGAACCAGCGCACGCGCCGCCTTGAACGGCTCGGGTTGGCTGGGAACGGACAGCGGAAATGGCCGTACCCGCACCTTTGCGCGTGATTGCATGCCATCGGCGTCCGTTCCCTTTCAGGCTGAACAGACAAGGACGGATCGCACGTGTCAAAATCCCTCGACAGTTTCAATTGCCGCCGCACGCTGACCGCAGGCGGCGCCGACTATGTCTATTACGACCTCATCGAGGCCGAGAAGAACGGCCTCGCCGGCATCGCCCAGTTGCCCTATTCGATGAAGGTGCTGCTGGAGAACCTTCTGCGCAACGAAGACGGCCGTTCCGTCACCAAAGAGAGCATCCAGGCCGTCGCCGGCTGGCTGACCGACCGCGGCACTGCCGGCGTCGAGATCGCCTATCGCCCGGCCCGCGTGCTGATGCAGGATTTCACCGGCGTTCCGGCCGTTGTCGACCTGGCCGCCATGCGCGACGCCATGGCTTCGCTCGGCGGCGACCCGCAAAAGATCAATCCGCTGGTGCCGGTCGATCTGGTCATCGACCACTCGGTCATCGTCGATGAATTCGGCACGCCGCTGGCTTTCGCCCGCAATGTCGAGCTTGAGTACGAGCGTAACGAGGAGCGCTACAAATTCCTGAAATGGGGCCAGCAGGCCTTCCGCAACTTCCGCGTCGTGCCGCCCGGCACCGGCATCTGCCATCAGGTCAACCTCGAATATCTCGGCCAGGTCGTGTGGACCAACACTGAAGGCGGCGAAACCACCGCCTATCCCGACACCTGCGTCGGCACCGATTCGCACACCACCATGATCAACGGCCTTGGCGTGCTCGGCTGGGGTGTCGGCGGCATCGAGGCCGAGGCGGCCATGCTCGGCCAGCCCGTCTCCATGCTGTTGCCCGAAGTCATTGGCTTTCGGCTCACCGGCAGGCTCAGAGAAGGCGTCACTGCCACCGATCTCGTGCTCACCGTCACCCAGATGCTGCGCAAGAAGGGCGTCGTCGGCAAGTTTGTCGAATTCTTCGGATCGGGTCTGTCCAATATGACGCTGGCCGACCGCGCCACCATCGGCAATATGGCGCCCGAATACGGCGCCACCTGCGGCTTCTTCCCGGTCGATGGCGAAACCATCCGCTACCTCACCATGTCCGGCCGCGAGGAAAACCGTATCGCGCTGGTCGAGGCGTACGCGAAGGCGCAAGGCATGTGGCGCGATACCGGCTCGGGCGACCCGGTCTTCACCGACCTGCTCGAGCTCGATCTCGGCGATGTCGTGCCGTCGATGGCCGGCCCCAAGCGTCCGGAAGGCCGCGTAGCACTGGAAGGCATTCCGGACGGCTTTGCCAAGGCGATGGAGACCGAATACCGGAAGGCCGCCGAAATCGACAAGCGCTACGCCGTCGAAGGCACCAACCATGATCTCGGCCATGGCGATGTCGTCATCGCCGCCATCACCTCCTGCACCAACACCTCGAACCCGAGCGTGCTGATCGGCGCCGGGCTGCTGGCGCGCAACGCCAACCGGCTCGGGCTCAAGCAGAAGCCGTGGGTCAAGACATCGCTGGCGCCGGGCAGCCAGGTCGTCGCCGAATATTTGGAGAAATCCGGCCTGCAGAAGGAGCTCGATCAGATCGGCTTCAATCTGGTCGGCTTCGGCTGCACCACCTGCATCGGTAATTCCGGCCCGTTGCCGGCGCCGATCTCCAAGACCATCAACGATAAGGGCTTGATCGCCGCGGCTGTCCTGTCCGGCAACCGCAATTTCGAGGGCCGCGTCTCGCCCGACGTGCAGGCAAACTACCTCGCCTCGCCGCCGCTGGTCGTCGCCCACGCGCTGGCCGGGACCGTGACCAAGGACCTGACCACCGAGCCGCTTGGCGAGGACCGTGACGGCAACCCGGTCTACCTCAAGGATATCTGGCCGAGCTCGGTCGAGATCCAGGAGTTCATCGAAAAGAACGTGACGCGCGAACTGTTCGCCCGCAAATATGCCGACGTCTTCAAGGGCGACGAGTACTGGCAGAACGTCAAGGCGCCGGAAGGCCAAACCTACGCCTGGGACGACAATTCGACCTATGTGCAAAATCCGCCCTATTTCGACGGCATGACCGCTGGTTTCGGCACAATCGGCGACATCAAGGGCGCCCGCGTGCTCGGCCTGCTCGGCGACAAGATCACCACCGACCATATCTCGCCGGCCGGCTCGATCAAAGCGGCCTCGCCTGCCGGCAAATATCTCACCGACCATGGCGTCGGCGTCGCCGACTTCAACCAATACGGCACGCGGCGCGGCAATCATGAGGTGATGATGCGCGGCACCTTCGCCAACATCCGCATCCGCAACCACATGCTGGGCGAGAACGGCCGCGAGGGCGGCTACACCATCCACTATCCGTCGAAGGAAGAGACGTCGATCTACGACGCCGCCATGGAATACAAGAATGAAGGCGTGCCGCTGGTCATCTTCGCCGGTGTCGAATACGGCAATGGCTCATCGCGCGACTGGGCGGCCAAGGGCACCAACCTCTTGGGCGTCCGCGCCGTCATCGCTCAGTCCTTCGAGCGCATCCACCGCTCGAACCTGGTCGGCATGGGCGTCATCCCCTTCGTCTTCGTAGAGGGCACCTCATGGGCCTCGCTCAATCTTAGGGGTGACGAACTGGTCCAGATCGACGGGCTGAGCACCATCAAGCCTCGCCAGAAGATGATCGCGAAGATCACCTATGGCGACGGCACGGTGAAAGACGTTCCGATTATCTGCCGCATCGATACGCTGGACGAGCTCGACTACTTCAAGAACGGCGGCATCCTGCAATATGTGCTGCGCGATCTGGCAGCTTAAGAATTAGGGGCGTAAGGGAGTAGGGCAGTAAGGGAGTAGGGAACAAGTCACCCTACTGCCCTACTGCCCTACTGCCCTACTGCCCTACTGCCCTACTGCCCTACT
>NZ_SUEO01000262.1 GCF_004962925.1 Mesorhizobium sp. | reverse complement strand
GTGCCGTAGACCATGGCGGCGTTGGCGCCGTTGGTCTGGTTCGCCGCTGCGGCGATGGTCGCCGCCGTATCGCCGCCGGACAGCGTGATCAGCTGTTCCGGCTTCAGGGTGAAGCCATAGGTGGTCTGGAACGCCGGCAGCGCGGCAGCCGAATTGACGAACTCGGCCGAGGCCGCCAGCACCACCTGGCCGCCGCCAGAGACATATTTGCCGAAGTCGGACAGCGTCGCCAGCTTGTTGGTCTCGGCGACATCCTTGCGCAGCGCAATCGCCCAGGTGTTGTTGGCCGGCGACGGCGACAGCCAGACGATCTTGTTGGCGTCGTAGTCGAGCTTCTTGGCCGTTTCATAGCCCTTGGCGGCATCCTTCCACACGGGATCGTCGGCCTTTTCGAAGAAGAAGGCGGCATTGCCGGTGTATTCCGGATAGATGTCGATCTCACCGGCGGTGATCGCCTTGCGTACCACAGGGGTGCCGCCGAGCTGGATGCGGTCGGTGGTCTGGATGTTGTTGGCGTTCAGCACCAGTTGGATGATGTTGCCGAGTACGCCGCCCTCGGTATCGATCTTCGACGACACGACCACCTGAGCGCTCGCCGAGGCTGCGGTGATGCCGAGCGCCAGAGCCGCGCTGGCCAGAACCTTGACTGAAAACATTTCACAAATCCCTTGCTGAGAACCGGATTACGGCTGCCGCATATGAGCATGGCTTCAATGCCCCGTCGGGGTACACGGTTTCATAAGAGGGGGGATGGGCGCAATAATTTTGTTCGGATGCGGGTGAATCCGCTGCTGCCTGATCCCGACAGCGTCATGTCACTACAGCGCCGCGCGTCCGTTTGGACGCGCAAAGGACGCTGTAGCACTTTTGATTTTGCGCATGATCTTTCCGAACCTTCGGTTCGGGGTCATGCGCTGGTCGGCCGCGCGCTCGTCATCTTCAATACGCCCAGTGCCACGAAGCACAGCACCGTCACCGGGAAGATGATCCAGTTCAGCATCTCCCAGCCCCAGGCGTTGTAGACGGCACCCGACATCAGCGATGCGAAAGCGACGGAGCCGAACAGGACGAAGTCGTGAAAGCCCTGGACCTTGCCCTTTTCGGATGACCGGTAGCTGTCGGCGACCATGGCCGTGGCGCCGATGAAGGCGAAATTCCAGCCAAGCCCGAGCAGGATCAGCGCCGTCCAGAACTGCCACAATGCCAAGCCCGACAGTGCCACTATGGCGCAGCCGATCAGCAACACAAGGCCGGTTGCGACGATCCGTTCGGCGCCGAAGCGATAGATCAGCGCGCCAGTGAAGAAACTCGGCGCGAACATCGCCATGACGTGCCAAGAGATGCCGAGCGTTGCATCGTCCGTCGAATGGCCGCAGCCGACCATGGCCAGCGGTGCGCCGGTCATGACGAAGCTCATCAGCGCGTAGCTGCCAACGGCACAAAACAGCGCCGCCACGAAACGCGGCCTGGTGACGATCTCGGAGAGCGGCCGCGCGTCGCGGTCGTCGACTTCCACTTTGCCGGCTGCCTTGGCCGGGATGCGCAGGAACGACAGGATGGCAGCGCCGACCGCCGCCAGAACCAGGATGGACGCAAACGAGCCGGCAAACATCACCGGCGCAAACAGTTCGCGGGTGAAGATGACGATCTGCGGCCCGAGGATGGCGGTGACGATGCCGCCGGCCAGCACGAAGGAGATGGCGCGCGCCTTGAATTCAGACGGCGCATTGTCGGCGGCGGCGAAGCGGAATTGCTGGACGAAAGCGCCGCCAATGCCGATCACCATCAGGCCGAAGGCGAACAGCCAAAAGCTGGCCTGGAACAGCGCCAGCGTGGCAATCAGTCCACCCAGCGCAGTGATAATCGTGCCGGTCATGAAGCCGTCGCGCTGACCGAGCCGGCGGATGATCGCGGCGGCCGGCAATGCGCCGAGCGCCACACCGACGTTGAAGCCGGTGATCGGCGCCGTCGCCAGCGACTTGTCGGAGCCGAGCAGATAATGCCCGGCCAACCCACCCATGGAAATGGCGATGGGTGCGGCCGAACCGATGATCGCCTGCGAAGCTGCAAGGATTAGCGCCGTGCGGCGCGCTTCCCTACCAGCCTCGGCGACGACGACAATGGCCGTCATGAAGCGTCCTTGCCGCGCCCCTCGCCGCGCACCCGGCGCGACACGCGATCGAGCACCGCGTTGACCAGCTTCGGCTCGTCTTCTTCGTAAAATGCCTTGGCGATGTCGACATATTCCGAAACGATGACAGCCACCGGCACGTCCTCGCGCTTCATCAGTTCGTAGACGCCGGCGCGCAATATGGCGCGCAGCGTCGAATCGAGCCTGGACAACGGCCAGTCCTCGGTCAGCACCTGACGGATGATCGGATCGATGGTCTTCTGGTTCTCGACGACGCCGGCGAGGATGGCGCGAAACCATTGCGCGTCCGCCTCGCGATAGAGCGCGCCGTCGACTTCCTTGCCGAGCCTGAACGCCTCGTATTCGGCGGTGATCTCGAAGACGCCGCTGCCGGCCACATCCATCTGGTAGAGCGCCTGCACGGCGGCCAGACGGGCAGCACCGCGCTTGTTGGCGTGGCGTGCCGCGGGCTGACCGGGTGATGCGGGTTCGCTCACGATCGCTCTCCCAACTGTTGCTTGAGGGCAATCATAGTCAGCGCCGCACGAGCGGCAAAGCCACCCTTGTCGCCTTCCGAGCGTTTGGCCCGCGTCCAGGCCTGCTCGTCGTTTTCGGTGGTCAGGATGCCGTTGCCGATGCAGACCGCCTCCTGCACGGACAGGTCCATCAGGGCACGGCTCGATTCATTGGCGACGATGTCGAAATGATAGGTGTCACCGCGCACGACGGTGCCGAGGGCGACAAAACCATCATAGCTTGGCCCGCCTTCGGCGGCGCCATCGAGCGCGAAGGAAATTACTGCGGGAATTTCGAGCGAGCCCGGAACGGTGACGACATCGTATGTCGCGCCCGCTTCCTCGAGCACGCTTGTCGCGCCTTCGAGCAGCGCGTCGGCAAGATCGTCGTGGAAGCGCGCCTCGATGACAAGAAGGTGGGCCTTCTTCTTCGGGCGAATGAACGCTTTGCCGTGTTGGGATGTGCCAGCCATAGATATCTCCGGGATCGCCGGTGACTTAGGCCGAAGCGGCCGCGTTCGCAAGCTTTGTCAGACGGTCGAACTGCGTCTAATTTCCAAGGGCGGCTCAAAGCCCCTCTTTCGCCGCCTCCACCAAGCGTGCCGCGTAGCGGGCCATGGTGTCGATCTCGAGATTGACGCGATCGCCGACGTCACGCTCCCCCCAAGTGGTCACGGTCAGCGAGTGATGGATCAGCAGCACGTCGAAGCGCGTGCCTTCGACCTTGTTGACGGTGAGCGAGGTGCCGTCGAGCGCGACCGAGCCCTTGGGCGCGATGAACTTGGCCAGATCGCGCGGTGCTTCCAGCGTGAAGCGCACGGCGTCGCCTTCCTCCTTGCGCGCCACGATCTCGGCCATGCCGTCGACATGGCCCGATACAATGTGGCCGCCAAGCTCGTCGCCGATCTTCAGCGCCCGCTCCAGATTGATCCTCGTGCCGGATTTCCATGCCATCGCTGTCGTCAGCCTGAGCGCCTCTTCCCAGGCCTCGACCTCGAACCAGCGCGCGTTGGCGCCGCTTTCCGGCAGCCCCGTCACCGTCAGGCAGACGCCGCCGCAAGAAATCGAGGCACCAATGGCGATCGTCTCAGGGTCATAGGCCGTGTCTATACGCAAGCCGACCCCTTCCCTCAGCGGTTTGACGGCAGCGACGGTGCCGACATCGGTGACAATCCCGGTAAACATCAGAGATCCCTTATCCACTCGTCGTAGCTGTCTTCGCCGAAACGCATGTCGCGCAATTTGCGAAATCCTGCCGGGATATGGCTGGGGTCGATGGGCGATGCAATGCCGCCCTTGCCGATCGGCTCCGGCCCCTGGAACAGCACGATCCGGTCAACCAGCCCTTCGGCGAGGAAGGCTTTGACCACCTTGGCGCCGCCCTCGACCAGCACGCTCGCCATGCCGAGCGCGGCCAGGTCCTCGAGCAGTTCCGGCAGCGCAATATCGCCTTCATACGTCTCGGTGCCGATGAAGCGCACGCCGGCGCGTTCGAGTGCTGACCGCCGGTGCGGATCGGCTTCGGCACAGGCGGCGACATAAAGCGGAACCCGGTCGACGCCGGCGACCAGTTTCGACGTCTCCGGCAGCCTGATCTGGCGGTCGAGCACGATGCGCGCCGGCGAACGGTTTTCCAGCCCCGGCAACCGCACCGTCAGCGCCGGATCGTCCTCCAGCGCCGTGCCGATGCCGATCAATATGCCGTCGGCTTCGGCCCGCATCAGATAGACTTCGCGCCGGGCGATGTCGCCGGTGATCGAGACCTGCCCCTCGCCTTCCATGCCGATCTTGCCGTCGCTGGAAAGCGCAAGTTTCAGAATCACTTCCGGACGCTTTTTGAGAGATCGAGTGAGATAGCCGGCCATTTGCTCGGCGGCTTCTGCCACCAGCACCTTTTCGACCACTTCGACACCGGCGGCACGCAGGATCCCATAGCCATTGCCGGACACGCGTGGATCGGGGTCGCTCGCAGCCCCAACCACCCGCGTGACTCCGGCATTGACCAGTGCATTGGCGCAAGGCGGCGTGCGGCCATGGTGGGCGCAGGGCTCCAGTGTGACATAGGCGGTAGCGCCGCGTGCCAGCTCGCCGGCCTCTGCCAGCGCCTCGGTCTCGGCATGCGGCCGGCCGCCGACAGCGGTGACACCGGTGCCGACGATCATCGGCCCGGTGCCGTCGTCGCGCACGATCAGCGTGCCGACCGAAGGGTTGGTCGAGGTCCGCCCGGCGTTTTTCCGCGACAGCCTGAGTGCCGCCGCCATGAAGCGGCGATCAAGAACCTCTTGTTCGGCTTGGCTGGGCTTTGCCATGCTCAGCCGGCGTCCTCTTCCTTGAGCTCGTCGCCCTTCAGTTCACCCAGCACGTCGTGGAAATCCTTGGCCTCGCGGAAATTGCGATAGACCGAGGCGAAGCGCACATAGGCGACGTCGTCGAGCGACTTCAGCGCCTCCATCACCAGGCGGCCGACCTCGCCCGAGGCGACCTCGGTCTCGCCCGAGCTTTCGAGCTGGCGCACGATGCCGGTCACCGCGCGGTCGATGCGCTCGGGATCGACATTGCGCTTGCGCACGGCGATCTCGACCGAGCGCAGCAGCTTGTCGCGGTCGAACGGCACCTTGCGTCCGGACTTCTTCACCACCACGAGGTCGCGCAACTGCACGCGCTCGAAGGTGGTGAAGCGACCGCCGCAATCGGGGCAGACGCGCCGCCTGCGGATCGCCGCGCCATCTTCGGCGGGGCGCGAATCCTTCACCTGCGTATCTTCGGACTGGCAGTAGGGACAGCGCATGGAGAGCCTTGTGTTCGCGATTCTCGTGGAGCGAAAGGCTTAGAGGTTTTTGCCGCGATCGCAAAGCACCGGGGACGGCCTCTCGCGCCTCAGAGATAGCGAGGCGCAAGGGAAATTACCAGCACCAGACGGCATCGGTCGACTACGGCGCGACGTCACCGGTCGGGAACCCGCATGACACGCCGAGGCTGCGATAGGCCTTGGTGAAGCCGTCCATCGATACGGCAGCGACCGGCTTGTCGGCGAAGACGATATCGAGTGCGCCGGCGCGGCGCATGGCACGCAGCAGCGCCAAGCTGGTCTCAGTCTTGTTGTTCAACATCCATTTCCCGCCGGCAAGGGCATTGACGGTCGCCTTGACCTTGCCGTTGCTGTCGCCGAACACCGCCGGGATGTTCTCGCCAGTCGGCAAATCCTTGTTTTTCATGGCGACGACAAGGGTCGGATAGCCATCGGGCGGCAGTGCATCACCGTTTGAGATGGCGAGCGTGAGAGTGCCGCTGGTACCGCTCGCGTCGAGAAAGGCGGTCGAGGCGACGCAGGTTTTGCGTAGATCCTCACCGGTATCGATCTCGTCCACGGTGGTGGACCACTTGCCGAAGGTTTCCGTCTTCGGTGCGGCCGGGGTGGGCGCAGACTGTGCCAAAGCGGCGGACAGCGGCAAGGTGGTCAATGTGGCCAACACGCCAAGTGCGCCAAAGCCAGCGGCACGGAAAATCTGCATCATCGTCAAGGCTCCTGTCCGGACTCTGTCCCCGCTGAAACAGTGCTTCTCGTACGGCCGATAAGGGATGACACCTTGCGTGAGCTCAGCCGAGATATGGATAGAGCGGAAAACGATCCGTCAACGCGGCCACCTTCGCCTTCACCACGGCCTCGACGGCTGCATTGCCTTCGTCGGAATTCGCAGCCTTGAGCCCGTCCAGCACCTCGGCGATCAGCTTGCCGATCTCGCGGAACTCGGCCTGGCCGAAACCACGCGTGGTGCCGGCCGGCGTGCCGAGGCGCACCCCCGAGGTGACGAACGGCTTTTCGGGATCGAAAGGGATGCCGTTCTTGTTGCAGGTGATGTTGGCGCGGCCAAGCGCTGCCTCGGCGCGCTTGCCGGTGGCGTTCTTGGGACGCAGATCGACCAGCATCAGATGGTTGTCGGTGCCGCCGGAGACGATGTCGAGACCGGTTTCCTGCAGGCTGGAGGCGAGCGCCTTGGCATTGGCGACAACGCTCTCGGCATAGAGTTTGAAGCTTGGCTTCAACGCTTCACCGAAGGCCACCGCCTTGGCGGCGATGACATGCATCAGCGGGCCACCCTGCAGGCCCGGAAACACGGCCGAATTCATCTTCTTGGCGATGTCCTCATCATTGCACAGGATCATGCCGCCGCGTGGGCCACGCAGCGACTTGTGCGTGGTTGTGGTCACCACATGGGCGTATGGCAGCGGCGACGGATGCACGCCGCCGGCGACCAGGCCGGCAATATGGGCCATGTCGACCATCAGATAGGCGCCGATCGAGTCGGCGATCTCGCGAAAGCGCTTCCAGTCCCAGACGCGCGAATAGGCGGTGCCGCCGGCCAGGATCAGCTTCGGCTTGGTCTCCTGCGCGGTCTTCTCGATCGCATCCATGTCGAGCAGGTGATCGTCCCTGCGCACGCCGTAGGAAACGACCTTGAACCATTTGCCGCTCATGTTGACCGGCGAACCGTGTGTCAGGTGCCCACCCGAATTGAGGTCGAGACCCATGAAGGTGTCGCCGGGCTGCAGCAGCGCCAGGAACACCGCCTGGTTCATCTGGCTGCCGGAATTCGGCTGGACGTTGGCGAAGTTGCAGCCGAACAGCTTTTTGGCGCGCTCGATGGCCAGTTCCTCGGCCACGTCGACGAACTGGCAGCCGCCATAGTAGCGCTTGCCCGGATAGCCCTCGGCGTATTTATTGGTCATGATCGACCCTTGCGCTTCCAGCACGGCGCGGGAGACGATGTTTTCCGATGCGATCAGTTCGATCTCGTGGCGCTGGCGGCCAAGTTCGTTGCGGATCGCGCCGAAAATCTCCGGATCGGCATCGGCAAGCGTGGTTTCGAAGAAGGATTCGAATTTATTCGACACTGCCGCTGCTGTTGCCATGCTTGAGATCCTTGTCGTCCGGGGGGTCTGCCGCGCCATTAACACAGTTGCTTCCGCCCCGCCACGTTTGAGGCGCGAAATTTGCTGGCCGGAATGCGGCAGCGAGGCGAAGAGCCGGCTATTTCATCGCCTGCCGACCCTTCAGCAAGGCCTCGGTGAGCGTGATTTCGGCAAACAGCGCCTGCATCGTATGGTCGTTGATCTCGCGGCTGCGGAACATGGCGCGCACTGCGGCGCGCTCGGCCTCGATGCCGGCGAGCCTCATTTTGAGCTCCAGCCGTCCGGCCTCACGGGCCTCGGC
>NZ_SUEO01000261.1:5624-7921 GCF_004962925.1 Mesorhizobium sp. | reverse complement strand
GGTGGCGTGCTCCCAGAGCTGCGGCTCGACCAGCACGGTCTGCTCCGCCGGCTTCTTGCCGTTGAGGATCTGAAGAGCCAGCGTCACGCCGGCGCCGCCGATCGAACCGGGATTGGTCACCGCCGCGCCGACAAGGCCTTCGACCGAGTTCAGCTGGCCGACGAAGCCGGCATTGTCGGCGCCGACCACCGGCACCAACGGCGTCTGCGACTCGATGAGGGCATCGACGATCACATTGTCGATGCCCGAGGTCCAGACGCCGTTGAACGGCGCTCCGGTGGCGATGAAGTCGAGGATCTGCTGCTTGCCCTGATCCTGCTGCCAGCCGGTGAAGACCTCGTGCACGACCTTCACATCGGGGAATTCGGCAAGCGCCTTCTTGAAGCCCTTGTCGCGGTCGCTGTCGGCCGAGGCACCGGCGGCGCCGCGCATATAGACGACGTCGCCCTTGCCGCCCATCTGTCCGAACAGCCATTTGGCGCCGAGATAGGCGTACTGTTCCTGGTTGTTGGAGATGATGTAGGCCGAGGGCTCGGTGACCGCCTGGTCGACGGCGACGACGACGATGCCGGCCTTGGTGGCCTCTTCCAGGGCGGACTTGATGCCGGCCGGATCGGCCGGGTTGACGACGATGGCGTTGACCTTGGCGCTGATCAGGTTGCGGATGTCCTCGAGCTGGCCGGCGGCGTCGGTATTGCGGTGGGCGATGTTCAGCTTGGTCACTTCGCCCGAGGCAAGCGCCTGGGCTTTCATCGCGCAGATCATCTCCTCGCGCCAGCCATTGCCTTGCACTGTGTTGGATATGCCGATCGTGTATTTGCCTTCGGCGGCCGAGACGCCCACCGAAGCCATGAAGGCCGCGCCGGCAAGCAGCGGGACCATGGTCAAAAGTTTTTTCATTTCAGTCTTCCTCCTCCACATTGTTTTCAGTTTCAGGGCCTGATCCCGTCGACCTGCGACAGGATCAAAGCCAAGCTGTTTGCGCCGTCATTTGACGAAGGGGCGCAGCACGTCGCGGGCGAGTAGAAAACCCCGCTTGACGTTTTCATCGCTCCCTTCAAACCGCCGGTCCTCGTGTTCGATGATGATGGGCCCGTCGTAGCCGGCCCGGTAGAGGCCGGAAAAGATGACATTCCAGTCGACATCGCCGAGCCCCGGCATGCGCGGCACCTGCCAGCCTATGCCGGCCGAGAGGATACCGCGCTCGTAAAGTCCATCAGGATCGATCATCAGATCCTTGGCATGAGCATGCAGCATGTACGGACCGAATTCCCTGATAAAGCGGGCTTGGTCGATCATCTGCCAGACCAGATGCGACGGGTCGAAGTTCATGCCGACGTCGCCGCCCCAGGCTTCGAGGATGCGGCGCCAGATATAGGGCGAATAGGCGATATTGTGCCCGCCCGGCCACTCGTCATAGCTGAAGATCATCGGGCAGTTTTCGAACGCCAGTTTCACTCCTTGCTCGCGCGCATGGGCAATGATGGCGGGCCAGACCTTGAGCGCCTCTTCCCAGTTGGCGTCGATGGGTTTGGAAGCGTCGCCGCCGCAGAAGGTGTTGACGACACGCACGCCCATATGGCTCGCCAGCACGATCACCTTCTTCAAATGATCGATGACGGTCTGGCGGTGGCCGGCATCGGGATGCAGCGGATTGGGGTAGAAACCGAGGCCCGAGATCGACAAGTTCTTTTCCGCCAGCGCGGCGGCGATTTCCTTGGCCTGCGAGGCCGAGGTCGAGGCGGCGTCGATATGGCAGGTGCCGGCATAACGCCGGGCGGTACCGGAGGATTTCGGCCAGCAGGCGATCTCCAGCGCCTCGAAGCCGGCAGAACTTGCCCAGTCGGCAACCTCGCCAAGCGAGGTGTCCGCAAACGGTGCGGTGAGCAGTCCAAGCTTCATAGTGCCTCCCTGGTCGTGAATTCACGACCGACCTACTACGCCGATTGTGCCGGCCGCTTCAACCGGGCAACCTCGGGTTGTTCCAAACTGCGCCTGACGACTGCCATCGGGTTGTCTGAGAGCAGGCCGTCGAGGGCTGACGTGATAGCCCTGCGGAAGTCGCCATTTGCGGCAAGCTCCGGATCGAAGATGGTGTCGATGGCGAGGATCGCGGCTGCTAAAGCCCTCGTGTCGGCGCCGACCGCGTCGGCAATGCCGGCGATCCTGTCGGCATAGGGGTCGGACACCGGCCAGTGCCTGCCGAACCGTGCCGAGGAGCGGATCAGATAGGCCATCCAGCCTGCGACGGGGACCGACAAGAGCGCGATGCTTTCGCCGCGCCGCAACCGGTCGCG
>NZ_SUEO01000261.1:0-5614 GCF_004962925.1 Mesorhizobium sp. | reverse complement strand
TTTTGCGAGCCGTCGGTGGCGATCTGGTGGTTGCGATGGCGGATCGCGGTATTGCGCAGGCGAGCGAGGCTTTGCTCGACATAGGCCAGCGGCGCCACACCTGGCACCGGCATCAGCGTCGGCAGCGTCTCCTCCAGCAACATGCGGCGAACGAAAGTGGCGAGCAGCGGGTCGGCTATGGCATCCGATGTATGCTCGAGGCCGGCCAGCACGCCGAGAGTGGCAAGCGTGGTCTGGGCGCCATTGAGCACCCGCATCTTCAGGTGCTCGAACGGCGTGACGTCGTCGACGAAGCTTGCCCCAACCAGATCCCAGCGCGGCACGCGGCCGGCGAATTTTTGTTCGATCACCCATTGCCGGAATGGCTCGCCGACCACGACAGCGGCATCGCGGTAGCCGAAACGCTGTTCGACAGTGTCGATGTCGGCTGGCGAGGGCGCTGGCGCGATGCGGTCGACCATGGCTGAAGGAAAGGCGACATTGGCGGCGATCCAGTCCGCCAGGCCATTGCCGCGCCGCCTGGCCAAAGCCTGCACCACATTGGCCAGGATGATGCCGTTGGTCGGAATGTTGTCGCAGGAGAGCAGCGTCACCGGACGGCCGTGCGAGGCCATGCGCAGTTCTAGCGCCCGCGCCAGAATGCCCGGCACGCTGCGCGGTATCAGCGGGTTGGCGAGATCGTGGAGAATATCCGGGTGATCGACATCCAGCGCGCCGCTGGACGGAATGTGGCAATAGCCCTTCTCCGTCACGGTCAGCGTGACCATCTCGATGTCGGCGGAAGCCAGCACGTCGAGCGCCGGTGCGGCACGGTCCTGACTGTCGACGACCGACACGATGCTGCCGATGACGCGCGCCTCGACTTGGTTGTCTTCGCGGATCAGGCGCGTGTAGAGCCCGCTTTGCCTGCCCAGCGTATCCGACAGGTGTGGAGCGCGGATGTTGATGCCAACCACCCCCCAGCGATCGAAACGGCGCGACAGTAGATCGTCGGTGTATTCGGCCTGGTGGCAGCGATGGAAGGCGCCGACACCGATATGGGCCATGCCCGGCGTAAGTGCTGCCCGGTCATAGGATGGCTTTCGGACCGCAACGGGAAGCCGGCTAATAAGTTTCGGGCCGAGCGTTTCGGGGGGCGTTGAAGCGCTCACCGGTTCGCCCCCACTACCCATTGCTCCTGGTCGATCAGCGCGCCGGTCATCGGCCCGGAGGCGTCGGAGAGCAGGAACACGGCGAGGTTCGCCACTTCGTCGGCTGCCAGCAGTCGCCCGAAAGGCTGCGACGCATTGGCGGCGTCGAGCCAGCCCGGGCCGTGTCCCAGCGTCTGCGCCTGCATGATGCGTTCGGCCGGCGTGTCGGTCCAGCCGACATTGATGCCGTTGACGCGGATGCGGTCGAAACGGTGCGCATTGGCGGCGTTGCGGGTAAGCGTCGCAAGCGCGCCCTTGGTGGCGGAATAGACGGCCAGTTCGGGCGAGCCGCAATGCGCGTTGATCGACAGGATGTTGACGATGGCGCCGCCTTGGCCTTGCTCGAGCATCTGCGCGATGGCTGCCTTCATCAGAAAGAAGGGCGCCCGTGCGTTGACGGCGAACAGCGCCGCCCAGTCGTCAAGGTCGGCATCGAGAAACGAGGCGCGGTTGGTCAGGCCGGCGGCATTGACCAGCGCGTCGATGCGGCCGAAACGGCCGACGCATTCCTCCACCAGCCGCGCCGGCGCCGCGGTATCAGCCAAATCGGCGGCGACGAAAGTCGTCGGCGTGCCTATTTCTGAAAGCGCCGCTGCGACTTCGTTGCCGCGCACTGGCTCGCGGCCGGTGACCAGCAGGCCGCCGGCACCAGCGCGCGCCAGCGTCTCCGCGATCGCCCGGCCAATGCCTTGCGTCGCGCCGGTGACCAGCACCACCTTGTCGTCTAACCGAAGCTCCATTCCTCCTCCCGGAACAAAGTTTCTATTTTCCTAGATATGGAACACCAATTCCCGATAGTCAATTGTACCGCCTCAGGCCGTGCGACGCGCGACGACACCGTGGACGAGCGTCATGCCGACTGCGAGCGAAGCGGCAAGCGAGCGGAAGCCGGCAAAGTCCGACTCAACCACTTCCAGCCAGGTGTCCGACAGCTTGACCAAGGGAGAAAACGTGCTGTCGGTGATGGTGACGATACGCGCCTTCCGCTCATGGGCGACAGCGACGAGGTCCGGCGTGATCGAGTTGTAGGGGCTGAAGGAGACCGCCAGCACGGCGTCGCGCTCGCCGATGCAGCCGATCTGGTCGAGGGCGATGGAGCCGACATTGTCGACCAGCACGTTGCGCACGCCCTGCTGTGACAGAGTGAGCGAAAGATAGGTGGTGACGGGAAAGGCGCGTTTGCTGCCGATCACATAGATCAGGTCGGCGGAAGCCAGCAGGTCGACCATTTTCTCGAAGCTGTCGATGTCGAAACCCTTGTCGATGCGGCCGAGCGAGGCCTGCGAGGCGCCGACCATGCCGTTGAGAAAATGCAGGTTGACGTTGGGCTCGGCCGTGGCCCGCTCCTGGCCGTCGCGCCCACGTCCCTCGGGCCAGGACCCCTTGACGTGATCCTTGAAGAGACCCTGGAAATCGGAAAAGCCGGCAAAGCCGAAGATCTGGGCAAAGCGCACCAGCGTCGAGGGCTGCACCCCAGCCTGCTCGGCGACCTGCGCGATCGTTCCCAGTGCGACGTCGCTCGGATGCTGCCACAGGAAGATGGCGACCTGGCGCAGGCGTTTTGGAAAATGGACGGTGCCGGACGAAAGCACGGCGCGCAGTTCCTCGTAGGTCTGCGGCTTGGTATAGCCGAGCGCGGCAAGCGACCGACCCTGTTTCTTCGCAACGGTATCGCTGCGGCCACCAGGGTCAGCTTGGTCGGACGGTCTGCGCGCCCCGCTCATGGTGACAAGGCGATGGCAAACATTCGGTGCTTCGTCATCCGACCCTCCCAAGATCGCACAGGCTTCAGGCTTCAGGCTAGCGCGGCGTGGTCGTTTTTACAAAACGAAATTTGGAAATAATGTTCGAAAATGGCGCCGACATCCTATAGTCCGGGGCGACGTAAAGCGTTTCTCTGGGAGGATATTCATGGTCTACGCAATCGCTGACGGATCGGTGCGCGAACGCTTGCGGGTAGGCATGGTGGGTGGCGGGCGCAACGCTTTCATCGGCGCCGTGCACCGGCTGGCCATGCGGCTTGACGACCAGATCGCGCTGGTTGCCGGCGCACTGTCTTCGGATCCCGAAAACGCTGCCGTCTCCGCCGCCGAGATTGGTATCCCACCCGAGCGCAGCTACGGTGACTACCGCGAAATGGCCCGCGCCGAAGGCGCCCGTCCCAACGGCATCGAAGCCGTCGTCATCGTGACGCCAAACCATCTGCACGCGCCGATCGCCACCGCCTTCCTCGAAGCCGGGATCGACGTGATCTGCGACAAGCCGCTGTCGACGACACTGGTCGATGCAGAAGCACTGGTGAGCCTGGCGCGCGTGAAAAACCGTAAATTCGTGGTGACGCTCAACAATACCGGTTACGCCATGGTCCGGCAGGCGCGCGAAATGGTGGCGGCCGGCGAGCTCGGCCGCGTCGTCGCCGTGCACGCCGCCTACACCCAGGATTGGCTGACCTTGCCGATCGACGCGGAAGGCCAGAAGCAGGCCGAATGGCGCACCGATCCGGCGCGGGCCGGGCAATCGGCGGTGCTCGCCGACATCGGCGTGCATGCGTTCAACCTGGCGAGTTTCGTCTCGGGCTGCCAGGCCGAGGCGGTCGCGGCCGATCTCTTCACCGCTGTGCCGGGGCGGCGGCTCGACGACAACGCCCATGTGCTTGTGCGCTGGTCGGGCGGCGCGCGCGGCACCATCCTGGCCAGCCAGACCTCTCCCGGCCACTACAACGATCTTTCGGTCCGCATCTACGGCGACAAGGCCGGGCTTGAGTGGTCGGGCATGCGACCGGAAGAACTGCGCTTTTCGCGCCATGGCGAGGAAACGCGCACGCTGGTGCGCGGCGGCCATGGATCGTCGGAGGAAAGCCGCCGTGTGTCGCGCATGCCGGCCGCGCATCCCGAGGGGTATATCGAGGCGTTCGACAATCTCTACCGCGATGCGGCCGATATCATTCGTGCCCATCGCGCCGGCGCCGCGGTCGATCCGGCGCGCACTGCCCAGGTGCCCGATGTCGTCGACGGAGCCCGTGGCGTAAAATTCGTCGCGGCAGCCGTTGCCTCGAGTTCCGCCGGTGGGGTCTGGACGCCTGCTTTGTTTCCCTGAGTGCCGAGAATACAGGTTCGAAGGACGGCAGTGGCCGGCACTTGGCATCAGTCAGTGCGCAGGTCGATCTGCGGGCGCAAAATAGTTGCCATGAAAGCCAAAGGGGATGTGATGCGGGACGGATGCGCGGGCGCGTTCGGCGAGCGGGGTCAATCGGCTTCGCCACCAGGTCGCCGATCTTTTTGTGATCGAGACAGGACCGCGTATGACGCGGTTCTGGGCGTCATAGGCTGTCGGCGCGGCGTGGACCTTCGTCATCCGCCCACATGCGGCTGCCGCCGTGCTGGACAAGACCGGCTGCGCGAGCCACAGCCCAGCCAACGGAAAAACCGTTCACTGGCAGCGAAATCAGATATTTAGGATATTCCGCTGGTGGAGCTGAGGAGGATCGAACTCCTGACCTCGTCATTGCGAACGACGCGCTCTCCCAGCTGAGCTACAGCCCCGTCCAGCGGATGGGCGCATTTATCGGGCGCGGCGGTTTCCTGTCAAGACGGCGTTTTGCCCAAAAAGCCGCACGGCCAGCCACCGGCCTGGCGTGCCGCGGCAGGTGGCTCTTGCCGCTTTCGCCCGCAATGGCTACATGTCGGCAACAATCGGAGACCGGCATGATAGCTCTCATTCAGACCATTGTCCTGGCGCTTGACATTTATTGGTGGATCATCATCGCTTCGGCGATTTTCTCCTGGCTCTACGCCTTCAACGTCGTCAACTCGCGCAATCAGTTCGTCGATAGCGTCAGCAACATGCTCTTCCGGCTGACCGAGCCGGCGTTGCAGCCGATCCGCCGCTTCTTGCCCGACCTCGGCGGGATCGACATTTCGCCGATCATCCTGCTTCTGATCCTGTTCTTCCTCCGGCAGTTCCTGCTCACCACGGTGGCGCCGCTGGTCGTCTGACCCGGCCGCTCCATGACTGGGCCGTTTCGCCCGCGTAATGACGGCGTCGACCTGTTCGTCCGGCTGACGCCGAAAGCGGCGATGGACAGGCTCGAAGGCATCGAGATCTCGGCAGACGGGCGAAGCCATCTGAAGGCTCGCGTCCGTGCCGTGCCGGAAAACGGCGCCGCCAATCAAGCGCTCGAACGGCTGGTCGCCAAGGCGCTGGGGGTGCCACGATCGGCCGTCTCGGTCGTCGCCGGCGGCACGGCCCGGCTGAAGACGCTGCGCATCCTCGGCGATCCGGCGGTGCTGGCGAAAGGCATCGAGGCGCTCAGCGACGCTTGAGGCGTCTTATTCCTTCGCGCCCTCCGACCGCTTCGCGGCCACCTCTTCCCCGCAAAGGCAATCGCATTTGGACTCTTGCGAAGATGGACCCCCACCCTAACC
>NZ_SUEO01000260.1 GCF_004962925.1 Mesorhizobium sp. | reverse complement strand
GGTGGGATGGCTTTGTGGGGCCCTTATGAGGCGAGCTCTGCCGACAACCCTCGTTCAGGTCCGGGACCTCCTCATGGCCGGCCGCTCTCGCCCCAATATCGGCAATAGAGGCGAGCTTTGCCTCCGCCCGGAAGCAGACATTGCAGTTAACCGCACTGGAGGTCGTCGTCGCGCCAGCAGCCGAAATTGATTTCACAGGTTCTGAATGCCCGTTAACGGCGGCGAACCAGCAGTTCGCAACGCCAGGAAGATCACCCTGCGGAAATGCAGTGCGCTAGCTTGCCGGCAACCTTCAAGAACTGCATCACGATGCCTATGGCCGGCACCTGGGCTGCGGAACCAACCCCGACAGGCACGCAGGGCACCCTTAGCCTGGAAAGGCGCAACTCGGTACACGAGGGCGACTATATCTCTACGGAAACAACTTGAAGAAACGCTTCGCTACCCATAGCATGCCACCCCCTGGTGAAATCTGATCAGGAGGTCGGTGGGATCGGTCGGATTTTTAAGCCAGTGCAAAGTAGGGAGGATAACTATGGCTTCCGAAGTACAGGCAAACAATGGCGTTAACGTCGAGGCTTTGCTCGGCGCACGCGAAGCGCTTACCAACGCCCCGGAGGCCGCGCAGTTCAGGTGGCGCGCGGCCTGCGAATGGAAGGATGGCACCCACAGCCACTCGACGGTCGAGAGCTTCTACGGTCTCGGCCAGGACCAGCATCGCAAGACCACCTTCGCATTCGATGCCGACCATCCGGAGGTCTTCGCATCCCTGGATCAGGGCGCCACGCCTGTCGAATACGTGCTGGTCGGGCTGGCGAGTTGCCTGACAGCCGGCATCGCCGCGGTTGCCCAGAACCGGAACATCCAGTTGAAGTCGGTGAAGGCGACCATCGAAGGCGACATGGATATTGCGGGCATACTCGGCATCGACAGCGACGTCCGCAACGGCTTCAGCGGTATCACGGTGAAGTACAACATCGACGCCGACGCCAAGCGCGAGGACATCGAGGCTCTCGTCGCTCAGTCACAGAAGCGGTCGGCTGTCTATGACATTGTAACCAATCCGACGAACGTCACGGTCGTGGTGAATTGAAAGGCGCTTCGAGCCGTAGACTCTCTTGATGAGAGGGCGCGATTAGTTCCGTCACCACAGTGATCGTCGGCGCAGGGCACGCGGGGCTCGCGATGAGCCGCTGCCTCGCGGAGCGCTCTATCGACCATGTGCTGCTGGAGCGCGGCGAGATCGCCCATACCTGGCGCACCGAGCGATGGGATTCGCTGCGGCTGCTCACCCCGAACTGGCAGAGCCGGCTGCCGGGCTTCCGCTACGATGGCGACGACCCCGACGGCTACCGGACGATGCCTGAAGTGATCGACTTCCTCGGGAACTATGCCAAGGCGATCGCGGCTCCGGTCAGAACACACATAACCGTTACCTCGGTTCGCAGCGACGGGGCAGGATATCTCGTGCGCACAGACCGCGGCGAGTGGCGCTGCCGAACTGTCGTGCTGGCGTCAGGCGCTTGCAACATCGCACGCCTGCCCGATTTGGCCGTCCGCGTGCCGCCGTCGGTCGGTATGCTGACGGCACAGTCCTACCGCAATCCGGCTCAGGTCGCCGACGGCGGCGTGCTGGTGGTGGGCGCCTCGTCGAGCGGCACCCAGATCGCACAGGAGCTGCAGCGTTCGGGGCGTCAAGTGACCCTGTCGGTGGGCGAGCACATCCGGGCGCCGCGCGTCTATCGCGGCAAGGACCTGGAGTGGTGGATGGACGCCGCCGGCGTGCTCGATGAGCGCTACGACGAGGTAGACGACATCAGGCGGGCGCGACGGGTTCCTTCGCTGCAGCTTGCCGGCAGCCCCGACCGCACCACCCTCGACCTCAATGCGCTGGTCGACCTCGGCGTCAGGCTCGTTGGCCGTCTCGCTGGCATCACCGAAGACGGCAAGGCCCAGTTTGCGGGGTCGTTGCGCAACATGTGCGCGCTTTCCGATCTCAAGATGACCCGGCTGCTCGACCTCATCGACGAATGGGCGCACGCCAACGGCCTGGACGCTACGGTCGGGCCGCCGGATCGCCTGCCGCCGACCCGTGTCGAGGACAACCCGCCGCTCGGCCTCGACCTTACCGGAGGCGCGATCACGACGATCATCTGGGCCACCGGCTACCGGCCAGACTACTCCTGGCTGGAGCTGCCGGTCCTCGACCGCAAGGGCCACGTCCGTCACGACGGCGGCGTTGCCGAACATCCGGGCATGTACCTGATGGGGATGCAGTTTCTGCGCCGCCGCAAGTCTGCGCTAATCGACGGCGCCGGCGACGACGCACGTGATCTCAGCGATCATCTGGCATCTTACCTCAGGCAAAAATCAATCAACGTCTAAGGCCAAGGTAACGGGTAACTACCGCGACAACGCGGAATTCCGTGACCCTGCAATCATATTCCCAAGTGCAACTTCGGCTTCCAGAAGGGGCGGAACAACTCAATCTTGGGACAGCGGTTCATCACCACTTTCAAGCCCGCTTCCTCCGCCAACAGGGCGGCGGTGTCATCGCGCACCCCAATCTGACTCCACAGAACCTTGGCACCAATTGCGATGGCTTCCTGTGCAACGTCCAACAGGTCTTCGGAGCGGCGAAAAACCTCAACCATATCCACAGGCCGGTCGATGGCCGCCAGTGACGCGTACACCTTGAGCCCTCGAATTTCATCCAGACCGGGGCTGGGATTGACCGGGATCATGTCATAGCCGGTTTCGTGCAGGACCCTGAGAACACCATAGGAAAACTTGGTCTTGTCGGGGCTGGCCCCCACCATCGCGATGGTTTTGACCGACTTGAGAATGTCTTGCAGATAAGCCTCCGAATAGGGCTCATCATGATTCATATGGGTCATTTCTTTGCTTCCAACGGGGTCGCAATATCGGCTTTCAGTTCATGTGCGGCCAAGGGATCTAGGAAGGGGTTGCGATAGAGCTTGTCGTGGCTTTCAACGCCGACCTCCAACGTGCAGTCGCTCATAGGGCGGGCAACGCAGAGGATTATATAGCCATTGTTGATCTGGCGGTTGTTCAGCGCCCGCTGGGCCTTTTGACTGACTTTGCCGCTGATTATCTTGGCCGCGCAGGTTATGCAGCCGCCATACTTGCAACCATAGGGCAGGTCCACGCCCTGCTCGCGCAAGCTTTGCAAGAGGGGCTTGCGGTGATCGACGTCAAAGGCCGCACCGCCTTGGTTGGCGAGGGTGATGGTGAAACTGGTCATACCCAGATGTCACTCGTGCAATCACCGCCGGGATAACGGGTTTCGTGGCAGCGGCTTGGTCCATTTGGTTCCTTGCCAAAATCGACGACATATCGCGGATCAATTTCCATGCCGCCGTTTTCCGTATCGCAATTGACCATCAGCATGCATCCGCCATTGGTGCGAATTTCCGGATAGAACTGGTTGTCCCAGGTCGAGAAGAGCGAGGTCGTCACATAAAGGCGCTTGCCGTCGAGGCTGAGCTGTATCATCTGAGGCCCACCAGTCACTTTCACGCCATTGACCTCAGGCGCACGGCCGAGAAGTCCGCCCATCCACACTTGTCCGGTGAGCTTGGCGTTGTGCGGGTCCGAGATGTCATATTGACGGATGTCGCCATGCAACCAGTTGCAGAGATAGAGGTATCTATCGTCCATACTGAGCAGAATGACCGAGATCACGCCCGGTATCGGGATCGGCCATTCGGGATGCGGCTCATTGCCAACATCGACAATTTTTTCCCACTGCCAGTCACCCGCCGGATCCTTCCACCAATGGATGATGTTTGCAGAAAGGGCCGCGCCAACAAAGCCGTGACTGCTGTCGGGATTGTGATGGAATCGCACTTCGAGTGGGAGCAAGCCATCCTCACCGAGATAGAATGTTTGCTTTGGCTCCTTCGTTTCGAAATCCCAGAAATGGATCTCTCGGCCATATTTCAGATGGCCAACCTCCTCCAGGTCAAAACCAGGCATGAAGGTATTGGGCGCGGCCCACTCCGAGCTGACCATCACGTTATGTCGCGGCTGGTACCAGAAATCATAACCAAACTTGATGCTGCCCATGGAGTTTTCCCAACGGCCGACAATCTCGAACTCCTTGTTGAGTTGCAAATAGCCGCCTGGGGCATTGCCTTGAGCGTCGCCAAGCATGGAAATGATGATGTCCGAGCCGAGGCAATGCACTGTGTGCGGCGCCGACAAGTTGGTCCTGGTTTTGATTTCAGCGCCGTCTATGACCTTGAACAGTGTCGGATTGCGGGGATCGGTTGCGCAATCGACAATATGCAGATTGGTCGAGCGCACACCCGGCACAATCAGATACCTGCGCTCCATGCTTGCATTGCCATGGCAAGACGAACAGGCATTCCAGCCCATGTGATGAAGCTCATCGCCAATACCCGGCATTTGCAAACGTGAAACCACTTGGCTGTAGGTCGAACTCTCCGGGTCGACATCAATGGTACACAAATAGTCCGGCTTCTGAATGCCCGTGCCAGTGTAGATGGCAATCGTATAGAGCAGCTTTTCGCGAGGTGCCCTCATCGCCTCTGCTGGAGAAGCATAGCCCGGTCCACAGCAATGATTGGTCATGGGTACTTCCCCAATTTGAACAGATCACTGGCCAGCCCCAACGGGGTCAAAGTGGAATGTAGTGCATGCTTGGCATTGGCGCTATGGCCGGGGTGGCTGGTCAAGCGCGCGCACTGTGACGTACAACCGGGCGACAGAGCGTCCACGGGACCGTCTAACGCGAGCTGCTTATCCCGGCGGAACATTGGTGGGGCGATCGGAAATCGGTGCCTGGACCAAGCCCAAGTGAAAGCTCCCGGCTTCGTATGAGCCGCCAGTCCGCTTTCGGCCCCTGAATTGCTCGACCGGAATGCGCCGAATGTCCGCCCTTGAGGCGATCTTTGCGATTGCCGGATAGCAGACGCTGCCGGCGACCACCCTGGACATCTTATTGCGCCAGAAGCAGACATTTCTGATCGCGGACCGGCTGCCCGGATGGGTCTCGCTACTTCGACATTGGGAGGAGACTTCTGAAGTGCGGTCCCGCCCCCAGATCGGCATTGATGTACCGACACCGGGTAGTCATACTTACGGGGCAAGTGAGGAGAAACGAGCCACAATGCGTCTGCTGCCAAATCTGCTCTCCCGTTTTGTAAAAAACGGGCGCCTGACTGTCATATTCGAGGACGGTTTCAGGCAAGCCTTCGGCAGTGGACAGGATGGGCCCGACGTGACGATCCGCCTAACCGACAAAGCGGTCGAACGCGAGATCTTCTTCAATCCGGAACTGAAGGCGGCCGAAGCCTACATGGATGGCCGCTTGGTGATCGAGAACGGTGGCAAAGCATTTGACCTCTTGTCACTTTTTTCCGTCAACCGCACTGAGTTGGCAGCCCACCCTGTTCAGAAGGCGTTGCGGAAAGTCTGGCGTGCGTTGCGCCGGCGCCAGCAGGACAACAAGCTCGGTCTCGCCGCCAAAAACGTTCAGCATCACTACGACATCCCGACGAAATTTTATGAGCTATGGCTCGACGAGACAATGACCTATTCGTGCGCCTATTACACGGCACCGGACAACAGTCTGCAGCAAGCGCAGGTGGACAAGCATCGCCACATTGCCGCGAAGCTCAAGCTAGAGCCGGGCATGCATGTGATGGAAATCGGCTCAGGCTGGGGCGCTCTCGCCATCTATCTCGCCAAGGTATTGCGACGTGAAGGTCACGGCGATCAACGTTTCGACGGAGCAATTGGCGGCGTCTCGGCTTCGTGCGATCGAGGCCGGGGTCGCTCATCAGATCGATTTTCGCGAGGTCGACTATCGCGAGGTCAGCGGACAGTTCGACCGTGTTGTCTCGATCGGAATGATGGAGCACGTGGGCGTCGCTCATTTCGACAGCTATTTCACGATCATTAGTAGATTGTTGAAGGAGGGCGGCTTCGCATTGGTTCATGCGATCGGACGCATGTCACCGCCTGGTACGACGGCGCCGTTCATCCGCAAGTATATCTTTCCAGGTGGGTATGTGCCGGCTTTGTCAGAGGTGTTTGCCTCGCTGGAGCGCACGGGGATCTGGTGCGCCGACTGCGAAAATTTGCGGCTGCACTATTACTGGACGATCCACGATTGGCGTCACGGTTATGAGGCCAGGCGCGAGGAGGCAATCGCCATGATGGGCGAACGCTTCTGCCGTATGTGGGATTTCTATCTGGCGTCGGCCGAACTCGGCTTCCTAAACGGTTCAAATTTTGTCTTCCAGATACTGATCTCGACTCGCCGTGACGATGTCCCAGTCATCCGCGATTATATTGCCGAAGAAGAGCGACGCCTACTGAGCTCGATGCAGACGAGTGCGTAGTTCGCTATCTACACCAGTCGGCCCCCATCCGGGTGGTTAGCTCGCCCTGCAGGACTCGGATGAGAACAGACAGCCACGCCCACTCATCCCGCCGGTCAATCTTCGTCCGACGGAAGCGCCAGTGCAACCAATCGACAAGTCCGCAGATCAAAGCGGTCGGCCACGAATGACAGCTTTGCGCCCAATCTCAGTCGTTCCGCCCGAGGCAGAGGCAACCGAAAGCGGACGCGCTGTTCAGAAATCTACCTGTTGGTTAGGCAAAACGAACCACAAGAGCCCATCGACTAGACCGGTCGAACGGCTACAGCCCAAGACATTCCAAACCAGACGGCCGAGTCCGGCTCCTTGCTCCAATCAATCAGGGCGTCGAGCGTCGCAGTGACGGATTGGCGAGGCAATCCGATAGCCACGATATCGTCCATCGCTTCATCGATGATGCTCGCAATATTCCGAACAACTGCCTCAAAGTCAGGCTCGCCGGCGCATCCGCCAAAAAAGACAAATGTGATACGTCGTGGACGCAGGTCGGCCTGATGCAACAATTGGACAAGGCGACGTCCGATGATTGGATCATTGCCGTGTCGGTCGTAGGTTCGCTGATAGGCATGCCATAGTGAGGCAAATCCCGGTGGCTCGGGCCAGAGCCGCAGCCCATCATAGTCGTCATCTGACAATATCACCCGTCCGCCCGGTCGCACTGCGCCGGCCATGTTGCGAACAAGCAGCAACGGGTCAGGTAGGTGCTCGAGCGGCTCCTGTCCAATGGCGTGCGCACCATCCTCGTCGAGGCCGCCTCCCGCTTCGCCAGGGATCTGATCGTTCAGGAGACCGGCTACGAGATGCTGAGATCACGTGGGATCGAGCTGATCGCTGTCGACAGTCCTGACAGTTTTGTCGGCAACACCCCGACAGCGAACCTGATCCGCCAAGTGCTCGGCGCGGTCTCTGAGTTCGAGAAGGCGATGCTGGTGGAGAAGCTTAAGGGTGCCCGGGAGCGCAAACGCCGCGAGACTGGCAAGAAAGTCGGCGGGCGCCGAAACTATGCCGAGATTGATGGCGGACCTGAGCTGATTGCGCTTGCAAAGAAGCTGCACCGTTATCCGGTCAATGGCCACCAGCGCACCCTGGGCGACGTTGCGATGGCGTTGGCGGACGCGGGGTATCTGTCGAGTGCTGGAACGCAGTACACACCGACTGCAGTCTCGAGCGCCTCGCCGGCTTCACCGGCCGACCCATAAAGATCAAGACGCTGTCGGCCGAATGAGCCCATCCGCCCCCAGGCGCGAACAAGCGCAGTATCGCCGAACAGCGACGGCTCGATTGTGAGCACGTAGAACCGGGCGACATTGCAGGTGCAATCGCGCCGCTGGAGAACGATTTGGAGCTTGGGCTCGACCATGCCCGATTGTCACTGACATCCGGCGCCGACGTCCAATTCATTGGCTGAATCGTTAGGACCTGAGCGATTCACGGCGTTGATGATTGCCATTGGGCTTTTTCCCTAATCGCGGAACACCCGGTGAAGTCACGGGTTATAAAAACGAAGGGACGTCGCAGCTTCCTGAAAAAGGAGATGATGAAACGACTTCTAATCGCATCGGCAATGATGGCCCTGTCAA
>NZ_SUEO01000025.1:41048-45127 GCF_004962925.1 Mesorhizobium sp. | reverse complement strand
CAGCACCCCCTCTGCCCTGCCGGGCATCTCCCCGCAAGGGGGGAGATCGGCGCTTCACCGACGGCGCCCGCTTCGGAATGTTTGCGGCGCCCAGCAGGCAGTGGGCAGCGCCGGCATCGACAAGCGGTCAAACCTCAAAACTCTATGCCTTGCTGCGCCTTCACGCCGGCGGAGAAGTGATGCTTGGTCACGCCCATCTCGGTGACCAGATCGGCGGCATCGACCAGCGCCGGCTTGGCGTTGCGGCCGGTGACGACGACATGCAGGTTTTCGCGCCGCCCTTTCAACGCCGCCACCACCTTATCCAGATCGAGATAGTCATAGCGCAGCGCGATGTTCAGTTCGTCGAGCACCATAAGGCTGATCGACGGATCGGCCATCAGCTCGAGCGCCTTGGCCCAGGCGGCTTCGGCGGCGGCGATGTCGCGCTTCAGATCCTGCGTCTCCCAGGTAAAACCCTCGCCCATCGTGTGCCAGACGACCCGGTCGCCGAAGGCGGCAAAGGCGTCTTTCTCACCGGTGTGCCATTTGCCCTTGATGAACTGGACGACGCCGACGCGCTTGCCGTAGCCGAGCATCCTCAGCGCCAGCCCGAAGGCGGCGGTGGTCTTGCCCTTGCCGGGCCCGGTATTGACGATCAAAAGCCCCTTCTCGACCGTCTTTGCCGCGACCTCGGCGTCCTGCACCGCCTTGCGCTTGGCCATCTTGGCGCGGTGACGTTCCTCGTCCTTGGGTTCGATCGTATCAGCCATGTCATTTCACCCTAAGCGGCAGTCCAGCCACCATCAGCAGCACCGTATCGGCTATCGCCGCGACCTGCTGGTTGAGCCGGCCGGCGGCATCGCGAAACCGGCGGGCCAGCGCATTGTCGGGCACGATGCCCTGGCCGACCTCGTTGGAAACCACGAACCAGGGCCCGCGCGGTCGCGACAGCACATCGGCCAATCTTTGGCCTTCGGCGTCGAAATCATGTTCGGCCAGCATATGGTTGGTCAGCCACAATGTCAGGCAGTCGATCAGCACAGGCCGGCCGTCAGGCAGCGCCTCGATCGCACCGACGAGATCGAGCGGCGCGTCGATGGTCGTCCAGCCATCGCCTCGCCGCGACCTGTGCAGCGCGATGCGTTCGCGCATCTCGTCGTCATAGGCTTGCGCCGTGGCAATGTAGGTCCACGGCGCCGGACAGGCCGTCACCAGTCTTTCGGCATGCGCGCTCTTGCCCGAGCGCGCACCGCCGATGACCAGGGTCAGCATCCCGGCAGCGCGATCAGGCAAAGCTGTTGCGCGGGCCGGTCACGGTGCCGGTCAAGCGGCCACGCACCACGCCGACGACGGCGCCGAGCACCAGCCAGAACACCAGATTGGTCAGCGTCACCGCCACCACGAACTGGTGGTGCAGGCCTTCCGGAATCGGCGACTCGAAACTGTCGGGCTGCGGCGCGCCGACGATATGCGGCGCCACGATCAACGCCACGGCAAGCAGCGCCAGCGGCAGCGACTTGCGAAAAGCGAGCAGGCCGAGCCCGGCCGCTGTCGCAACCACCGTCGCCGTCCACCAGATCTGGCGCTGGGAGAGATCGGCCGCCGGCATCGCCGGCAGTTCGGGCGGCAACCCGACATTCGGAGCCAGCGTGAACACCGCAAAGCCGGCGAGGCCCCAGAACAGGCCCTGACGCCAATTGCCGATGCCGCCGGCGAACTCCGAAGCGGCGACCAGGATCAACGCAAAGCCGATGCCGGTGACGACATTGGCAACGACGTTGAAGGCGAAGCGCTCGAAGCCATCGGCCGGCGCCCAGCCTTCGTCTTCCGGAGCGGCAGCTTCAGCCGGCGCGGCGCTGCTCATAGCAGTCGTGCTCATTGCGTTTTCGGCAGGTGCAACCGGCGCCGCGGCATGGTCATGCGTGTGACCACCGCCGGCCTGCTCGTAGACTTCCGCCTTGAGGATGAGCGGCACCGTCGCATAGGCCTGCATGCAGGCGAGAACGACGCCAGCCACAAGCCCTGCGATCGCCGCGATGAACACGACGTTGCGAAACAGTGTCATGAGGTCAGCCCCTCGTCAGTGGCAGGGAAACGCCATCGAATGGCGATAATCGTGAGCGGCATTGTGGACCGCATCGATATGCGAGAAGCCGACAAAGCCCATGACGAAAACGCCGAGAAATGCAGCAAGCACCAGCTGCATGAAGCGCGACTGCGAGGAGACGGAAGCGCCGAGCGAAACGGAAGCGGTATTCATGTCGTGTCCTTTCGCCCTCCACCCGAGGGCATAGAAGTCAGTTCTCCTGTCGCCGGCAGGTCTCCTGGCTCGCGGATCAGCGCCCTTCCCCACCTTCCCGAAGAAACTCTTCAGTGGCATATGGAGAGGACTACCGCACACAGTTGCGGGGGCAGCCACGGCATTGGGCATATTTCGCCCTCACCGCATTCCCTCTTGGTTCCAAAGGAACCGACGACAGCTGCGACTATAGGCAGAATCGCCGCGCCCGGCAAACCAAATTCCGTCAGCTGTCAGCTGGAATGCGTCACTTGGCTTCAGCTTCCCAATGAGACGATCCGGTTGGCGACCAGTTGCTGCAGCTGCCAAAGATGGCGGTCGTGAATGCCGCGCTCTTCCAGGTTTTTCACCGTGTTGTAGAGGTAGTCGACGCCTGATCCCCAGTGTCCACAGGACGTGGTCAGTCTTTCGACGACATCGTGCTCATCGAGCGAACCGGCATACGTGACGCCGTTGCGGTTGATGACGAAAGCCAGCGCCCTCAATGGACCGCCGTCGCTCGCCAGCCTGAGCACGCGAGGCTTATAGCTTGTCGGCTTCAGCGTCATTTCGCGTCGAAAAAGCGTGCCCAGTTGCTGCCGCCGGTCGCCGTCGGTGAGCCGAAAAGCGATGCCCTTGCACTGCCCGCCACGGTCCAGAGCCATCATCAGGCCGGGGCGATCCTTGGTGCCGCGCCAGCGCGTCATGTTCATGCAAAACGACCGGTGCCAGCCACGCACCACGGCGATACGTTCCTCGACATGATCGATTTCGGGTTTCCAGATCAGCGAACCGTAGCCGAACAGCCAGAGCGGTTCTGCGGCAGGAAGTTCTGCCTGTAACTCGTCCAGCATCGCGTCATAGTCGCTATCGTCCAGATGCATGGCATCCGGGTCAGGTCCGGCATCCTGGACCTCGCGCCAGCAGCGCGCGACCAGCTCCGGCGTAAGCGCCATCTGTCGTGTGGCCACGTTCCAGATCTCGTTTCTTGCCACTTGATTATGCGAAGCGCTCGAGGCCGGCAATGCCGTCATCGCAATTGACAAACGAATAGCCGGGGTGTCGGCTGGCGCATCACAGGAAGCCGGTCATGCAACCCAGCCCGAGCGAGCACGATTCCTATAATGGTTTGACGCGACTTGAACCGGCGTTACCGTCGTCAGCCTACTGGGACATCGACGCCCATCAGCGCGATCTCGACGCCATCTGGTATCGAAGCTGGCTGCTCGTCTGCCGCGAGGCCGACCTTGCCCAGCCGCTGGCGTTCAGGACGTTCCATGTCGGCACGCAGGAGATCGTCGTGCTGCGCGACGAGACCGGCGAGTTGCGCGCCTTCCACAACACCTGCCGGCATCGTGGCTCGCAGCTCTGCCAGGCAAGCGAAGGGCGGCTGAAGGCGCGGCTCATCACTTGTCCCTATCACGCCTGGTCCTATTCGCTGCGTGGCGATCTCGTGCGCGTGCCGTCGAAATCGCTGCCTGAAGGCTTCGACAAGGCCAATTATCCGCTCTATCGGGTCGCACTGTCGGTGTGGCGCGGTTTCGTCTTCGTCAATCTCAGGGAAGACGCCGCCGGTTCGGCCGAAACATCCTGCGATCCCACGCCCGGCGACCTCGCCAACTGGCCGCTGGAGACGCTGGTTTCGGGCCATGTGCTGCGCAAGGTGATGAACTGCAACTGGAAGATCTTCTGGGAGAACTTCAACGAGTGCCTGCATTGCCCTGGTGTCCACAAGGACCTGTCGCGGCTGGTGCCGATCTATGGCCGCGGCCTGATGGGGCGGCACGACGACCCCGAATGGACCCGTCACGCCGACAGT
>NZ_SUEO01000025.1:20246-41038 GCF_004962925.1 Mesorhizobium sp. | reverse complement strand
CGCCGACAATGATGCGCCGGAGTTTTCCGGTGGTTTGCGGGCCGGAGCCGAGACCTGGTCGCGCGACGGGCGCGTCCACGGCCCGGTCTTTCCCGACCTGACGTCCGCCGAGCGTACCGCCGGGCAGACCTATGCGACCAATTTGCCGTCGATGTTCATCGTCGGCCATGTCGATTATGTCCGCACCGTGCGGCTGGTGCCGCTCGGCCCGGAGCGGACCGAACTGACCGCCGAATGGCTTTTTTCGCCCGAAGCGCTCGCCAATCCGACGGCTGATATCGACAACATCGTCGCCTTCGGCAGGCAGGTGCTGGAGGAAGACGCTGATATCTGCGAGGTCAACCAGAAAGGCCTGCGCTCGATGCGCCACAAGGCCGGCGTGCTGATGCCCGAGGAATATGAATTGCACCGCTTCCACAACTGGGTGCGCGAACGGAATACAACGCTTTCACCGACGCCCTGAATATCGGAGAGGTTTGGCCCGCCTTCTTTTGTCCGGGGCAACCGTGATAGTCGTCTTGCAGTGCTGAATCAGATTGCGAGACCATGAGCATCCTTACGCCGATCGCCCCCGTTCAGGATCAATCGAAGCCGAAGCGCATCATCGCCATCGACGTCGCACGCGGCATCGCTTTGCTTGCCATGGCGAGCTACCATTTCACCTGGGATCTCGAATTCTTCGGCTACACCGATCCCGGCCTGACCGCCTTCGGCTGGTGGAAACTCTACGCGCGCTGCATCGCCTCGACCTTCCTGTTCCTGGTCGGCGTCAGCCTGTTCCTCGCCCATGGCAAGCAGATCCGCTGGAACGGCTTCTGGAAACGCTTCGCCATGGTCGCCGGGGCAGCGCTCGCCATATCCGCCGCCACAAGGCTTGCCACGCCCGACAGCTTCATCTTCTTCGGTATCCTGCACGAGATCGCGCTCGCCAGCCTGGTCGGCCTGGCGTTTCTGCGCCTGCCGGCGCTGCTGACGCTTGTTGTCGCGGCTTTCGTCATCACCGCCCCGCTCTACCTCAGGTCCGAGATCTTCGACCATCCCGCCCTGTGGTGGGTCGGCCTGTCGGCAACCAATCCGCGCTCCAACGACTATGTCCCGCTGTTGCCATGGTTCGGCGCCGTGCTTGCGGGCATCGCGGCGGCGAAACTCGCCGCTGCCTCGGGCGTGCTGACGCGGCTGGCGGGCCTGACGCTCGGCCGCTGGACAAATCCGCTGGTCTTTATCGGTCGGCACAGCCTCGCCTTCTATCTGATCCACCAGCCGGTGCTGATCGGCTCGGTCTGGCTGCTTTCGCAAGTCATGCCTGCACCGGTCGAAACCAGACAGGTGACCTTCCTGAAAGAATGCCAGATGTCGTGCGAGCCATCGCGCGACACGGAGTTCTGCTCCAGCTATTGTGTGTGCATGCTCGATACGCTCGAGGGCGAGGCGACGCTTGATCGGCTCTACAGCAACGACCAGGCTGCGGACTGGAAGGCACATCTCGACGAGCTCGCCGGCGCCTGCACAGCCAAAGCCGACAGCACTTTGATGGAGGGAGGAGCACAATGACCGACCATCAGCCTAAACCGGGGCAGCCTAAACCGGGGTTCATACCGTGGCCACCGCTGATCTACCTCGCAGCCATCGCCGTCAGCATCGCGCTTGGCCTGCTCTATCCGCTGCCATGGATCGGCGGCCTTCTGGGCGACATCCTGTTCGCGGCCGGCTGGGTGGCATTGTTCGGCGTCGTCGCACTCTGGTTTACGGCGATCCGCACCATGATCCGGGCAAAGACGACGCTCCATCCGAACGCCGTGCCGGACCACCTGGTCACATCAGGCCCCTTCGCCGTCAGCCGCAACCCGATTTATCTGGCCAACACGCTGCTGCTGATCGGCGTGGCCCTTGTCTCGGGGATCGTATGGTTCCTGCCGCTGGCGATCATCGCGGCCTTCGCAACGCAGAAGATGGCGATCGAAGGCGAGGAGAAAATCCTGGCGACGAAATTCGGCAAGAAATACCGGGATTACGCGAAAAAGGTGCGGCGCTGGATTTGAGGCGTGCGGCAAAGGCCGCTCAGGTGTTGACGCCGAGCTCCACCAACCGCTCGACGCAGGATTCCTCAGCCTGGTCGAGCTCCGCCAGGGTCTCTTCGAGGTCGCGGCGCTTCTGGCGCAGATCCTCGCGCTTTTCCTCGATGCGCTTGATCATCAGATTGAGTTGACCGACCTCCCCGGGCGGCTCCTTGTACATCTGGATGATTTCACGGATTTCGTTGATCGAAAAGCCGAGCCTCTTGCCGCGCATGATCTGGCGGATGAGATGCCGGTCCGACGGGCGAAACAGCCGCGTGCGGCCGCGCCGTACCGGCTGCACCAGCCCCTCGTCCTCATAGAAGCGCAGCGTCCGCGTCGAAACATCGAATTCGCGGGTCAGTTCGGTGATCGAATAATATTCCCGCATCATCACTCCAAATGCCCGGAAAGCGGCGCGATCGCCCATCATGCGGCGATGCCCTTCATTCACAAAAGGGCTCGTCCCGTACCGGAATCGATCGGTTGGCTCTCCGTCAAAACTTCGCACGCAACTTACGTAAAAGTCAATTGAAGCGCCTTATCCGGCTCCCGCGCCCAGATGCAGCCACCAGGTTGCAAGGCTAAGGAAGGCGAGGAAACCGATGACGTCGGTAATCATCGTCGTGAAGATTGATGACGAAATCGCCGGATCGGCGCCGAGCCTGTCGAGGAACAGCGGAATCAGAATGCCGCCGAGTGCCGCAGCCAGCATGTTCACGATCATCGCCGCGGCAATGACGAAACCGAGATCGGGATTGTGAAACCAGAGGCCGGCGACCAGCCCAAGGATCGCCGCAATGAGCATGCCATTCAGCAAGCCGACCACAACCTCGCGGCGAATAACGCGGCCGGCATTGTAGATATCGAGGTCGCGTGTGGCGAGCGCGCGCACGGTCACTGTCATCGTCTGCGTGCCGGCATTGCCGCCCAGCGAGGCGACGATCGGCATCAGTGCGGCAAGTGCGACCATTTCCTCGATCGTCGCACCGAACATACTGATCACCGAGGCCGAGATGAAGGCCGTCCCGAGGTTGACCAGAAGCCACGGGACGCGCGAGCGCGAGGTCGAGAAAATACTGTCCGAGAGTTCTTCGTCGCCGACACCACCCATGCGCAGCAGATCCTCCTCTGCTTCCTGCTGGATGACGTCGACCACGTCGTCGATCGTCAGCACGCCGACCAGCCGGTCATTCTCGTCGACGACGGCGGCGGAGAGAAGGTCGTATTGCTCGAATTCGCGCGCCGCCTCTTCCTGGTCCATCTTGGCCGGAATGGCGTGCCTGGTCTCATGCATGACCTCTTCGACCTTGACCGAACGCTTGGTGCGCAGGATCTGGTCGAGATCGATGGCGCCGAGCAGCTTGAAGCTCGGATCGATGACGAAGATCTGGCTGAAGCGGTCGGGAAGGTTCTGGTCCTCGCGCATGTAGTCGATGGTCTGGCCGATCGTCCAGAACGGCGGCACCGCGACGAACTCCGTTTGCATGCGGCGGCCAGCGGTTTCTTCCGGATAGGCGAGCGAGCGGCGCAGCCTGATCCGCTCGGTGAACGGCAGTTGCGACAGGATCTCGTCCTGGTCTTCCTTTTCGAGGTCCTCGAGAATGTAGACCGCGTCGTCGGAATCGAGGTCCTGCACCCCCTGGGCGATCTGCGCGTTGGGCAGATTGTCGACGATGTCGCGGCGTATCGCCTCGTCGACCTCGGTCAGCGCGGAAAAGTCGAAGTCGGCGCCCAACAATTCGACCAGCGCGCGGCGCTGTTCGGGATGAAGCGCCTCGAGCAGGTCGCCGAGTTCCGATTGGTGCAGGTCGTCGACTTCACGCTTCAGCGTCAGCGTGTCGCGATCGGCGATCGCTGCGCCGATCTGGGCAAGGAACGACGACAGAATGGCGCCGTCCTCGCCATAGATGTCGGCGTGGCTGTCTTCAGCGGCCCTGGCGCCGGTCGTCTTTTCGTCCTGGTCTTCCACCAGCGCCTCCCGCCATCAGAATTCCGGAAAAGGTGCCCGTCAGGTCTAGAGCATCGGACCCAAAAGTGGAAACCGGTTTTGGCAAAATCCGATGCCCAAACACAAAGATAGAGCGACGGCACGTCTAGACTTGAGAGTCCGCCGCCCTATGACGCAACGCACGGGAATATCAAACGAAAATGCGCCCTGTCCTGTAGGGAGGCGAAGGCTGATGCGACTTGGATTACCGGACGGGCGATCGTTTACTCCTGATCGTCCGAAACGGGAACGGATCGATCATCTGGCTTCATCGCCTTTGGTAGAGGCGCCAAGATGAAACCACGATTGCGCAACAAAACTTAACATCACTTCACGCATGCGGCCACTTTCATCTGAAATGGTGAGAGCATCGGGGGCTTATCGCCTCGCTATACTGGAGCACGCATGTTCGCCAAAATGGACTCTGGAATATTTGCCGGCCGGGCATCTCTTGCAGCGATGGCCATCCTGTTTTCAACGCATCCGGGAGTAGCCCTTGCCGCCGACGCCATTGCCGTGAATTCAGACGATTTCCTCCCACCGCCCGAACCTTCCCGTTTCGGGCGCATCGAGCAAAAACTGGCCGATTGGCATGTTGTCGTAGGCGGCGGCGCGATCATCGTTCCAAAGTACGAGGGCAGCGACGAGTTCAAGGTCATGCCGGTGCCCTTTGTCACGGCGACATTCCGCGACGTGGTGACGATCGATCCGACAGGCGCCGACATTGCCATCTATGAACAAGACCGGTTCGAATTCAGCGCGCGGCTTGGTTATGAAATGGGCCGCGATGAAGACGATGCCGACCGTCTGCGCGGGCTGGGAGACATCGGTATGGGCGCCACCGTCGGCGGGAAAGCCGCCGTGAATTTCGGCCCGGCTGAAATCTTCGCGCAAGTGGACAAGACAATCGGCGGCAGCGATGGCCTGGTGGGTGAGGTCGGGATCGAGGTCAGCCAGCCGCTGTCCCAATCATTGCTGGTCGGCGCCCGCGCTTCCGCCGTCTTCGCCGACGAAAATCATATGCAGGCCTATTTCGGCGTCACACCGGAACAATCGGCTCGCTCCGGCCTGGCGCGCTACGATGCCGGCGCCGGGTTGAAGCGCGCCGATTTTTCGGTCTCCGCCACATATCTGCTCAACCAGAACTGGATGGTGCGCGGCGAAGCGGGAATCGGCGTTCTCGTGGGTGACGCCGCCGACAGTCCGATCGTCGTCGACAAGATCCAGCCTTCAGGCATGCTTCTCGTCGGATATCGGTTCTGACCGCCCACACAGGTATCAGTCCAGGCAATGGCAAACGTCGCACGACACCAAGCCGATTTGAACGCCGAGTCCAAATCGACAAGGCAAGTTTGGCGTATCCTTATTGTCGAAGACGATGTCGAGATCGCGCGCATGCTGGGCGAAACGCTCACTGAAAACAGCATGATCGTGGAAATAGCCGAGAGCGGCGTCCGGATGGACGCCGCTTTTCGCAAGCAGAAATTCGATCTCATCGTGCTCGATGTCATGCTCCCCGGTGAAAACGGCCTCAGCATCTGCCGCCGTCTTCGGGCACAAATGAACGTTCCGATCCTGATGCTGACCGCGCTTGGCGAAGAAATCGACCGTATCTTCGGATTGGAAATCGGCGCGGACGACTACGTGACGAAACCATTCAGCGCGCGCGAATTGACGGCCAGGATACGGGCGTTGCTGCGCCGCACGGCCTCCGCTCCCGACGAGCGGGATTGGTCGAGAGTGCTTCGTTTCAACGGCTGGCGGCTCGACCCCATACGTCGCCAATTGCATGATCCGAGCAATGCGCGGGTTTCGACCACGACACATGAATTCGACCTGTTGCTTGCGTTCTGCCGTAACGCCGGCCGGGTTCTCTCACGCGAGGAGCTGCTCGGCGTAACCCATGCCGGGCTTGCCGGCCCGATCGAGCGAAGCGTCGATGTCCATATCAGCCGGATTCGCCAGAAGATCGAAAAGGATGCGCGCAATCCGGAGCTTCTCAGGACTGTTCGGCTGGGTGGCTACATCTTCACCGCGACGGTGGAGGAAGCATGAGGAATTTCATCCGCCGCAGCCTGCCGCAGTCAGTGCGTGGGCAACTTGCGGCAATCATTTTCGTCGCGGTGATTGTGATCACGTCTACCGGATCGGCCATCGAAAGTTTTACGAAGAATATCGACCTGCCCGTTATTGACGACAGTGTCATACGAGCCACCGTTGTCGCCGGTTTGTTGCGCGAAGCACCAGTGGAGGCTCGCAACGAGATTCTGGCAGCGACGGCTCGTGTGGGCTTGGATTTCAAGATAATTTCGAAGGAACAGATCGACGGTATTCCATATTCTTATATGCAGTGGCGAAACATCGAGCGGTTTCTCGGCTTCGGGAAGAGGCCGATTGAGGGCCGATGGCTGACTGTCGATGGTCAATCCGCGTTTGTCATTGGCCTGGATCAGCAGACTATCCTGGCTCACCTCGGAGTACCCGATGCCTTACTGACATCAGACCTCGTCCGTTCCTTGTTCTACAAGTTTATGGCTTTCATCGCCTTGCCCACCTTGATCTGGCTCTTTGCGGTATGGACCGTAACGGAGCCGTTGAAACGCATCTCGGCGGCCGTCGGTTCGGCCGAGATCGAGAATGGCGACGAGCTTTTCGTCGAACGCGGCTCTGTCGAGATGGTCGGCCTGGCGCGCGCTCTGAACAGGATGAGAACACGCATCCGGACGATGATCGAAAACCGCACGCGCATGTTGCGCAGCGTCAGCCACGATCTGCGCACGCCTTTGACGCGGCTGCGGCTTCGCGCCGAGCGCATGGACGATGGGCTCATCCGAACCGCGATGCTGTCCGATATCCAGCATATTGAAGATCTGGTCGACGAGACCTTGACCTATCTGCGCAACGACGTCTCGACAGAGAAGCTGCAGCGTGTCGACATCGCCAGCGTGCTGCAAACCGTCTGCGCCGAATTTTCGGATGTCGGGTTTCCGGTCTCATATTCCGGGCCGGACCGGCTTCTGGGCTGGTGCAAACCCAATGCGTTGGCGCGGGCGATCACCAATCTCTGCGACAACGGCGTCAGGTTCGCCGGCAACGTCACCGTCGCATTGACGCAGACCGATACAGGGGCGCGCATCGCGGTCGTCGATGATGGGCCGGGCATTCCGATCACCGCGCGCGCCCGCGTCTTCGAACCGTTCTTCAAGGAGGACACGTCGCGCGGTGGTATGTCGAAGCATGGCTTCGGTCTGGGCCTCTCGATCGTTGCGGACATCATCCAGTGCCACGGCGGCAAGATCGAATTGCAGGACAACCAGCCAACCGGGCTCGTCGTTACCGTCGATCTGCCGAATGGACCAAGTGTCCAGCCGTCATAAGACGGCCCGCACCGAGAGGACACGGTGTGTTGGACCAGGGCAGCAAAATCGGGGCTCTCAATATTTGCCGATGGAGGCTGGGTTGCCTATATAGTTGAACCTGCGCTCGCTTCGACCGCGGGCGTGCGGAGATCAATCGTAGAGAAGGATACAGATGCCGAACGACAACTCGGATGCGGCGATACCTAGAATTGCACTCATTTCAACCCACGGCTACGTTGCGGCAAACCCGCCACTGGGAGCGGCCGATACCGGCGGACAGGTAGTCTATGTCCTGGAACTGGCCAAAAAGCTGGCCCAATTGGGGTATGCCGTCGATATCTGGACGCGGCGATTTGAAGACCAGCCGCCCCTCGACGAAGTGGCCGACGGGGTTCGTGTCCTGCGTGTCGTCTGTGGCGGACCCGATTTCATTCCGAAGGAATATCTCCATCGCCACCTGCTCGAGTGGTGTGAAAACGCGCTGCGCCTAATTCGCAGGGAAAACCTCTCCTACGACTTCATCAACAGTCACTACTGGGATGCGGGCGTGGCGGGGCAACGACTGTCGGAAGCGCTCACTATCCCGCACATCCATACGCCGCATTCTCTCGGCATATGGAAGCAGCGCCAGATGAAGACGGACTACCCGGACAAGGCCGATACATTCGAGGCCGAGTTCAATTTCACCGAGCGCATAAAGCACGAGACGATCATCTATCGAAGCTGCGCCATGGTGATTGCAACAACGCCGCCGCAGGTGGACATGCTGGTCGAGGACTACAGTCTCGAGCGCGACCGCGTGCACATGATCCCGCCCGGCTACGACGACAACCGGTTCTTCCCCGTCAGCGAGGCTTCTCGCCGGCTGATCCGCCACCGGCTCGGCTTCGAGGGGCGAACGATCCTGGCGCTCGGCCGGCTCGCCACCAACAAGGGCTACGACCTGCTGATCGATGCGTTTTCTGTGGTGGCGCCGCGTGTGCCGGATGCGGTCCTGAGGCTCGCTGTCGGCGGCGAGAACATGGACGAGCAGGAACAGAAAATCCTGAATCAGCTCAAGGAACAGGTTGAACAGCTAGGCTTGCAGGATCGTGTCGTCTTCTCCGGTTATGTAGCCGACGAGGATCTGGCCGACACCTATCGTGCGGCGGACATGTTCGTGCTGTCGAGCCGCTACGAGCCGTTCGGCATGACCGCGATCGAGGCAATGGCCTGCGGAACGCCCACCGTGGTTACGATCCATGGCGGCCTTTATCGCTCGATCAGCTATGGCCGGCACGCCCTCTTCGGCGATCCGTTCGACAAGGAAGATCTGGGCATCACGATCGTCAAGCCTATGAAGCACCCGCGCCTCTACGGCCGATTGGGCCGCATGGGTGCGCACAAGGCGCGCAGCCTATTCACCTGGACAGGTATCGCGCAACAGCTGGTCAGCCTCGTCGAGGGACGTCCGGTGTTGAAGGCGGTCGACGACCATGATTGGGACGAGCCGTGGAACGACGGCGATTGAGACCGATCGCGCTTTTGTCGAGTGATCTCGACGGGACGCTCGCAGGCCATGCGCCGGCGACGTCACGCTTTCGTTCCAAATGGGAAGCGCTCGCCCCCGAGCACCGACCGATTCTCGTCTACAACAGCGGTCGTCTGGCCGACGACATTTTGAACTTCGTCGACGAAATCGGCCTGCCGGCGCCGGACTACGTGATCGGGGGTGTCGGCACGATGCTAGCCGGTCCGCGGCACAGCTCGCGCCCCGCACGCGTTACTGATCTGGAGCACTTTACCCAGAGGTTTTCGGAGGGCTGGTCTCTTGAAAAAATCGATGCGGTGCTCGGATCGCTCAAAGACACCGTCCGGCAACCCGACGGCTACCAACACGCCTTCAAATCGAGCTGGTACCTGCACGACGCAAGTCCGGACGCCCTTGCCAGCATCGAGCGTGCGCTGGTCGAAGCCGGCCTGTCGGTGACGATGGTCTATTCGAGCGGGCGCGATCTCGACATCCTGCCGCGCTCAGCAGACAAGGGGCAGGCACTGGCCTGGCTCTGCAATGAACTCGGCATCAGCCTTGATGAGGTGGTCGTCGCCGGCGATACCAACAACGATCGCAGCATGTTCGACCTGCCGGGTGCGCGCGGGATTGTCGTCGCCAACGCCCTTCCCGAACTGCGTGACATGGCTCAGGACAACCCGCTGATTTACAACGCGAAGGAACAGTTTGCCTTTGGTGTCGTCGAAGGCCTCGTTCATTGGTCGGTGTTTGAGGGCGCCCAATCCTGAACTGGAAATCCAATCCTGAACTGGAAATAGGATCTCCTTGTCAGGGTTTGAGCGCCCATACCGTCGCGTGCAGAACGGCACCCGCTTCGGCGATGAGACGTGCGGATTGTATCGGCTCAAAACCGCTGATCCGTTTCGTGCCAGCCCAACGACCGCGATCCGCGAACACCTCGATCGATCCGTAGTCGAGGAATATCCGCAGCCGTTTTGGACGGGCTCCCTTGGCGATATAGTGAGGAGATTCCGCCGCGTCGTCTCCATGACAAATGGCAAGTCCCTCGTCGTCGACGACAACGTCGAGGCGGACAGTTGGATGTTCGAGCTTCAGGTGGAAATGGACACCCGGTTTTTCCAACTCGAACAGGATTTCGACGGCGCCATTGATAAAGCTTACCTGCTCTCCGGCTGCCAGGCGCGTTCGGTCCAGAATATGGCTCCGCAGGCTCTCGGCAGCCCCGATCGGCGGGGTATGCAACTCGCCTGCAGACAGATGGATATTGCGCGGCAACGTCATGGCTGTGGGGAAATCGATCGCCGGTCCGGTGTCGGCCCAGTTGGCAAGCCAGCCTATACCGACGATAGCATCACCGTCGACGAAGGCCTGGAAGGCGTAATTATCCGTCCCGAAGTCCAGCTCCTGCTCGAATTCCTTGGCAAAGGTCTGACCATCGAACCAGCCTACAACGGCCATTGTCAGGTTCTTGCGCCGGGTGGACTGGTCCTCGCTGTTCATCAGCCCGAGAATTAGAACCCAGCGCGTCGCGGGATCTGTCGCAGGCCCGTCGAGCGGCAGCAGACAGGGACATTCGATCGCCGTCGTCCGATAGTGTTTCTCGACCAGAAGCTTGCCGATATACGTCCAGCCGCTGGCCGCCGTATGGTCATGGGTTTCGTAGAGCAGGACAACGCCGCCTTCGTTGCTCTGGCTGCCCAGCAGCATTTTCCAAAGGCCATCCGGCCCCTTGAACACGTATGGGTCGCGAAAATCCGCTGTCAGTCCCTCGTCAAGCGGACGGTATGGCAAGATGACGTCCGCATTTCCCGCCATGATGAGGTCGCTGGAAGTGGCAGTGAGTTGGATTTGCTGTTCTGGGATGCGGTCCTGTACCTGCTCGGTAAAAAAGACGCGAATGCCCGGGCCATCGGCAAGCGGGACGGCCGAGCCGGAATACGCACCGCCCCGTCGGTCGGGCCGTGCGGTAAGATCTTCCGATGGGAACAGGAAGATAGGCATGTGGCGCCACCGCAAATAATCCGAAGATACGGCGTGCCCCCAATGCATCGTGTTCCAGCGAAGACCATGGGAATAATGCTGATAAAAGAGATGTGGGCGACCTCCAAACCGGCCAAATCCGTTGGGATCGTTCATCCAGCCGAACGGCGGACGAAAATGATAGCTGTCGGGGATCTTCGGCGGCGCATTTCCCGGATTGGTGTGGAGAACTGTAATGCCGGTCTCCAGCACGTCGGCCAACGCGAACCAGTAGGCAACCGACACCGAGGTTTGATCCGTGTCGTAATCCAGTTCGACGCTGCCACCGCCGAAGACGTGAAAAATTCTGAATTCATACTCTTCGGCGTTCGTAACGCTCACCTCGCCGAACTTGCCGCGGACATTGGAAAAAGACAGCGATCCCGGAACGTTCGGCTTGGTCGCCTTGAGCCAGATATGAAACGTGGCGTTGACTGGCAGGTCGGCATGCAGGCGTCGAATGGTGTCCCCTCCCGCAATCCTTACCTGGACCTGGCTGTCACTCATGAGATGGCTCCGTTCCATGCGGCGTTCCCGGACAGATAGAGTATCAAACCCGGTTTTCGACCTGGAAATGTGTTGCAGAAGGTTAAAGCTGGATCTTCACTTTGGCAAAGCCGTCCGGATCGACAGCCTTCGACTTCAATCGCTGCACGGGATCGCCGCCAGCATCGGCCTCAGCGCCTTGGCGCAAGGCGCGGGAATACCAAACAAAATGCGCCCTTCCCCATTGCGGCCAGAAGCCGGCATCTTACGAGAGCGACATGGTGTCCCCCGTCCAATGACAGTCGTTCGTCTGCAGGTGGGGTTCTGTACTATAACCACATTCTACGAAATCTTCGCGCCCGCCCGTCCGGACCAACTGCCGGGTTGGGTCGGACCGTCGGTCCTGCGCTATGACTGAAAGCTGAATTTTAGGAGAGTCTCATGGCCATCGGTCCTGACACCAAAGGTGTCTACACCATTGCCCCGACGCCGTTCGAGGCGGATGGCAAGATCGACTGGGAATCACTCGATTCGATGGTCGATTTCTACGAGCGCTGCGGCGTCGATGGGATGACCATCCTCGGCATCATGGGCGAGGCCCCGAAGCTCGACGCCGGCGAATCGCTCGATATCGTCAGGCGTATCGTGGCGCGCACCAAGCTGCCGGTCATCGTCGGCGTCTCTGCCCCTGGCTTCGCCGCCATGCGCAGCCTTGCACGCGCCTCGATGGAGGTCGGCGCGCAGGGCGTGATGATTGCGCCGCCGCCGGCGCTGCGCACCGACGACCAGATCGTCACCTATTTCCGCAACGCATCCGAAGCAGTCGGCGAGGATGTTCCTTTCGTCCTGCAGGACTATCCGCTGACCCTCTCGGTCGTCATGACGCCGGCCGTCATCCGCCGCATCGTCACCGACAACCCGGCCTGCTTCATGCTCAAGCACGAGGACTGGCCGGGACTGGAGAAGATCAGCGCGCTGCGCGGCTTCCAGCAGGACGGCTCGCTGCGGCCGCTGTCCATCCTCACCGGTAATGGCGGCCTCTTCCTCGACTTCGAGATGGAACGCGGCGCCGACGGCGCAATGACCGGCTACGCCTTCCCCGATATGCTGGTCGACGTGGTGAAACTGTCTGCCGCTGGCGAGCGCGACAAGGCGCACGATCTTTTCGACGCCCACCTGCCCTATCTGCGCTATGAGCAGCAGCCCGGCGTGGGCCTTGCGGTGCGCAAATATGTGATGATGAAGCGCGGTGCCATCGCGTCCGACGCCCAGCGCAAGCCGGGCAGCGCGTTGTCGGCGGCGGCCAGACAAGAGGTCGACTACCTGCTTTCGCGGCTGGAAAGCCGCGTCCGCAAACAAGCCTCGAGATAACGCAGCTAGCGGGCTATTTGCCGCGCAATCACATCAAGATAGCCGCGGGAGCGCTTGCGTGAAAACGCGCATTTTTGCCGAGGGGTTCCCGATGGTCCGCTTCGCGGCACAGTTCGGTCTTTGAAGCAGCTGGCATTTGATGGTGGGTCAAACCACGCGGTCAGCGCGCGGCATTCCGCGCAGTGTTTCACCTTGCATAAACAGTCTTGGGAAGAACTGCAGGGAAACAGAAAATAGCGAGATAGAATAATAGCTTATTGGATAAAACTGGTGCGGTCGAGAAGACTCGAACTTCCACGGGTTGCCCCACAGCGACCTCAACGCTGCGCGTCTACCAATTCCGCCACGACCGCACGTGGTAGGAGCCGAAACGAACCGGCTCGCGGCGTGTAGCAAATCGTTTCCGGCGAAACAAGGGCGTGTCGTGCATTAATTGCCCCGGGTTCGGCATTAGCCTGCAAAGGGTTGGAACGTGTTCAGAACTGGACGTTTCAGCCGATTGCCGCCATATGTGAGGCTAATGCATGTCGCCCAAAAGTGCGCAGCGGTTTTGGGACAACGACATGCACATAAAACAAAAATCTAAAGCGCGCCCACGGTTCCCTTCAAACGCGGCGCGCTTTAGACGAGACACGCGATGACAGAACGCAGCCAGATCGCCACGTCGTTCCTGCCCCTGCCCGGTTCGGCGCCGGTCGAATGGCGGATCGAACCCGGCCTCACCGCCTATCCGGATGCGCTTGCCGTGATGGAGGCGCGTGCCGAAGCGATCCGAAGCGGCGCTGCCGGCGAGATGGTCTGGCTGGTCGAGCACCCGCCGCTCTACACGGCCGGCACCAGCGCCCGCCTCGAGGACCTGATCGAGCCGGACCGTTTCCCGGTGTTCGCGGCCGGGCGCGGCGGCGAATACACCTATCATGGGCCAGGCCAGCGGGTCGCTTACGTGATGCTCGACCTGAAGCGTCGGCGCGAGGATGTCCGTGCCTTCGTCGCCGCACTTGAACAATGGATCATCGGCACGCTCGCCACCTTCAACGTGCGCGGCGAACGGCGCGAGGACCGCGTCGGCGTCTGGGTAGTGCGGCCGGATCGCCCCGCTCTGCCCGACGGATCGCCGGCCGAGGACAAGATCGCGGCCATCGGCATCAGGCTGAGGCGCTGGGTGAGCTTTCACGGCATCGCCATCAATGTCGAGCCGGATCTCGCCCACTTCAGTGGCATCGTGCCGTGCGGTGTGCAGGATCACGGCGTCACCAGCCTTGTCGATCTCGGTCTTCCCCTGGGGATGGCCGACCTCGATCTCGCGCTGAAATCCGCATTCGAGGACGTGTTCGGACCCGCCGCACCTGTCCTTGCCGAAGCCGCCCGCAAGGCCGGCTGACAAGGCGGCGCTGAACGTTTCCGCCACGTCTTCCAGCAAATCCTCACATCGCTCCGATCCAGATCGCCATCGAAACGAGGAACGTGCTCATGCACACCAGTGACACGACATCCTGAACAAGATCGGTCATAACTCTCTCCTGTTGTTAGTATGTTCGTATTTTGTTCTAATTTTGTTCGAATGTCAACGACCGCAATCCGAGCGTGCGGCGAAATTCCGGGCGCTCAGTTCGGCAGGGTTAAGGAAAGGTTGATTGGCAAATATCGGCCGTTCGCGCAGTGAACGGCCGTGAAAAGACAACGAGATCAGGACGGCGCTTAGAGCGGAACAACCTTGCCGTCGGCCAGCGTGACGCGACGGTCCATGCGCGAGGCAAGCTCGTGATTGTGGGTGGCGATCAGCGCCGCCAGGCCCGACTGCCGGACAAGTGCGCTCAGCGCCTCGAACACATAGGAGGCGGTGACCGGGTCGAGGTTGCCGGTCGGCTCGTCTGCCAGCAGCACCAGCGGCGCATTGGCGACGGCGCGCGCGATGGCGACGCGCTGCTGCTCGCCGCCGGACAGTTCGGAGGGGCGATGCTGCGCGCGCTTGCCGATCTGCATATAGTCGAGCAGCTGCGCCGACCGCTCGGCAGCCTCCTTGCGCGTCAGCCCTTTTATCAGCTGCGGCATCATGATGTTTTCCAGCGCCGTGAACTCCGGCAGCAGGTGATGGAACTGATAGACGAAGCCGACATCGTTGCGCCGGATCGCCGTGCGCTCGTCGTCGGAAAGCCGCCCGCAGGCGCGGCCGGCCAGAATGACATCGCCGGCGTCCGGCCGTTCCAGCAGTCCGGCTGTGTGCAACAGCGTCGATTTGCCGGTGCCCGAAGGCGCCACCAGCGCCACGATCTCGCCGCGCTTCAGCGAAAAATCGGCGCCGTTGAGGATGGTCAGCTTGCGCGGACCCTGGACATAGTGCCGCTCGACACTCTTCAGCTCGATAATGGCCTCGGCCATCATTCGTACCTCAGCGCTTCGACCGGATCGAGCCTGGCCGCGCGCCATGCCGGAAACAGCGTCGCCAGGAACGACAGCGCCAGCGCCATGAGCACCACCGAGATCGTCTCGCTGGCGTCCATGCGGGCAGGCAGCTGGCTGAGGAAATAGAGCTCGGGATTGAACAGTCTCTCGCCGGCCAGCCAGGAGAAGAACTGGCGGATTCGCTCGACGTTCAGGCAGATTACAACGCCGAGCAGCACGCCGGCGATGGTGCCCACCACGCCGATCGCGGCGCCCGTCATCAGGAAGATGCGCAGGATCGCGCCACGCGTGGCGCCCATGGTGCGCAGGATGGCAATGTCGTGGCCCTTGTCCTTCACCAGCATGATCAGGCCCGAAATGATGTTGAGCGCCGCCACCAGCACGATCAGCGTCAGGATCATGAACATGACGTTGCGCTCCACTTGCAGCGCATCGAAGAATGTCCTGTTGCGTTCTCGCCAGTCGACCATGGTGATCGGCCGCTGCGAAGCCTCCTCGACCTTCGGCTTCAGCGCGTCGACATTGTCGGGATTGTCGACATAGAGCTCGATCGTCTGGGCCCGCCCATCCATGTTGAAATAGAGCTGCGCTTCCGAAAACGGCATATAGACGATGGAGCTGTCATATTCCGACATGCCAACTTCGAAGATCGCCGTGACCGGATAGCCCTTCATGCGCGGCGTCGTGCCGAGCGGGGTGACATCGCCATCGGGCGCGATCAGCGTGATGGTGTCGCCGAGCACAAGACCGAGATTCTCGGCCATGCGGCTGCCGATCGCAACGCCCTCGCTTGTGTCGAAGCCGGCGATCGAACCCTCCTTGATATTGTTGGCGACGATCGAAATCTTGGTCAGATCCTCGCCGCGTATGCCGCGCACCAGCGCCCCTGACCCGCCGCCGACATTGCCTTGCGCCAGCACCTGCCCGTCGATCAGCGGAATGGCGTATTTGACGCCGGGCACGCCATTGATGCGGTTGGCAACCTGCGCATAGTCCTCCAGCGGCATGTCGAGCGGCTGCACGATCAGATGGCCATTGACGCCAAGGATGCGCGTCAGGAGCTCAGCGCGAAACCCGTTCATGACGGCCATCACGACGATCAGCGTGGCAACGCCCAGCATGATGCCGAGGAAAGAGATCGAGGCGATTACGGAGATCACCGTCTCCTTGCGGCGCGAGCGCAGATAGCGCCACGCGACCATGCGTTCGAAAACGGAAAAAGGTCCGGCGGCCGGGGATTTCGCTACTGCGGCTTCGCTCATGCGGCAGAACCGAAGCGTTTCTTCACGTCCGCAATCGGCAGCGTCTCACGCTCGCCAGTCCTGCGGTTCTTGATTTCGATCTCGCCGGCCGCCACGCCGCGCGGCCCGACGATCACCTGCCACGGCAGTCCGATCAGGTCGGCGGTGGCGAATTTGCCGCCCGGCCGCTGGTCGGTGTCGTCGTAGAGCACGTCCTTGCCAACGGCGACAAACGCTGCATGGAGTTCATCGCAGACGCGGTCGCAGTCGGCGTCGCCGGCCTTCATGTTGATCAGGCCAATGTCGAAAGGCGCCACCGCCTCCGGCCAGATGATGCCGTTGTCGTCATGGCTGGCTTCGATGATCGCCGCGACCAACCGCGTCGGGCCGATGCCGTAGGAACCCCCGGAGGCAAAATGATCCTTGCCGTCGGGCCCGGTCACCTTGGCGCCCATCGGTTTCGAATATTTGTCGCCGAAATGGAAGATATGGCCGACCTCGATGCCGCGCGCCGAGACCCTGTCGCTTGTCGCAACCTTCTCCCACGCCGCCTCGTCATGCATCTCGTCGGTCGCGGCATAGGGCGTCGTCCATGTCTTGACGATGTCGCCGATCGCGTCGTCGTTGGAAAAGTCCGTGTCCGCCCCCGGCACATCAAGCGCGAGATAATCGCGATGGCAATACACCTGGCTCTCGCCGGTGTCGGCCAGGATGATGAATTCGTGGCTGAGGTCGCCGCCGATCGGTCCGGTGTCGGCACGCATCGGGATCGCCTGCAGCCCCATGCGCGTGAACGTCCTGAGATAGGACACGAACATCCTGTTATAGGCCGCCCTGGCGCCTTCGAAGTCGAGATCGAAGGAATAGGCGTCCTTCATCAGGAACTCTCTGCTGCGCATGACGCCGAATCGCGGCCGCACCTCGTCGCGGAATTTCCACTGGATGTGATAGAGATTGAGCGGCAGATCCTTGTACGACTTCACATAGGCGCGGAAAATCTCGGTGACCACCTCCTCGTTGGTCGGCCCATAGAGCATGTCCCGATCTTGCCGGTCCTTGATGCGCAGCATCTCCTTGCCATAGTCGTCATAGCGTCCGCTTTCGCGCCACAGCTCGGCGGACTGGATGGTCGGCATCAGGATCTCGAGCGCGCCGGCGCGGTTCTGCTCCTCGCGAATGATTCGGCAGACCTTGTCCAGCACCCTTTTGCCGAGCGGCAGCCAGGAAAAACTGCCTTGCCCCTGCTGGCGGATCATGCCGGCGCGTAGCATCAGCCGGTGCGAGACGATTTCGGCCTCGCGCGGATTTTCTTTGAGGATAGGCAGGAAATAGCGCGACAAACGCATGGACTGGTCCGTGAGAGAGAGTTGCCGCACCGGAATCGGCGCAGCGCTGGGCTTGCTTGCCCCGGCTTCATAGCCATTTCATGACGGAATGGAAACCCGCCCCCAAGCGCCGCAAAGGGTGCCGCAGTGCCACATCCGCCTTGCTGGTCGTTTCGCAAGCAACGCCTGCCATACTATTGTGCAGTGCAGCACGAGATTGCCTATTTCCAGGCAAAATTCTGCGTGACATTTTCACCCGCCTTGGTCTAATGTGCCCCGATAACCGAGAGGGCGGAAAGAAATCTGCCCTCCTACGCGGTCAAAGTCTTGGGAGGATGCGATCTAGGCGCGGTTACTCGCTGCCGCCGGACACCGGAAACAGATCGGACGCGTTTAAATTGCAAGGCCTCGTGCCTTGCATTTTTTTTGTGCAATCATTCGCTTAGCGCGACGTACTGCCAAATCGCTTTATCCAGGCGGGTCGCTCGAAGGTGCGCGGCCGCTTTTGAGATAACGCCATGCACAAAATAAGAAATTGACGCGCGTAAATATACATTCCGTGGGGTGCGCGGCGCTCTTGCGGCAGCTGACAAATCCGGAAGCCGGCTTTGTTTTGCTCCCCATCGGCGCTCGCGTTCAGGGCGACGAATAGTGCGTCGCCCGCTATGCTAACTCTTCGGGCTCAGGCTAAAATCCGGCACGATGTGCGGGATATCGTCGATGCCGAGGCCGAGCCCCCTCGTGATGCCATAGAAGATGCCAAGAAGAACCATCGTGACGATCGTCGTCCGCAGCACGGCGCGCAGCATATGCGGCCCGCGAGGCGCGCTGTGTACCGTGCCCAGCGTCACGTCCTGATCCTCGTCTTGCGTCCTCATGCTGAACGGCAGGACGGCGAACAGCACCACCCACCATGTGATGAAGAACAAGGCGATAAACGAAACCCAGCTCATGCTTGCTCCAGTTCGACCAGCGTGCCGAAGAAATCCTTCGGATGCAGGAACAGCACCGGCTTGCCATGCGCGCCGGTCTTCGGGTTGCCGTCGCCCAGGACGCGGGCGCCGCTGGCCTTGAGGCGATCACGCGCGGCAAGAATGTCGTCGACCTCATAGCAGACATGATGCATGCCGCCCGAGGGGTTCTTCTCGAGGAATGCCGCGATCGGCGAACCTTCGCCGAGCGGCTCCAGCAATTCGATCTTGGTGTTGCCGACATCGACGAACACCACCGTCACGCCATGCTCCAGCAGCGCCTGCGGCGCGGTCACCCGAGCGCCGAGCGTGTCGCGATAGGCCGCCGTCGCCGCGGCCAGATCCGGCACGGCAAGCGCGACATGGTTCAGGCGTCCGAGCATTGACTTCGTCCTTAGGGCAGTAAGGCAATAGGGCAGTATGGGAGTAGGGAAAAACTACTTTCTCCCCCTACTGCCGTACTGCCCTACTCCTCTATTCCCTTACCTTGTGACGAACACTGTCACCAGCGGCTTCTTGCCCCAGGCTTCGTTGGCAGCGCCGCGGACGGCGCGGCGCACTGCCTCCTGCACGAGGTCGAGGTCTTTTCGGCGCTGGCGGGGGATGGAGTCCACGGCGCCGATTGCCGCATCGATCATCAGGTCTTCCAGACTCTCGCCGCGGGCATCGGCCTCGGCGACGCCGATCGCGACCAGATCGGGATCGCCGGCGAGCTCATACTTGTCGTCGAGCACGACATTGACCGCGACATGGCCGGCAAAAGACAGCTTGCGCCGGTCGCGAATGCCCATCGCCTGGTCGGTGCCGATCAGCCTACCGTCCTTGTAGATGCGGCCGAACGGCACCTGGTCGATAATCGTCGCCGCACCCGGATAGAGCCGCAGCATGTCGCCGTCGCGCACCTGCGCCACCTGGCCGATGCCTGACGTCGACATCAGCGAGCCCTGCGCCACCAGATGCGCCGCCTCGCCATGCACCGGCACGCCGATCCGCGGGCGCACCCATTGATACATCTTGCGCAATTCGCTGCGGCGCGGATGGCCGGAGACATGCACCAGCGCATCGCCGTCCTCGATAATCTTGATGCCGAGATCGATCAGGCGATTCTTGATCTCGAGGATCCCCTTCTCGTTGCCGGGAATGGTGCGCGACGAAAACACCACCGTGTCACCAGCCGTCAGCGACACCGATTTCATCTCGTCGCGCGACAGTTTTGCCAATGCCGCAAGCGGCTCGCCCTGGCTGCCGGTGCAGATGATGACGAGGTTTTCGCGCGGGATGAAGCCAAAGTCCTCCTCGGCGATGAATTCGGGCAGCCCGTCCATATAGCCGAGCTCACCGGCAACATCGATGACGCGCTTCAGCGAGCGGCCGAGCACCAGGCACTGGCGGCCGGCATCGCGTGCTGCCTTGGCAATGGAGACGATGCGCCCGACATTGGAGGAAAAAGTGGTGACCGCGACGCGGCCCTTAGCACTCTGGATGACGCCCCTGAGCCCCTCGCCGACCGCCACTTCCGACGGCGACTCTCCTTCCCGCAGCGCATTGGTGGAATCGCAGATCAGCGCCAGCACGCCCTTGTCGCCATAGGCGCGGAAGCGGGCCTCGTCGGTCATCGGTCCGATCGTCGGCGCCGGATCGATCTTCCAGTCGCCGGTGTGGATGACGGTGCCGGCCGGCGAGGTGATCGCCAGCGACATCGGTTCGGGTATAGAATGCGCGACGGGAATAGCCTCGATCTCGAACGGGCCGATGGTGAATTTTTCGCCGGCCCGGTAGATCGTCAACGGGATCTTCGGTGCGCCTTGTTCGCCCTGCCGCTTGGCTTCCAGCAATCCGGCGCCGAACGGCGTCATCCAGACCGGCGCCTTGAGCTTCGGCCATGTGTCGAGCAGCGCGCCGTAATGGTCCTCATGCGCGTGCGTGATGACGATGCCGCGCAGATTGGCGATGTTCTCCTCGATGAAGCGCGTGTCGGGCAGCACCAGGTCGACGCCAGGCAGGCTGGCATCGGGAAAGGTGACGCCGACATCGACGACGATCCATTCGCGCGCATTGGC
>NZ_SUEO01000025.1:0-20236 GCF_004962925.1 Mesorhizobium sp. | reverse complement strand
GCCCGTAGCCGTAGAGGGCGAAGTTCATGCCGATCTCGCCGACGCCGCCGAGCGGCACGAAGACGAGTTCGGCGTTTTCAGCTTTCGCCATGATCTTTCCTTTCCTGGCCGGTCAAACCAAGCCCGTCTAATCTGGGCCCGTCAAACCTGAGCCGACGCGACCGCGCCAAAATGCACATCGCCGGCGGCGATCGTTAGAACCGAACCCTCATCGTCGCGGATCACGAAACGGCAGTCCTCGTCAATGGTCTCGAACGTGCCGCGCACCACATTACCGTCAATTCTGACAGCAACCTGCCCGCCAAGCCCTGCCGCGCGCGCCAGCCAGCGCTGCCTGACGGCGGACAGTCCGCGCCCCTCATTCCACAGCCGCGCATTCTCGCTCCAGGCATCCGACAGCGCCAGAAACAACGTCTCGGCATCGCAAGCAGCGCCCAGCGCGCTAAGCGATGTCGCCGGATAAGGCAAATCTTTGGGATAAGCCACAACATTGACACCGATGCCCACCGCCACCGCGAAGCGATCGCCTTCGAGTATCGCCGATTCCAGCAGGATGCCGGCAAGCTTGGCACCGGAGGCGAGCACATCGTTCGGCCATTTCAGCTCGAAACGGTTTTTCCCATCGCTGCCGCCGTCGAGGCCGATTGCGATCCTGCCCTTCGGCGCGACAGCGTCGAGCGCATCGGCCAGCGCCAGGCCGGCGACGAAGCCGAGCGTCGCGGCGAGACGAAGCTCGGTGTTGGTGACCACCAGCAGCGTTGCCGCCAGATTGCCCTCGGGCGTCGCCCACACCCGGCCGCGCCGGCCACGCCCGCTTTCCTGTTTTTTTGAAACGACCCAAAGCTTTCCCAGGTCCCCCGCCCGCGCACGGTCCAGCGCCAGCGCATTGGTGGAACCGACCGTGTCATGTGCCTCGAGCCGGAATCCTTCCGACGCCGCTGTGGGAGCCAGCCGAAATGCCATCCCGTCAGAAAAATGTCTTGGCGGCGGCTTCGGCATAGGTGCCGATCGGTCCGCCGATCAACACGTAGAACAGCACGAAGGCGCCGCAGACGCCGAGCACGACGCGAAGCTCGGTTGCCATCGGCACAAAGCCGCCGACCGGTTCGTCGAACCACATGATCTTGATGATGCGCAGATAATAATAGGCACCCACCACCGAGGCCAGCACGCCGATGATCGCCAGCGCGTAGAGATTGGCGTTGATGGCGGCGAGGAACACGTACCACTTCCCCCAGAAGCCGGCGAGCGGCGGGATGCCGGCCAGCGAGAACATCAGGATGGTGAGGATCGTCGCCATGATCGGATTGGTCGACGACAGGCCGGCGAGATCACTGATCTGTTCGACATTGCCTTCCTTGCGCCGCATGGCGAGGATGAACGCGAAGGTGCCGAGCGTCATCACCAGATAGATCAGCATGTAGATGGCGACGCCGCGCACGCCGGCCTGGCTGTTGGCGGCGAGGCCGACCAGCGCGTAGCCCATATGGCCGATGGAGGAATAAGCCATCAGCCGCTTGATATTGGTCTGGCCGATGGCCGCGAAGGCGCCCAGCGCCATCGAGGCGATCGAGATGAAGACAATGATCTGCTGCCAGTCTGCGGCGATCGGCTTGAACGCGCCCATGGTGACGCGCACGATCAGCGCCATCGCCGCCATCTTCGGCGCCGCGGCGAGGAAGGCCGTCACCGGCGTCGGTGCGCCTTCATAGACGTCCGGCGTCCACATGTGGAACGGCACCGCCGATATCTTGAAGGCGAGGCCGGCCAGCACGAAGACCAGGCCGAAGACGAGGCCAAGCTGCCGCTCGCCGCCGCCCAGCGCCGTGGCGATTTCCTGGAATCCGGTGTTGCCGGTGTAGCCGTAGACGAGGCTGATGCCGTAAAGCAGCATGCCCGACGACAGCGCGCCGAGGACGAAATATTTCAACCCCGCCTCGGTCGAGCGCAGATTGTCGCGGTTGATCGCCGCCAGCACGTAGATCGCCAGCGATTGCAATTCGAGGCCGAGATAAAGCCCGATCATGCCGTTGGCCGAGATCATCAGCATCATGCCGAGCGTGCACAGCAGGATCAGCACCGGATATTCGAATTTGTCGAAATGCTCGGCCTTGGCGAAACGCATCGACATGACCAGCGTCACCGCTGACCCGATCAGCGCCAGCACCTTCATGAAGCGGGCGAAGGGATCCTGGACGAAGGCTTCGCCATAGGCATAGCCCTGCCCGGTGGAAAAGATCGTCCAGGCGGCGGCAACGACCAAGACGGCGACGGCAAGACCGCTCACCGTGGTGGTGGTGTTGGCGCGCGAATAGGCGCCGAGCATCAGTAGCGCCAGGGCGCCGATGGCGAGGATCAGCTCTGGTGTCGAGAGCGACAGGCTGGAGAGAAGGTCCGGCGTCATGGTTCGCAAACCTCTCAGTCAGTTCGCCGCCGCGGTCTGCGCGGTGTTGATGGATGCGGTGACATTGGTGACGAGCGCCTTGACCGATTCGGCCGTCGCGTCGAAGACCGGCGCCGGGTAGACGCCGAAGAAGATGACCAGCGCGACCAGCGGATAGATGATCACCTTCTCGCGCGCCGACAGGTCGAGCAGGTTTTTCAAGCTTTCCTTGGTCAGCGCGCCGAAGATCACCCGGCGATAGAGCCACAGCGCATATGCCGCCGATAGGACGACGCCGGTGGCGGCGAAGAACGCCACCCAGGTGTTGACCCGGAACACGCCGAGCATGGTCAGGAACTCACCGACAAAGCCGCTGGTGCCGGGCAGGCCGACATTGGCCATGGTGAAGATCATGAACACGGTGGCGTATTTCGGCATGTTGTTGACCAGCCCGCCATAGGCGTCGATGTCGCGCGTGTGCATGCGGTCGTAGATGACACCAACACAGAGGAACAGCGCGCCCGAGACCAGGCCGTGCGACAGCATCTGGAAGATCGCCCCCTGGACGCCTTCCTGGTTCATCGCGAAAATGCCCATGGTGACGAAGCCCATATGGGCGACCGACGAATAGGCGATCAGCTTCTTCATGTCCTCCTGCATCAGCGCCACCAGCGAGGTGTAGATGATGGCGACGACGGACAGCGCGAAGACCAGCGGCGCGAACATCTCCGAGGCGATCGGAAACATCGGCAAGGAGAAGCGCAGGAAACCGTATCCGCCCATCTTCAGCAGGATGGCGGCCAGGATCACCGAACCCGCCGTCGGCGCCTCGACATGGGCGTCCGGCAGCCAGGTGTGCACCGGCCACATCGGCATCTTCACGGCAAAGGACGCGAAGAAGGCGAGCCATAGCCAGGTCTGCATGGTGGCCGGGAAGTTGTGCGTCAGAAGCGTCGGGATGTCGGTGGTGCCGGACTGGAAGAACATCGCCATGATGGCAAGCAGCATCAGCACCGAGCCGGCCAGCGTGTAGAGGAAGAACTTGAACGAGGCATAGACGCGCCGCTTGCCGCCCCACACGCCGATGATGATGAACATCGGGATCAGGCCGGCTTCGAAGAAGACGTAGAACAAAACGATGTCCAGCGCGCAGAACACGCCGATCATCAGCGTCTCCAGCAACAGGAAGGCGATCATGTAGGCCTTGACGCGCGTTTCGATCGATTCCCACGAAGCCAGGATGCAGAGCGGCATCAGGAAGGTGGTCAGGATGACGAACAGCATGGAAATGCCGTCCACGCCCATATGGTAGGAAATGCCGGAATCCAGCCAGGCAAACTTCTCGACGAACTGGAAGCCAGGTTCCGAATTGTCGAAGCCGGTCCAGATGAACAGCGAAATCACGAAGGTGAACGTCGTCGTCAACAGCGCGATGGCGCGGATGTTGCGGCGCGCATTCTCGCTGTCGTCACGGACGAACAGGATGAGCAGCACGCCAACCAGCGGCAGGAAGGTGACCAGCGAGAGGATCGGCCAGGCTGTCATCAGAGCATCATCCAGGTGACGAGTGCGGCAACGCCGATCAGCATGGCGAAGGCGTAGTGATAGAGGTAGCCGGTCTGCAGCTTGACGACCCGGTTGGTGACGTCGACGACGCGCGCCGAAATACCGTCCGGACCCAGCCCGTCGATTACGGTGCCGTCACCGGTCTTCCACAGGAAGTGGCCGAGGCGTTTTGCCGGCCGCACGAACAGGAGATCGAAAAGTTCGTCGAAATACCACTTGTTGAGCAGGAAGGCGTAGAGCCCGCGATGCTGCGCCGCCAGGTTTTTCGGCATTTCCGGCGCGCGGATGTAGAATTGCCAGGCAATCGCAAAGCCGATCAGCATGGCGATGAACGGCGCCAGCTTCACCCACAACGGCACTTCGTGCATGTCGTGTAGGATATGGTTTTCCGGCAGCGTGAACAGCGACGCCTTCCAGAACTCGGCATAGCCCTCGCCGATGAAGGCGCCATGGAAGATCACGCCGGCGAACAGCGAGCCCACCGCCAGGATGAACAGCGGCACCAGCATGACCGGCGGCGATTCATGGACATGGTGCATGACCTCGTGGCTCGCCCGCGGCTGGCCGTGGAAGGTCATGAAGATCAGCCGCCAGGAATAGAAGCTGGTGAAGCAGGCGGCGACGACCAGCAGCACGAAGGCAAGGCCAGCCACCGGATTGTGCGCGGCAAAGGCGCTTTCGATGATCGCGTCCTTGGAGAAGAAGCCGGCGGTGCCGATCACCGTCACCGGAATGCCGACGCCGGTCAGCGCCAGCGTGCCGATCACCATCATCCAGTAGGTCTTCGGAATGAGCGTCCTGAGGCCACCCATCCTGCGCATGTCCTGCTCGTCGGAGACGGCGTGGATCACCGAGCCCGAGCCGAGGAACAGCAGCGCCTTGAAGAAGGCATGCGTAAACAGATGGAAGATCGCCGCGCCATAGGCGCCGACGCCGAGCGCCACGAACATGTAGCCGAGCTGCGAGCAGGTCGAATAGGCGATGACACGCTTGATGTCGTTCTGAACGAGGCCGACGGTCGCCGCGAAGAAGGCGGTGAAGGCGCCGATGAAGGTGACCACGATCAGCGCCGAATGCGACAGTTCGAACAGCGGCGACAGCCGCGCCAGCATGAACACGCCGGCCGTCACCATGGTGGCGGCATGGATGAGCGCCGAGACCGGCGTCGGGCCTTCCATGGCGTCCGGCAGCCAGGTGTGCAGCGGCACCTGTGCCGACTTGCCCATGGCGCCCATGAACAAAAGGAGGCAGACGACGGTCATCGCAGCCTGCTTGTCGAGCGCATAGCCGAGGAAAGTCAGCACGGCAGCACCCTGCGGTGCGCCTTCGGCCGGGATGAACGTCGCCGCATTGGCGAAGATGGTGCCGAGATTGACCGAGCCGAACAGCACGAACACGCCGAAGATACCGAGCGCAAAGCCGAAATCGCCGATGCGATTGACGACGAAGGCTTTGATCGCGGCGGCATTGGCCGACGGCTTCTTGTACCAGAAGCCGATCAGCAGATAGGAAGCGAGGCCGACGCCTTCCCAGCCAAAGAACATCTGCACGAGGTTGTCGGCCGTTACCAGCATCAGCATCGCGAAGGTGAACAGCGACAGATAGGCGAAGAAGCGCGGCCGGTTCGGGTCGTGATGCATGTAGCCGATCGAGTAGATGTGGACCAGCGCCGACACCGTGTTGACCACGACCAGCATCACCACCGTCAGCGTGTCGATCCTGAGCGCCCATGCCGCCTCTAACCCGCCCGACTGGATCCAGCGCATCACCGGCACGGTGAATACCTCGCCCTCGCCGAACCCGACCGAGAAAAAGGCGACCCACGACAGCACGGCCGATATCACCAGGAAGCCAGAGGTGATGTATTCGGACGCCTTGGCGCCGAGCGACGTGCCGAACAGGCCGACGATCAGGAAGCCGAGCAGAGGAAGGAAGACGATGGCCTGATGCATGGTGGTTTCCGTCAACCCTTCATCATGTTCACGTCTTCGACTGCGATCGAACCGCGGTTGCGGAAGAAGACGACGAGAATGGCGAGGCCGATCGCCGCTTCAGCCGCTGCGACCGTCAGCACGAACAGTGCGAACACCTGTCCGACGAGATCGCCGAGCGCTGCCGAGAAGGCGACGAAATTGATGTTGACCGCGAGCAGGATCAGCTCGATCGACATCAGAATGACGATGATGTTCCTGCGGTTGAGGAAAATGCCGAACACGCCGAGCGTGAACAGGATCGCCGATACGGTCAGATAGTGTGCGATGCCGACGGTCATCTCAGATTCCTTCGCCCGTCTTGACCTTGCGGATTTCCATTCCAGTCGCCGGAGTGCGGCCAACCTGGGCAGCGATTGACTGCCGCTTGACGCCCGGCTTATGGCGCAGCGTCAGCACGATGGCGCCGATCATGGCGACCAGCAGTATGAGGCCCGCAACCTGGAAGTAGTAGAGGTAGTCGGTATAGAGGATGTCGCCGAGCGCTGCCGTGTTCGAGCGCGCGGCAAGATCCGGAATGGGCTTTGACACCGTCGCCGCCAGTTGCGGCGCGAACGTATAGCCGCCGAGCACGACGATCAGCTCCGCCGCCAGGATCAGCCCGACCAGCGCGCCGATCGGCGCGTATTGCAGGGCGCCTTCCTTCATTTCGGCAAAATCGACGTCGAGCATCATGACGACGAACAGGAACAGCACCATGACCGCGCCAACATAGACGACGAGCAGGATCATCGCCAGGAACTCGGCGCCGGTCAGCATGAACAGGCCGGCGGCGTTGAAGAAGGTCAGGATCAGGAACAGCACCGAATGCACGGGATTGCGCGCCGAAATGACCATGAACGCCGACGCCACCGCGATAAAGGCGAAGAGGTAGAAAAAGGCCGCCTCTAGTCCACTCAGCATGGGTTCCCCCGGTTCCTGTCCAAACAGGACATTCGTCCTGTTCGATGTTTGCCACGGCCTCCGGCCGGCAAGTTGCGTGTTCCTATCGCATGTTTCGATCGGGTTGAAAGACCCGGATCGAAAGAAAACATGCGACACTTTCAATTCCGGAGGATGATCTTGTCCGAAAAGTCCGCAACTTTTCGGGATCATCCTCTGAACGAGGCCGCTCGCCCCGTCCATGCGTCAAATGTCAGCGGTACGGCGCATCCAGCGACAGGTTGCGCGCCAGTTCGCGCTCCCAGCGGTCGCCATTGGCCAGCAGCTTGTCCTTGTCGTAATAAAGTTCCTCGCGCGTCTCGGTCGCGAATTCAAAATTAGGCCCCTCGACAATGGCGTCGACCGGGCAGGCTTCCTGGCAGAAGCCGCAATAGATGCACTTCACCATATCGATGTCGTAGCGCACGGTGCGGCGCGTGCCGTCGTTGCGTCGCGGGCCGGCCTCGATGGTGATGGCTTGCGCCGGGCAGATCGCCTCGCACAATTTGCAGGCGATGCAGCGTTCCTCGCCGTTCGGATAGCGGCGCAGCGCATGCTCGCCGCGGAAGCGCGGGCTGATCGGCCCCTTCTCGTGCGGATAGTTGATCGTCTCCTTCGGCGCAAAGAACTGGCGCATCGACAGGAAGAAGGCGCTGACGAAGTCCTGCAGGAGCAGCGACTTTGCGGCTTGGGCTAGAGCGGACATCACGCAAACCCCGTGATCTTGAGGAACGCGGCGACAATCACCACCATCGCCAGCGAGATCGGCAGGAAGACCTTCCAGCCGAGCCGCATCAGCTGGTCGTAGCGGTAGCGCGGCACGAAGGCCTTCACCATGGAGATCATGAAGAACACCAGGCAGACCTTGAGCACGAACCAGATCAGACCGGGCACCCAGGTGAAGGGAGCGAAGTCGAAGGGCGGCAGCCAGCCGCCGAGGAACAGGATGGTGGCCAGCGCGCACATCAAAACGATGGCGACATACTCGCCGAGGAAGAACAGCAGGAACGGCGTCGACGAATATTCGACCATATGGCCGGCGACGAGCTCCGATTCGGCTTCCACAAGGTCGAAAGGCGGGCGGTTCGTCTCGGCCAGCGCCGAGATAAAGAAGATGACGAACATCGGGAACAGCGACAGCCAATGCCAGTCGAGGAAGGTGTTGGGCAGGCCGACCCGCGTACCCAATCCATCCTGCTGCGACAGCACGATATCGGACAAATTGAGCGAGCCGACGCAAAGCAGCACGGTGACGATGACGAAGCCGATCGAGACTTCGTAGGACACCATCTGCGCCGCCGAGCGCAGCGCGCCGAGGAATGGGTATTTCGAGTTGGATGCCCAGCCGCCCATGATCACGCCATAGACCTCGAGCGAGGAGATGGCGAAGACATAGAGGATGCCGACATTGACGTTGGCGATCGCCCAGCCCTCGTTGACCGGAATGACCGCCCAGGCCGAGATCGCCAGCACCGCCGACACCAGCGGCGCCAGCAGAAAAACGCCCTTGTTGGCGCCGGACGGAATCACCGGTTCCTTGAACACGAACTTCAGAAGGTCGGCGAAAGCCTGCAGCGTGCCCCATGGGCCGACGACGTTCGGGCCGCGGCGCAACTGCACCGCCGCCCAGATCTTGCGGTCCGCGTACAGGATGTAGGCGACGAAGATCAACAGCACGACGATCAGCACGACCGACTTCAACAGGATGATCAGCGCCGGCAGCACGTAGAAGGAGAAGAAGGTGTCCATGCTTATTCCGCCGCCTGCCTGAAGCCGTTTTTCGCCAGCGCCGAGCATTCCGCCATCACGGCGGAAGCCCGCGCGATCGGGTTGGTCAGGTAGAAATCCTTGACCGGCGAAGTGAAGGCGCCCTTGTTCAGCCGCCCGCCGAGCTTCGCTACCCCGGCGATATCATCGGCGTTGCCGGCCGCGACCTGGTCGATGCGGGCGAGATGCGGGTATTCCGAATAGAGTTTTGCGCGAAGCTGCGGCAGCGAATCGAACGGCAGCTTCTTGCCAAGCACATCCGACAGCGCCCGCAGGATTGCCCAGTCCTCGCGCGCATCGCCCGGCGCGAAGCCGGCGCGATTGGTCTGCTGCACGCGGCCCTCGGTGTTGACGTAGGTACCCGATTTTTCGGTATACGCGGCACCCGGCAGGATGACATTGGCGCGGTGTGCGCCCTGATCGCCATGCGTGCCGATATAGACGACGAAGGCGCCGCCGGTCTTGGCCATGTCGATCTCGTCGGCGCCGAGCAGGAACAGCACGTCCGTGTCGCCCAGCATGCCGGCGACGTTCTTGCCGCCCTCGCCCGGCACGAAGCCGACATCGAGCCCGCCGACCCGCCCCGCCGCAGCGTGCAGCACGGCAAAGCCGTTCCAGTCGGCTCTCGCGGCATTGACGGCGATGGCGAGCTTGGCCGCCTGGCCGAGCACGGCCGCGCCATCCGAACGCGCAAGCGCGCCCTGGCCGACTATAACAAGCGGGTGTGTCGCCTTTTTCAGCACCTGGAAAAACTTGCCGTTGCCGTCGGCTAGATCCTTCAGCGATTCCGTTCCGGCGCCGAGCTGCTCATAGTCGTAGCGGGTATCGCCGACATCGCCGATGACGCCGACCGGCAGGTTGCCGACCCGCCAGCGCTTACGGATGCGGGCGTTGAGCAAGGACGCTTCGAAGCGCGGATTGGCGCCGATGATCAGCACCGCGTCGGCCTGCTCGATGCCCTCGATGGTCGGGTTGAAGATATAGCTTGCCCGGCCGAGCGACGGATCGAGCGCGGTACCATCCTGACGGCAATCGGTGTTCTTCGAGCCGAGCGAGGCCATCAGCAGCTTCAGCGCATAGATCTCCTCGACGGCGGCGAGATCGCCGGCAATGGCGCCGATCTTGTCGGGTGCGGCGCTCGACACCGCTTCCTTGATCGCCGAAAAAGCCTCGGCCCAGCTTGCCGGGGTCAGCTTGCCGTCCTTGCGTACGTAGGGCCGGTCGAGGCGCTGGGTGCGCAAGCCGTCCCAGATGAAGCGGGTCTTGTCGGAAATCCACTCTTCGTTCACCGCCTCGTTGGTACGCGGCAGGATGCGCATCACCTCGCGGCCCCTGGAATCGACACGGATCGCCGAGCCGACAGCATCCATCACATCGATGGATTCGGTCTTGGTCAGCTCCCACGGCCGCGCCTGGAAGGCGTAGGGTTTGGAGGTCAGCGCACCGACGGGGCAAAGGTCGATGACGTTGCCCTGCAGTTCCGAGGTCATCGCGCTTTCGAGATAGGTGGTGATCTCGGCGTCCTCGCCGCGGCCAATCAGGCCGAGCTCGGAAATGCCGGCAATTTCGGTGGTGAAGCGGACGCAGCGCGTGCAATGGATGCAGCGGTTCATGATCGTCTTGACCAGCGGCCCGATATATTTGTCTTCGACCGCCCGCTTGTTCTCGTGATAGCGCGAGGAATCGACGCCGAACGCCATCGCCTGGTCCTGCAGGTCGCACTCGCCGCCCTGGTCGCAGATCGGGCAATCGAGCGGATGGTTGATCAGCAGGAATTCCATCACGCCTTCCCGGGCCTTCTTGACCATCGGCGTGTTGGTGAAGATTTCCGGCGTTTCGCCGTTCGGTCCGGGGCGCAGATCGCGCACGCCCATGGCGCAGGACGCCTGCGGCTTGGGCGGCCCGCCCTTCACCTCGATCAGGCACATGCGGCAATTGCCGGCGATCGACAGCCGCTCATGGAAGCAGAAGCGCGGCACTTCCGCACCGGCGTCCTCGGCCGCCTGCAGCAGCGTATAGTGGTCGGGTACAGTAATCTCTTTCCCGTCGACCTTGAGCTTTGCCATGTCGTCTCAAACCCCTGCGGACGTTCCGCAATCTTTCTTTCCGGGCGCAGCCGAAACCGCGCGCGGCATTGAATTCAATGTTTGGCCTCGGCCAGCGCCGCCGCCTGGCCAAGCCAGTCGTCGCGATCGATGCGGCCGTTGAACGACAGATAATCGTCGACCCAGGCGATCTCTTCCGGCGTCCATGCCGCGATCTGGCCGTATGTCCAGATGCCCAAGCCGTTCAGCACCTTTTCCAGCTTCGGCCCGATGCCTGATATCGCCTTGAGATCGGCCGGATTTGCCGGACGATCCGTGGCTTTGGGCTGCTTGAAATCCTCCGGCATCAACCCGGCCGGTGCCGCAGGCGCATCCACCACGCTCCGTGCATCATCCATGCTGTTCGCCGCTATGTCATTCACGTCCCTGGCGAAGGACTGCGCCTTGGCGATCAGGGTTTTCGTCGCCGCGCGAGCCTTGGTCGAGGAGCTTGTCCCTGCCTCCGAAAAGCGTTCGACCCTGGCATCGAAATCGTCGACGATCGGCTGGAAGAGGCGCTGCGAGGCCTCGGCGGCGCCCGAGAGCGCGCCCATCCACACGCCAAAGGCATGATTGGCAAGCCCGATGCCGAGCGCCGACATCGCTGCCGCACCCGCGACAGGGTGCGCCAGGAGATTGACGGCGCTCGCCATCTCGTTCGGCATCATCCTGGTCAGGTCCTGGTTCATCTTCTCGAACGGGTCCAAATCTGGCATCAAATGATCGGGTTTCGAATGCAGCGACATAGGTGGTCTCCTGGTCGTTTCTTCCGTTTGCCCCGAGCCTGTTTCTTCAAATCGGGCATTTGCCCGTATTCAAATCGGGCACTCGCCCGTACCTCGAATTCGTCTCTATTCCGCCGCCACCATCACCGGCTCTGCCCGGTGCGCATTGCGCGAAAACTCGTCGATACGCCGCTCCACCTCGCCGCGGAAATGCCGCATCAGGCCCTGGATTGGCCATGCCGCTGCATCGCCCAGCGCGCAGATCGTGTGGCCCTCGACCTGTTTGGTCACGTCGAGCAGCATGTCGATCTCACGCTTCTGCGCCTCGCCGCGCACTAGGCGCTCCATCACCCGCCACATCCAGCCGGTGCCTTCGCGGCAAGGCGTGCACTGGCCGCAGCTCTCGTGCTTGTAGAAATAGGAAAGCCGCGCGATCGCCTTCACGATATCGGTCGATTTGTCCATGACGATGACAGCCGCCGTGCCGAGGCCCGATTTCAGGTCGCGCAGCGCATCGAAATCCATCGGCGCGTCGATAATCTGCTCCGCCGGCACCAGCGGCACCGAAGCGCCACCCGGAATGACCGCCAGCAGATTGTCCCAGCCGCCTCGAATGCCGCCGCAATGCGTCTCGATCAGCTCCCGGAACGGGATCGACATCGCCTCTTCGACGGTGCACGGATTGTTGACGTGGCCGGAGATGCAGAACAGCTTGGTGCCGACATTGTTGGGCCGACCGAAGGACGAGAACCAGGCAGCGCCACGGCGCAGGATGGTCGGCGCCACGGCGATGGACTCGACATTGTTGACCGTCGTCGGGCAGCCATAGAGGCCGACATTGGCCGGAAATGGCGGCTTCAGCCGCGGCTGGCCCTTCTTGCCTTCGAGGCTTTCGAGCAGCGCCGTTTCTTCGCCGCAGATATAGGCGCCGGCGCCATGGTGCATGTAGATGTCGAAATCGTAGCCGGACGTGTTGTTCTTGCCGATCAGCTTGGCTTCATAGGCCTCGTCAATGGCGCGCTGCAGCGCCTCGCGCTCGCGGATGAACTCGCCGCGCACATAGATGTATGCGGCGATCGCGCCCATGGCGAAGCCGGCGATCAGGCAGCCCTCGACCAGCGTGTGCGGGTCATGGCGCAATATATCGCGGTCCTTGCAGGTGCCGGGCTCGGATTCGTCGGCGTTGACGACGAGATAGCTCGGCCGGCCGTCGCTCTGCTTGGGCATGAACGACCATTTCAGCCCGGTCGGGAAGCCGGCGCCGCCGCGACCGCGCAAGCCGGATGCCTTCATCTCGTTGACGATCCAATCGCGCCCCTTGGCGATGATGCCTGGCGTGTTGTCCCAGGCGCCGCGCGCCATCGCGCCGGCCAGCGACTTGTCGAAGCGGCCGTAGATGTTGTTGAAGATGCGGTCTCTGTCCTGAAGCATTGTTCGTTCCTCAGACCGGCTTCTTGCCGAAGACGCGGATATATTCGGCGACCCCGCCCTTGGCGAGCGCCTTGGCCTGCTTGACCCAGTCTTCGCGCTCGATGCGGCCGTGGAAGCTGAGATAGCCGTCGACCCATTCGCGCTCGGCCTTCTTCCAGGACGCGACTTGCGCGTAGGTGAAGATGCCAAGCGAATGCAGGATGCCTTCGATCTTCGGGCCGACTCCCGAGATCAGCTTGAGATCGTCGACCAGTGCCGGCTTTGCGATGCCGGCCGGGCGGTTCTTGTCGTCGAGCGAAGGCTTGGTCAGCTTGGCCGCGGCGCCGAGCTGTGCGCCCTTGGCTTCTGGCGCCTTGAAAGCAGCCGCGGGCTCGGCCTTCGTCTTGGGACCGCTACGCTGTTTCGAAACCTTTTCGACTTCCGGCGCGGCCTTGTTGGCGTTGGCAGCCGAATGCCGCGGTGCGGCGACGCTCGCCGCCTTTTCCGTCTCTGGTGCGACCTTCGTCGGGGAAGGCGATCTCAGCGCCGGGCTGGTTTCGGGCGCGTCGGTCTTCGGCTTGCTGGCCTTCGACGGCGCAACGGGGGCAGCCGATGCCTGCGCGACCGGGGCTGCCGGCGCGGTGACGGCAGTCGACGCTGCACCTTGCGCGGCCTTGGCCGCTGCCTTGGCTTCCCTGTCGCGGGTCGTTTTCAGGATTGCCTTTTCGCTCTTCAGCGTCGTCAGGCCGGTGATCGGCTCGGAGGTGATGCGGCCGTTCTGCGGCCCCGGCGGCACCGAGGCGCCCTTGCCGGCATCATAGAGGTCGATGATCTCGGCAAGCCGCTCCGGCGTCAGATCCTCGAACGTGTCCTTGAAAATCATCACCATCGGCGCGTTGACGCAGGCGCCGAGGCATTCCACCTCTTCCCACGACAGCGTACCCTTGTCGTTGGTGTGGAACTGGTCGTGATGGATCTTCGAGCGGCACACATCCATCAGCGCTTCCGAGCCGCGCAGCATGCAGGGCGTGGTGCCGCAGACCTGGATATGCGCGCGGGTGCCGACCGGATTGAGCTGGTACTGCGTGTAGAAGGTCGCGACTTCGAGCCCACGGATGTAGGGCATGTCGAGCATATCGGAGATCGTCTCGATCGCCGCTTTGGTCACCCAGCCTTCCTGCTCCTGCGCCAGCATCAGCAACGGGATGATCGCGGACTGCTCGCGGCCCTTCGGATACTTCTTGATCCATTGCTTGGCCGCTGCCGCGTTCGCCCGGTTGAAGGCGAAGGAGGCTGGCTGGAGGCTGGCTTCTGCGAGACGGCGGACTGACATTTAGCGATCGACCTCACCAAACACGATGTCGAGGGAGCCGAGAACGGCGGTGACGTCGGCCAGCATGTGGCCACGGCACAGGAAATCCATGGCCTGGAGATGGGCGAAGCCGGGCGCGCGCAGCTTGCAGCGGTAGGGCTTGTTGGTGCCGTCCGAGACCAGGTAGACGCCAAACTCGCCTTTCGGCGCTTCGACCGCCGCATAGACCTCGCCCGCCGGCACGCGGTAGCCTTCGGTGTAGAGCTTGAAGTGATGGATCAGCGCTTCCATCGAGCGCTTCATCGCAGCGCGCTTTGGCGGCACCACCTTGCCGTCGAGATTCGATACCGGCCCCGTGCCTTCCTTGCCGAGCAACAGGTCGACGCACTGCCGCATGATCTTCGCCGACTGGCGCATCTCTTCCATGCGTACGAGGTAACGGTCGAAGCAGTCGCCGTTCTTGCCGATCGGAATGTCGAAATCCATCTCGGCATAGCATTCATAGGGCTGCGACTTGCGCAGGTCCCAGGCGACGCCCGAACCACGCACCATGACGCCGGAAAAGCCCCAGGCCCAGGCATCGGCCAGCGAGACGATGCCGATGTCGACATTGCGCTGCTTGAAGATGCGGTTGCCGGTCAGCAGTGCGTCGAGATCGTCGAGCGATTTCAGGAACGGGTCGATCCAGTTGCCGATATCCTCGACCAGCTTCTGCGGCAGGTCCTGGTGGACGCCGCCTGGCCGGAAATAGGCCGCATGCATGCGCGAGCCGCTGGCCCGTTCATAGAACACCATCAGCTTTTCGCGCTCGACGAAGCCCCACAGGGGCGGTGTCAGCGCGCCGACATCCATCGCCTGCGTCGTCACATTGAGGATGTGCGACATGATGCGGCCGATCTCGCAATAGAGCACGCGGATCAGCTGGCCGCGCTTCGGCACCTCGATGCCGAGCAGCCGCTCGGCGGCAAGCGCAAAGGCATGCTCCTGGTTCATCGGCGCGCAATAGTCGAGCCGGTCGAGATAAGGCACGGCCTGCAGATATGTCTTCGCCTCGATCAGCTTCTCGGTACCGCGATGCAACAGTCCGATATGCGGATCGACGCGATCGACGACTTCACCATCGAGCTCCAGCACGAGGCGCAAAACGCCATGCGCCGCAGGATGTTGCGGGCCGAAATTGATGTTGAAGTTGCGAACGGAAGTCTCAGCCACGGCTCACGCGTCTCCAGGCCATTTCTTGAACGCCACAACCCACAAAAGAACGAGATTCAGAAGCGGGACAACCATCAAGATGCTCAATGCGGAGGGCCAACCGGCTCTCGGAAAGATCCGCCAGTACGGCACGATCAAAGACGCAAAAATAATCATGAGAATCAGCCAATGAAAAACGGAGAAGCTGCCCATCAACACGCCCTCATTGTTTTGCCTTCTCGTCGCCTGGCAGGACGTAATCCGTACCTTCCCACGGCGACAGAAAATCGAAATTGCGGAATTCCTGCTTCAATTCCACCGGCTCGTAGATGACCCGCTTGGCTTCGTCGTCGTAGCGCACCTCGACGAAGCCGGTCAGCGGGAAATCCTTGCGCAGCGGATGACCCTCGAAGCCGTAATCAGTCAGAATCCGCCTGAGATCGGGATGACCCGAAAACAGCACGCCATAGAGATCGTAGGTTTCGCGCTCGAACCAGTCGGCGCCGGGATAAACGCCGGTGATCGACGGCACCACGGTCTCCTCGTCGGCCTGGACCTTGATGCGGATGCGAATATTCTGCTTCGGCGACAGCAGATGATAGACGACGTCAAAGCGCTTGGCCCGCGACGGATAATCAGCGCCGCACACGTCGATGATCGAGATGAACTGGCAGTTTTTATCGTCGCGCAGAAAGGTCACCACCTCGATCAGATCGTGCGGCTCGACCGAGATGGTGAGTTCGCCATAGGCAAACACCGCATCGCTTATCCGGCCGCTCAGCTTCTCGCCGAGATAGGTCGAGAGTTCATTCAACGACAGGTTCATCATCCCGTTCACCGCTCGATCGTGCCGGTGCGGCGGATCTTCTTCTGCAGCAGAAGGATGCCGTAGAGCAGCGCTTCGGCGCTCGGCGGACAGCCGGGCACGTAGATGTCGACCGGCACGACGCGGTCGCAGCCGCGCACCACCGAATAGGAATAGTGGTAATAGCCGCCGCCATTGGCGCAGGAGCCCATCGAGATGACGTAGCGCGGCTCCGGCATCTGGTCGTAGACCTTGCGCAGCGCTGGCGCCATCTTGTTGGTCAGCGTGCCGGCGACGATCATGATGTCGGACTGACGCGGAGACGCGCGAGGCGCAACACCGAACCTCTCGGAGTCATAGCGCGGCATCGACGTGTGAATCATCTCGACCGCGCAGCAGGCGAGACCAAAGGTCATGAACATCAGCGAGCCGCTGCGCGCCCATGTGATCAGCGCCTCGGTCGAGGTGACGAGAAAACCCTTGTCGGCCAGCTCGTTGTTGATCTCGAGGAAGAAAGGATCATTCGCCCCCACCGGCTTTCCGGTGCTGGGGTCGAGAATGCCTTTTGGCTTCGGCGCGACGAGCGTGCCGGAATTGTCGCTCAATCCCATTCCAGCGCTCCTTTCTTCCATTCATAGGCAAAGCCGATGGTCAGCACCGCCAAAAACACCATCATCGACCAGAAACCGAGCATGCCGATCTGGCTGAAAGACACGGCCCACGGAAACAGGAAGGCCACTTCCAGATCGAAGATGATGAACAGGATCGACACCAGGTAGAAGCGGATGTCGAACTTCATGCGGGCGTCGTCGAACGAGTTGAAGCCGCACTCATAGGCGGAAAGCTTTTCCGGATCGGGGTTGCGGTAGGCCACCAGGAAGGGTGCGGCCAGCAGCGCCAGGCCGACGACCAGCGCCACGCCGATGAACAGGACGATGGGCAGGTACGAACTCAACAATGCGTTCATGCTGCGGCTTTCCGTTGGCGGCCAATCCACTCTGATTACAGCACCGGACCCACTTGCGGAAGCGTGACAGTTTAACCACTGAACCGTTTTAGGGGGCTCTATGCTGCAACGCGGCGAGGGTTAGCGCAGGGCTTTCGGCGAAGCAAGTCAAACCTTGTTCAAAACACGGTGCTGGACGGCATATCCGGATAAACTGGTCCGATCTGCTCCTGTTTGATTTCCTTCACTTTTTACTCCACTTTTCTCTCCTGACATAGATGCCGCCAAAACGCTGCTAGCATGGCACGGAATCATCGCCCGACCTTTGGTCAAACGCCAACAGAGTGCCGTCTGCATGAAGGAAAAAATCTCGCTCGCCATGGCCCGGCGCATCGCGCTTGCCGCACAGGGGTTTGCCGACCCTCGCCCTAACGGCACGCCCGATCGCCGCCATCTGGCCCGTGTGCTTGGCCGGACCGGCCTGCTGCAGATCGATTCCGTCAGCGCGGTGGTGCGCGCCCACTATATGCCGCTTTATTCGCGACTTGGCCCCTACCCGCTTGCGCTGCTCGATAACGCCGCCGTGACGCGCAAGCGCACGGTCTTCGAATATTGGGCGCATGAAGCCTCTTTTCTACCGGTCGAAACCTATCCGCTGATGCGCTGGCGCATGGAACGGGCCGAGCGCGGCGAGGAAATGTATAATGGGCTGGCCAAGTGGGGGCGCGAACGCACCGCTTATATTGAAGACATTTACCGCGAGGTTGTGTCGCGCGGCCCGATCGCCGCATCGGCTCTCGAAGGCCAAAAGGGAAACGGCGGCTGGTGGGGCTGGAGCGACGCCAAGCACGCTTTTGAATGGCTGTTCTGGGCCGGCCGCATCACCACGGCATCACGTCGTGGCTTCGAGCGGCTTTATGATCTGCCGGAACGGGTGCTGCCGCCGGCAATACTCAGCTTGCCGGTGCCCTCCCCTGAGGACGCGCATCTCGAATTGCTGCGCATCTCCGCCCGCGCCCACGGCGTCGCGACAGCGGGCGACCTGCGCGACTATTTCCGCCTCTCTCCGGCCGACATCAAGGGTCGCATCGAGGAACTGGTCGAGGCAGGTGATCTTTTGCCGGTTCGCGTCGAAGGCTGGGACAAGCCAGCCTATCTTCACAAGGACGCCCGTTTTCCGCGCAACATCGAGGCACGCGCCCTACTCGCGCCGTTCGATCCTGTCGTCTTCGAGCGGGCGCGTACGGAAAGACTGTTCGACTTCCGTTATCGCATCGAGATCTACACCCCTGCCGAGAAGCGCCAGTACGGTTACTATGTGCTCCCGTTCCTGCTCGGCGAAAGGATCGTGGCGCGCATCGACCTCAAGGCCGACCGCCCGGCCGGCGTGCTGCGTGTCCATGCCGCCTATGCCGAGCCCGGCGCCCCGCCTGAAACGGCGCCGCAGCTCTTCGAGGAATTGAAGCAAATGCAGGGCTGGCTCGGTCTGGAACGCATCGAGGTGACGCCTGCGGGTGACCTGGGCCAACCGCTTGCCGACATTGCCGCGTCGTAGACGTGCGTTGACACGACTGCCTGCACAAGCCTAAATCCGGTCCAGACGGTCTCCTCTCGGCAAAGGGAGGAGCCAAGAGGGAATGCGGTGCGAAATTCCGATTTCAAATCCGCGGCTGTCCCCGCAACTGTAAGCGACGAGCCAAGGCCGAAAACCACTGGGACGGTCCCGGGAAGGCGGCACCAAGGCGATGACCCGCGAGCCAGGAGACCTGCCGTCTAGGACATACGAATCCGATCGCCTGGCGGGTTTTCCGGGCAAGGAGCCTGATTTGGAACGCGACAGCAGTTTTTCGGCTGAGACAGCGGACGTATTGTCCGGCGATAGTGATGCCATGGCCGGCGTCACGGTGATTGTCTGCGCCTCCTGCCGTGATGAGACCGGCTCCGACGCCCATCCCCGCGCCGGCCAATTATTGGCCGAAGACACGCGCCGCGCCGCTTCCGGCGAAAATATCCGTATCCGCACCGTCGAATGCCTCGGCAACTGCAAGCGCCGGCTGAGCGCCGCGATCCTGCGCGACGGCTGCTGGAGCTATGTCTTCGGCGACCTGACCGCGACAAGCGGCGCCGATCTCGTCGCTGGCGCAAAGCTCTTCGCCACCTCGACGGACGGCCTCATTCCGTGGCGCGGCCGCCCCGATTGCCTGAAGCGAGGCCTCGTTGCCCGCATCCCTCCCCTCGACCTTTTGAAGGACCAGATATGACCGCTTCCGTCTCCCGCGTGCCCTGCACCGTCGTCACCGGCTTCCTCGGCGCCGGCAAGACGACGCTGATCCGCCATCTGCTCGAAAACGCTGGGGGCAAGCGGCTGGCCATCATCGTCAACGAGTTCGGCGACATCGGCATCGACGGCGAGATCCTGAAAGGCTGCGGCATCGACACCTGCCCCGAGGAGAACATCGTCGAGTTGGCCAATGGCTGCATATGCTGCACCGTCGCCGATGACTTCGTCCCCGCACTTGACCAGATCCTGTCGTTGACGCCGAGGGTCGACCATATCCTGATCGAAACCTCCGGCCTCGCTCTGCCCAAGCCGCTGGTCCAGGCCTTCCAGTGGCCGACGGTGAAGAGCCGGGTGACGGTCGACGGCGTCATCGCTGTGGTCGATGGACCGGCGCTGGCTGATGGCCGCGTTGCCAACGACATGGATGCCCTGCAGGCGCAGCGCGCACAGGACGAGACGCTCGACCACGACGATCCGATCGAGGAGGTCTTCGAGGACCAGCTCGCCTGCGCCGACCTGATTATATTGTCGAAGAGCGACCTGATGGACGCCGCCGGCTCAGCCCGTGCCAATGCCATCATCGGCGAGCACACCGCGCGCGCCGTCAAGATCGTGCCGACCTCGCAGGGTAAGGTCGATCCGTCTGTGCTGCTCGGCCTTGGCCTCGCCGTCGAGGACGATATCGAGAACCGCAAGACCCACCATGACGACGAACTCGACCACGAGCATGACGATTTCGACTCCTTCGTCATCGACATTCCGTCGATCGCCAATCCCGATGAGCTGGCTTTGCGCGTCGCCACGGCGGCGGAGGAAGAAAACGTGCTGCGCGTCAAGGGTTTCGTCGAAGTCGG
>NZ_SUEO01000259.1 GCF_004962925.1 Mesorhizobium sp. | reverse complement strand
CATGCGCCAGCGCACCGATGACCGCCGCCGGCAGGAGGCGAACATCGGGTGGTGGAAAAGCGTCAGCATGGTCCCGCGATAATAAAGCGCACTGGCAAATCGCCGGCTGCGCCGGTAAGTCTTGACCGTCCCGATTCAAAGGGCCGTCAGGGTGCTGCGACCTATAGGAGGAGTTCCGCGCCATGACAAGCAAGCCCTTTCGCAAGCCGTTCTTCAAGCCCCCACTCGAACGCCGAGGTTGCCATGGAAAGCCAGACCATCGTCGAAGCGCTGCTGCTCGGCATGATCGAGGGCATGACCGAGTTCATTCCCGTCTCGTCGACCGGCCATATCCTGCTTGCCGGCCATTTTCTCGGCTTCCACTCGACCGGCAAGGCCTTCGAGATCCTGATCCAGCTCGGCGCCATACTGGCGATTCTCAGCGTCTATTTCCATCGTCTGTGGCAGATGCTGATCGATCTGCCGCATGACCGGCTGACGCGGCATTTCGTCCTCGGCATCCTTGTCGCCTTCCTGCCGGCGGCGGTCATCGGTGCGCTGGCGCATGACTTCATCAAGACGGTGCTGTTTGAATCGCCGAGGCTGATCTGCATCATGCTGATCATCGGCGGCGTGGTCCTGCTGTGGGTGGATCGCCTCAAGCTGAAGCCGTTCTACCACGACGTCGAGCGGTTTCCGCTCAGGCTCTATCTGCAGATCGGACTGTTCCAATGCCTTTCGCTGATCCCCGGCACGTCGCGCTCCGGCTCGACGATCGTCGGCGCGCTGCTTTTGGGCGTCGACAAACGGGCGGCTGCGGAATTCTCCTTCTTCCTCGCCATGCCGACGATGGTCGGCGCCTTCGCCTTCGACCTCTTCAAGAACCGCAATGTGCTGACCAGCGCCGATCTGCCGGTCATCGCCGCCGGTTTCATCGCGGCCTTCGTCGCGGCGCTCATCGTCGTGCGCTTCCTGCTCAACTACGTCTCGCGCCACGGCTATTCGCTGTTCGGCTGGTGGCGACTGGTCATCGGCACCGTCGGGCTGGTTGCGCTGTTCGTATGGGGGTGAGGTGCGCGCAGTTATTGCCCAGAGCCATGTTTGTTTGGCCCAGCCTCAAGACCGGTTAAGCCAGCGGGGTAAAAGACCGCAGCGGGACCCATAGCCGTCATTCACTCGCCCCGATTGCTGCCCGAAAGCAGACCTTCCGATCGCCTGTATCTCCGAGATACTGCTTTGGCGTTCAAAAGGACATCTCGTGGGTCGAAGCGGCCGAAAACGCGCGGTCGCGGAAGGCGTCCGAGAACGGCGTCTTTCTCAGCCGTAAAGATAGTTCGGAAGCCAGAGCGCCATGCCAGGCCAGATATACATGAGGATCATGCAAAGGATGACGATCAGCATGTAGGGCATCATCCCGGCGAATATCTGGTTGAGCGTGACATGCGGAGGCGAAACGCCCTTGAGATAGTAGGCCGACATCGCGACCGGAGGTGACAGGAACGCCGCCTGCAGATTGACGAAAACGAGAACGCCCCAGAGAACCGGATCGATGTCGAAGTGCGACAGCATCGGTAGGAAGATCGGCACGAAGATGATGATGATCTCGGTCCATTCAAGCGGCCAGCCGAGAATGAAGATGATCGCCTGCGACACGATCATGAACTGCACGGGCGTCAGGTCGAGCGCGAGTACCCATTGCTCGAGAAGTGCCTGGCCGCCGAGGATCGCAAAAACGGCGGAGAACAGCGCCGAGCCGACAAAGAGCCAGCAAACCATGGCTGTGGTCTTGGCCGTCAGGAACACTGCTTCCTTGATGCGCTTCCAGTCGAGCGTTCGCGCCTGTAACGCCAGCAGAAAGGCACCAGCGGCGCCGACTGCCGCGGACTCGGTCGCCGTCGTGATTCCGAACAGAATGACGCCGAGCACGACGACAGTAAGTATGGCCAGCGGCATGACCGACGAGACCAGGAGCTTTACGACCTCGAGCCGTTCGGCAGTCATGTTCCGGTAGTAACGGACGAGCACCACTGCGGCGAGTGCTGCGATGATGCCGAAGGTGGCGTAGAAGCTGGTTGCCGGCCCTGCGTCCACTGCGGGTGCGCCGAGTTCCTCCACCGCCGGAGCGCCGAGCTGCTCCAATCCCTCTGGAGCTTCGACGTCGGCCGATGCCTGCGGATGGATGACGACATACCACCACACCAGCAGGAGGGTGAGTGCTGTCAAGGCGAGAGGTACCAGCGCAGCGCAGAAATTCTTGAACAGCTCCCAATATGTGAGGCGTCCGTTCTCCGTCTCGAGCGCCATCGCCCTGGACGGCGAGAACAAGGCGGAAAGAAGTCCAACAAGCATGTTGCGCGAGTAAACTGTCTGGAGGCTTCCCATCCACGCAGGCACCGGAACCTTTGTTTGATTCTCCGGCAAAGGCGGGGCGATCTTCGGACTGATTGTCGCCCAGCCAAGAATGTAGACGAGATAGAGGAAGGCGAGAAAAAAACCGGGGAACATCGCCGCAGCATAGAGCTTCACGACGGACTGGCCTGCAACTGCCGCATAGACGATGATCATGACTGACGGCGGGATCAGGATGCCCAGCGTGCCGCCCGCGGTGATCACGCCGGAAGCGAGCTTCACATCGTATCCGGCGCGCAGCATCGGATTGAAGGCAATCACCCCCATCAAAACCACAACGGCGCCGACGAGGCCACTGGCGATGCCCCAGAAGGTGCAGACAATGAGCGTAGCGATGGCCAGCGACGCCGGTACTCGTCGGAACGAAAGCTGGATGCTGTAGAACATCTTGTCGACCAGCGCCCCGCGTTCCATCACGTATCCCATGAGCACGAAAAGCGGGATGGAGATCAGGACGTCGTTGGTCATTGCCCCATAGGTACGCTGGACCATCAGATCGAAGACGCGGTTGTCGATCCAGTGCTCCGCAGGGTTGTAGAACGCGTAGAACCCGAAAAACATGCCAAGGCCCATCAGCGTGAAGGCCGTCGGGAAACCCATGACTATGACGACCACGATGAGCATGAGCATCGTGAGTCCGAGGGCTGGATCGCTCAACTCTGCAGGTCTCCACCCATTCCGCGCTGGCGCGCTTGCTCGTCTATCTTTTGTGCGCGCTCAATCGCGGTCTTGCGCGTCTCTTCATCCACATATTCGCTGAGCGCGAGCTGTTCCTCCACGACGTCGATCTCCGCAACGTCCTTGCGCCGGCTGGGCCATTGCCCGGCCCTGAGACAGACGATGCAGCGCACGATCTCGGCCACACCCTGGAGCATCACCAAGGCGCCGGCCAGCGGAATGACCGACTTGAAATGGTAGATCGGCGGACCCTCCGCTGTCACGGTCGAATGCTCCCCGATCCGCCATGAAATCGCGGCATAGTCGTAGCCTGCATAGACGAGGGCCGCGATCCCCGGCAGGAAGAAAACCACGTACAACAACAGATCGAGCGCGGCTTGGGTGCGGGGCCGCATCGAGCTGTATAGAAAGTCGCCGCGCACATGGGCATTCTGCGCCAGCGCATAGGCTCCGGCGAGCATGAACAGCGAGCCGTAGAACATATTGCTGGCATCGAATATCCACGCCGTGGGCATGTTCAGGATGTAGCGCTTGAAGACCTCGACGCAGACCAGCGTCATCAGCCCGATGATAAGCCACGCCGCGGCCTTGCCGACCCACGTGCTGATTGCATCGACTGTATTCAGGAAATGCTGGACGTTCATGCGCGCCCCCGGATGACGGGTACCCTGGTCAGAAGCATCACCGGGCCGCTGCCCGGCGATGCCCGAACTTACGGGTCAGAACTCCTTCGCCACGCCGCCCTGTCCGAAGTAGTGATCGAACGCCAGCCGCCGGCCGACGACGGTATCCTGCTCCCACCGCGTTGCCCGCTCGGCAAAGGCGATCTGGGAGAGGATGATTTCCTTGAAAGCCGGGTTTTCCGCCGCCTTCTTCTTCACGATCTCGTCGTAGACCTCCAATTGTTTCTTGAGGATCGCCTCCGGCGTCCTGTAGAATTTGACCTTGTCGGTCGTCTGCATCTCCACATAGTCTTTCGAATAGCGGTCGATCGCCTTCCAGTGCATGTCCTGCGAGGCCGCCTCGACCGCATTGGTGATGATGGCCTTCATCTGGTCAGGCAAGGCGTCGTATTTCGCCCTGTTGAACAAGATCTCGAACTGCTCGGCATTCTGGTGATAGCTTTGCAGCATGCAGATCTTGGAGACGTCTGGGAAGCCGAGGACCCGATCGGACGAGGCGTTGTTGAACTCGGCCGCGTCGATCAGGCCGCGATCCAGAGCCGCGACGATCTCGCCGGCCGGCAGCGCGTTGACTGCGGCACCGAGCGCGGTGAAGACGTCGATCGAGATGCCGACGGTCCGGAATTTCAGGCCCTGGAGATCCTCGGCCTTCGCCACCGGCTTCTTGAACCAGCCGAGCGGCTGCGTCGGCATCGGCCCGTAGAGGAACGAAACGACATTGGCGCCGATGGATTCGTAGAGCTTTGCGAGCAGCTCCTTGCCGCCGCCGTATTTGTGCCAGGCGAGCAGCATATTGGCATCCATGGCGAACCCCGGACCGGAACCCCACAGCGCCAGCGCCGACTGTTTGCCGTAGTGATAGACGACCACGCCGTGGCCGCCGTCGAGCGTTCCTTGTGACACCGCGTCAAGCAGGCCGAAGGCCGGCACCACGGCGCCCGCCGGCAGCACCTCGATCTGTAGGTCGCCGCCGGTCATGTCGTTGACCTTCTTGGCGAAATCGAGCGCGAATTCGTGAAAGATATCCTTGGAGGGCCATGTGCTCTGCCAGCGCATGTTGACCGGCCCCTGTGCCTTGACGACTCTTGGCGCGGCAACGATCGCCGCAGCTGCAACGGCCGCCTCGCCAAGGAACTTGCGGCGCGACCTCATATTCTGGATCCTTGCTTTGGTCATCGGTTCCTCCCGAAGGTGTAGGCTTTTCAAGCCCACGTCCGACAATAGTACTCAAAGACGGCCCAGCAAAAATTGCAGCGCACGTCCCATCGCCTAAAACTAGTGCGGTTCTCCCTTAAGGACAGGTGCCGGTACTTTCCCCAAGCAATGGGCGAGTAGCCGACGGTAGCGCCCACACGTTCTTCCCGGCGATAAGTGTTGCGGCTACTGTTACATTCTGGCGCTGATCAATGAATCCTGAGCTAGTTTCGCCCGTAGAAAACATTCTCGACATGCACCGGCCAGCGCCAGGGCAACACCGCGACCATGTCGAAGCGCACCGACAATCGTCCATAGTCGGGCTGGCGCGACAGCCAGAGATCGGCAGCGCTTTCGATGCGGCGCTCCGACTCGTAGGCAATAGCCTCCATGGCTTCCATCAGCGTGCGGCGAGCCTTCACCTCGACGATCAATACCAGGTCGCCGCGCCGCGCGATCAGGTCGATCTCGCCGAACCGCGTGCGGTGGCGGCGGGCTAGGATCCGATAGCCTTTCACCATCAATGCCGCGGCCGCCAGCCACTCGCTGCGGTGGCCGCGCCGATAGGCCTGCCGGCGGCTGGCGACCGGGCGTTCAGCCATCGCCGTCTTTCTCGATCTCCCCGTTCTTCCCGGTCTCCTTGAGCTCGAGCAGTCGCCGGTAAAGCGCTTGTTTCTGGCCGCCGGTCATCTTGGCGGCTTCCGCCGCCGCCTTGGAGGCCGGCATCTCGGCGGCAAGCGAAAGCAGCAGCCGGTCGATGTCTTCAGGCTCGTCGGCCGTTGCTTCCGACGGGCCGACGCAGATGACGATCTCGCCCTTCGGCGTGTCGGCCGCCTCATAGTGTTCGGCGAGCGACTGCAAGGTGCCGGTTCGCATTTCCTCGAAGGTCTTGGTCAGCTCGCGGCCGATCGCGGCCTTGCGGGCGCCGCCCAGCGTCTCGACCATGGCACTGAGCGTCTCGGCCAGCCGGCGCGGCGATTCGAAGAAGATCAGCGTCGCCGGCACGTTTTTCAGCGCTTCCAGCCGCGTCAGCCGCTGCCTTATCTTCACTGGCAAAAACCCGGCAAACAGAAACGCGTCGGAGGGCAGGCCGGAGGCCGTCAGCGCCGCAAGCGGTGCCGACGGGCCGGGGATCGGCACGACGCGAATGCCTTGGTCGAGGGCTTCGCCGACCAGCCGGTAGCCGGGATCGGAGATCAGCGGCGTGCCGGCGTCCGAGATCAGCGCCACGCTCTGCCCGGCCAGCAAGGCCGCGATCAGCCTTGGCCCGGCCTCGGCGGCATTGTGCTCGTGATAGGCAGTGGTGCGGCGGCGGATGCCGTAGCGGTCGAGCAGCACGCGGCTGACACGCGTGTCCTCGCAGGCGACGATGTCGGCGGCGGCGAGCGTTTCAAGCGCGCGTAATGTGATGTCGGCGAGGTTGCCGATCGGCGTCGCCACCAGGTAGAGCGCCGGCGCGAGCGGCCGGGCTGATATCTCGGTCTGGCCGATCACATAGCTGCGTTTTGCCAACTCGCCGGTCACCGGTATCCCCCGTCAGAGCATCCTCTGACACTTGAAATGCGTCCGGCCCTGTTTGGCACGGCTCACGCCTGGTTGCAAAACCCGGGCCGAAGTGAAGCGGCCGCCATGCCTTCGCCACAGTACGGAACGAAACCATGCCCGGCGGATTTACCCCTGATCTCGGGAGGAGCAGGATGGACAGCCTCAAGATACAGGACGTTTTCGAACCCTACTATGCAGGGCGCAAGCGCTTTGCCGCGCGAAAGGACAAGAGCCAGCCTGCCAAAGCCGGCGCCGGCTTGGCCAAAAAGCCGCGAAAGCGTCGTCCTTCAAAGGCGACCAACCTGGAAATCGAGCCCTCGACCGGCACCGGCAGCACGATGGAGCACTGACCAGACGATGCCCAATCGCTTCGACATTTTCATCACCCGCCTTGAAACGAAAAGCGCCCGCAATGGAGCGCCGTCACATCCCAGCGATCAAAATCGTGCCCGCCGCGACAAGGGCGACGCCAAGCCGGCTCGCTCCGGTGAGGCGGACGCCGAGAAAGACCACGCCAAGCGCCGCCACAAGCACGACGCTTGACTACCGCAACCTTCGCGATTGGCCGAGACACTTCTCTCTTCGTCATGGCCCGGGGAAGCACGAGTGGAAACGCTCAGCCACATCATTTATTTCGAGACACGCGCTTCTAGAAGGCGAACCAAAACCGGGTCCATGAATTCATAATCGTCCGGAATATCGAGGCAGATCACCCGGGCTTTCCTCAGGCTTGCCTTGAACTTCTTCTGCAGTTTGGTGCGGTGCGCCTTTTCCATCACGAAGATGATGTCGGCCCAGGAGACGAGGTCGTGCGTCAACGGGTTGTCGGCATCATGGTTGGTGCCGGCCGATGCGACCTCGATATCGCGCCGACCGGAAAACACTTGTTCCGCGGTCGGGCTGCGCAAGCGGTTCTGGCTGCAGACGAAGAGGACGTTCTTCAACGGGTCCCATCTTCCAGTTTGAACATGACCTGGTCCGAAAACCGGATCCCACTTTTCGGGATCATGCTCTACCGCGCCAAATCCGCCACCACGGCGTCGAGCACGATCATGCCGGCCGGCGTGGCGCGCAGGCGGGCATTGCCGATCGGCGCCACCAGACCCTCGCCCTGCAGCACCGACAGCCGCGCCGTCGACAGGCCGCGGCCGGAAAACGCTTCGTAGCGGGAGAGGTCGATGCCCTCGGCCAGCCTCAGCCCCATCAACAGGAATTCGTCGGCCTCTTCCGAGCGCGTCAGGGTCTCGCCGCCGGTGATGCCATGGCCCTTGGCCTCGACCAGATTGGCCCAGGTCTCCGGCATTCTTTCGGCGATCGTCACCACGCGGCGGCCGTTTTCGACGAAGCGGCCATGCGCGCCGGGACCGACGCCGACATATTCGCCGTAGCGCCAATAGGTGAGATTGTGCCGGCTCTCGGCACCGGATCTGGCGTGGTTGGAAATCTCGTAGGCCGGCAGTCCATGCGCGGCGGTGATCTCCTGCGTCAGCGCATAGAGATCGGCGGCGTGGTCGTTATCGGGAATGGCGAATTTCCTGGCCGCATGCAGCGCGTGGAACGGCGTGCCTTCCTCGATGGTCAGTTGGTAGAGCGACAGATGGTCGGCGGCGTGGCCGATCGCCTGCTCGAGCTCCGCCTGCCACGCTTCCGGTGTCTGGC
>NZ_SUEO01000258.1 GCF_004962925.1 Mesorhizobium sp. | reverse complement strand
GGACCACAGGCTGCCGCCGAGCAGCCCGAACAGCAGGCCGGCATTGCGCTCGATCTCGCCGACGTCGCTGCCGTGCCGGTCGCCGTCACCCGCCGTTATCGCATTTGCCGCCTTTCTCGGCGAAGCGCTGGTGCCGGCGCGCGGCTGGCTGGAAAGCACCTACCAATCCGAAATCACTCGGGCGCTGTGGGCGCCTTGGGTGCTGCATGCCGGTCTCGGGCCAGAAGACGCCTTTTCCGGCCAGATCGCCAAAGTTATCGCCTTCGCGCTGGAAGCTGCCGGCGCGCCGATCGTCAAGGGCGGTACTGGGAATCTGCTGTCCGCCTTCGAAGCGTTGATCAAGGAGCGCGGCGGCGTGATCCGGACTGAAGGGGACGTTGCCTCGGTCATCCAGACGAATGGCCGAGCCACCGGCGTGCGGCTGACTTCGGGCGAAACGGTCAACGCGAAGAAGAGCGTCATCTGTTCGGTCACGCCGACCCAGCTCTACGAACGGCTGCTCGGCGACGCGGCTCCGAAAGCAGACCTCGAGGCAGCGCAAAAATACCGCTACGGCAAAGGCAATTTCCAGATCCACTATGCCTTGGACAAGCCGCCCGCTTGGCGTGGCGAAGGCTTGGACAAGGTCGCGCTGCTGCATCTGACGCCGGGGCTCGACGGCGTGTCGAAAGCCTGCAACGAGGCCACGCGCGGCATGCTGCCGGAGGTGCCGACCATCTGTGTCGGCCAGCCGCACGCGCTCGATCCTTCGCGCTGTCCGGAAGGCAAGGCGATCCTGTGGCTGCAACTGCCCGAGGCGCCCCGCACCATCAACGGCGATGCCGCCGGCAAGCTGCCACCGCCGGCCGACGGCCGCTGGACCGAGGCATTGCGCGAAGCCTACGCGGACCGTGCCGAAGCGATCCTCGCCAGTCATATCGACGGGTTCAAGGACAGCGTGATTGCACGCCGCGCCTATTCGCCGGTCGATCTGGAAGCGATGAACGTCAATCTGGTCGGCGGCGATCCCTACGGCGGTTCCTCGACCATCGACCAGTCATTCCTGTGGCGACCGTTCAAGACGAGCCGCAATCACGCCACCGGGGTCAAGGGCCTCTACCATATCGGCGCCTCGACCCACCCCGGCGCCGGGCTTGGCGGCGGCTCCGGTTTCCTGCTGGCGGGGAGGCTGTGATGGAACAGAAAGTTGAAAAGCGCCAGCGCATCTCGACCCTGGGCCAGATCGGCTTGCAGCAGTTCGCGCCCTATCTGATGAACCGCATCATGGGCCGCTACAACGCCACCTTGCGCGACGATTTTCGCAAGCAGGGCCTGACCATTCCGCAGGTGCGCACACTCGCCGTGCTGTCGGTCACCGACGGCGTCACCGTCAACGACCTCTCGGTCTATACGGTCATTGAACAATCCACGTTGAGTCGGACGCTCGACACGCTGGAAGGGCAAGGGTTTGTGCGGCGGGAGCAGGGAGTCACTGACAGTCGCATCCGCCATGTGTTCTTGACCGACGAGGGTCGCGCCGAGTTCACCCGCGCCTGGCCGGCCATGCATGATGCGTTCGAGGCCATGTTCGACGACGTCGACGATGCTGAATATGCGGCGCTGATCGCGACGCTGCAGAAGATGCTGAAGAACATTCGCAAGCACGACATTTGATCTTACGCGCTGCCGGCTGCCGGCGGTAACGGAAGGAGCCCAAAATGGCTGAACGGTCTTTTGCCAAGGAAGTCGAAAAGCTCAGGCTCGGCGCCGGCGAGGAGTTTTCCGGCGAAGGCATCCTCGCCATCACCAAGGCGCTGCTGCAATGCGGCGTCGGCTATGTCGGCGGCTATCAGGGTGCGCCGATCAGCCATCTGATGGACGTACTGGCTGACGCGCAGGATATTCTGGGCGAGCTCGGCGTGCATTTCGAGGCGAGCGCCTCGGAAGCAACCGCCACCGCCATGCTGGCGGCATCGGTGCATTATCCCATCCGCGGTGCGGCAACCTTCAAGTCGACGGTCGGCACCAATGTCGCGTCGGACGCGCTGGCCAATCTCGCCTCGGGCGGCGTCACCGGCGGCGCGCTGATCATCGTCGGTGAGGATTACGGCGAAGGCTCCTCGATCATGCAGGAGCGCAGCCACGCCTTCGCCATGAAGAGCCAGGTCTGGCTGCTCGACCCCCGGCCGAACCTGCCATCGATCGTCAAGGCGGTGGAGGACGGCTTCGAGCTTTCCGAGATTTCCAACACGCCTGTGATGCTGCAGGTCCGCATCCGCTGCTGCCATGTTCACGGCCATTTCATCGCCAAGGACAACAAGCGGCCGGCGATGACGGTGGCCGATGCGCTCGACGCGCCGCGCCGCGACACCGGCCGCATCGTGCTGCCGCCCGCCTCCTTCCTGCACGAGAAGGAAAAGGTGCAGAAACGCTGGCCGGCGGCGGTCGATTTCATCCGCGAGAACAAGATCAACGAGTTCTTCGGCCCCGAGCACGGCTCGATCGGCATCGTGATGCAAGGCGGCATGTACAATTCGGTCATCCGGGCGCTGCAGCGCCTCGGCCTCGCCGACACCTATGGCGAGACCGACGTGCCGCTCTACGTGCTGAATGCCGTCTATCCCTTGGTCGATGACGAGTTCCTGTCCTTCTGCGAGGGCAAGGACGCCGTGCTCGTCGTCGAGGAAGGCCAGCCCAACTATATCGAGCAGGCCTTTGCCGCGATGCTGCACAAGGCCGGGCGCGGCACAAAGCTCGTCGGCAAGGAGCATCTGCCGATGGCTGGCGAATACACCGGCCAGGTCATGCTCGACGGCATCGGATCGTTCCTGCGCGCCACCATCCCGCATTTGCTGCCGGGCGAGGTTCGCGCGCCGAACAAGATCGGTGACGGGCTCGACACCGCCGACCTGATCAATGTCGTTCCGGGCCGTCCGCCCGGCTTCTGCGTCGGCTGTCCCGAGCGGCCGATCTTCGCCGCCACCAAGCTGGTCGAGCAGGAGCTCGGCAAGCATCACATCGCCTCCGACATCGGCTGCCATCTGTTTTCGATCATGCCGCCTTTCGAGCTTGGCGCCACCACCATGGGCTACGGGCTGGGGCCGGCCTCGGCCTCGGCGTTCAACTCGCCCGATGCCAAGCGCCGCTCGATCTCCTTCGTCGGCGACGGCGGCTTCTGGCACAACGGCCTGACCTCGTCGATCGGCAATGCGGTGTTCAACAAGAATGACGGCGTCATCGTCATCGTCGACAATTTCTATTCGGCAGCGACGGGAGGGCAGGACATTCTCTCATCCCGCGCCGGCAACAAGACGAAGTCGACAAAGCACCCTATCACCGAGGCGGTGAAGGGCATGGGCGTCAAATGGCTGCGCCACATCGACCGCACCTACGATGTCACCAAGATGCAGGACGCGCTGCGCGAGGCACTGACGACGGACGAGAAGGGCCCGAAAGTCATCGTCGCCTCGTCCGAATGCATGCTCAACCGGCAGCGCCGCGAGAAGCCGCTGGTCGACAAGGCGATCAAGAGCGGGACAAGGATCGTCAAGCCGAAATTCGGCGTCGACGAGGACATCTGCACTGGCGATCACGCCTGCATGCGGCTTTCCGGCTGCCCGTCGCTGTCGGTGAAATCGCTGGACGATCCGCTGCGCGACGATCCGGTGGCGCATATCGACCAGAGCTGCGTCGGCTGCGGCAATTGCGGCGAGGTCGCCGATGCGGCGGTGCTGTGCCCATCCTTCTACCGCGCCGACGTGGTGCACAATCCGAGCCGCTGGGACCGTTTCCTGGAAGCTGCGCGTCGCGCCACGATCAGCCTGTTGCAACGGCGCCGTGAAAGCCGGCGCCTGACATTCGCCGATGCTTGACGCCGTTCCCTCATCGCGCTCGAAAGCCGGCGCTCCCGAAGACGAGCGCGTCATCAAGCTTGCCGTGCTGGCGGTCGGCGGCCAGGGCGGCGGCGTGCTGGCCGACTGGATCACCGACGTCGCCGAGCGCAACGGCTATGTCGCGCAATCGACCTCGGTCGCCGGCGTCGCCCAGCGCACCGGCGCTACCATCTACTATGTCGAGATGGCCAGAGACACTGGCCGGCTGCCGGTCTTCGCGCTGTCGCCTTCGCAGGGCGACGTCGACATCTTGATCGCCGCCGAACTGATGGAAGCCGGCCGCGCCATCATCCGCGGCTTTGTCACGCCCGAGCGCACCACGCTGATCGCGTCGTCGCACCGCATCGCCGCCGTGTCGGAAAAGATCGAGCCCGGCGACGGCCGGGCATCGTCGCCAAAGGTGCATGCGACAGCCGAGACGGCTGCCAAGCGCTTCATCGCCTTCGACATGGAGAAAATCGCCGCCGACAACGGCTCGATGATCTCGGCCAGCCTGCTCGGCGCGCTGGCGGGTTCCGACGCCCTGCCGTTCACCCGCGAGAGCTACGAGCAGGCGGTCAGTGCCGGCGGCCGCGGCGTGAAGGCCAGTCTCGCCGCCTTCGGCGCCTCCTTTGATCGCGCCCATGGCATTACGAACGCGCCGCCTCTGGGCGACAAGATTGCAGAGCCAAAAGCTGCCGAAACCGGCTCGGGCGCGGCGGCAAAGGTGAGCGGCCCAGAAGGCCTGTTGAAGGGCTGGCAGGACCTTGCGGCGCGCGTCGATGCGCTGCCGGCCCCGGTGCGCGACATGGCGCTTCGCGGTCTGAGAAAGGTCGTCGACTATCAGGACATCGCCTATGGCGGCGAGTATCTCGTCCGGCTAGACCGGGCGGTCGTCCTGGACAATGCCGACCACGACCACGCGCTGTCGATATCAGCTGCAAAGCATCTGGCCAACGCCATGTGCTACGACGACATGATCCGCGTCGCCGACCTGAAGACGCGCTCGACGCGCGACAAGCGCGTGCGCCGCGAGGTCGGCGTCAAGGAGGGAACGGTCCTGCAGGTGACCGAATATTTCCATCCGCGCATCGAAGAATTCTGCGGCACACTGCCGGCCGGGCTCGGCAGCTATATCGAGGCGCGGCCGAAGCTTGCCGCCTTCCTCGACCGCCGCATCAATCGCGGCCGCCGCATCCGCACAGACAGTTTCGCCGGCTTTGCCGCGCTGTGGTTCATCGGCGGCCTGCGCCGCTGGCGCCGCCACCTGCTGCGCCACAAGGTCGAGACCGCGCATCTCGAGCGCTGGTACGCGCTGGCGCTCGGCCATGTCAGGGAAGACTACGCGCTTGCCACGGAGATCCTCAACTGCCGCCGGCTGATCAAGGGCTACAGCGACACCCATGTCCGCGCCCAGTCGAAATTCGACCGGGTGCTGTCGGCGCTCGACCTGCTCAAGGGCCGCGACGACGCCGCCGACTGGATCAGGCGCCTGCGCGAAGCGGCGCTGAAGGACGAGAAGGGCGACATGCTCGACGGTGCGCTGAAGACTGTGGCGTCGCTGGGCGATGGCCCGGGTTCATCGAACTGATCGGTGAAATAACTGGTGCCGCTTGCGCACCTTGACCACCCGACGCCGGCGACCCTTTCGGTCGCCGGACTTTCCGTGGATACCCTACGGAATGCAGTGCTTCTCGATGTCACGCGCCGTGAACTCTGCTGCGCGTCGCCACGCTTCGTCGGTATCGCCCCGGTAAGTCAGGTATCGATCGCAGACAGGTTTGTTGTCGTTCAAATCCAGCACCGCAAACTTCACCCAGCCAACCAGCGTGCTCATCTTGTGCATCTGACCGATCAGGAGATATTTCGCGCTTGCTGTTCTTGCCCGCTTCGAGAGATCGACAAGGCCGGGATCCCTAATGGTGCACCGTTCTGCATGACAGGGTAATGCGACGAGGTCGATCTTCCCCGAAAGACCATCTCGCAACGCAACGCCAAACGCCTTCAGCCGCGCTTCGTGTTCGGCGGTCTGGTCCCTGACTTCGCCTGATGTATCCCTGAACTCGAAATCCGCGACGGCGAGGGTCCTTGGCTCGACGGCATCGGCAAAGGCGGCCGACGCAAGTGCACCGGCGCCTAGCAGGATCAGGAAAAATCGTCCGCGCTCAAAAAGCCGAAATCGAACTTCTTCGCATCGCACCTTGAGCATCTCGTTCTCCGAGGTTGGGACGATAGCCATCCCATTGGCGGTGCCGCTTGCCTTCGCATCGTTGGAAGACGCGAAAGCAAGCGCAAGACTACCCGGTTGCGTCGCAACGTCAACTTTCCGCCCTTTACTGGGTGGACTCGATCTTCGCGACAACGAGCTTGCCTTTGGCGCGCGAGATTTCGAGTGTCTGGCCGGGTTTTGCCAACTCGCCCGGGACCGAGATCACCATCGCCTGGCCCTCGGTAAGGGTCGCGACGAAGCGCACGGGCAGACTTTCTTCGCCCGCCGCCATCGTGGTGACCACGCGATAGCCGTCATCCGCCTCGGTGTAGTAGACGACGCCGTGAAAATTGCCGAGATCGACGGTCCCACCCTGGCGGGCCGTGAGTTCGCCGGCAGAAGCGGAACTTGCTACAACGCAAAGCGCTGCAAGAGCTGTGTATCTGAACATTGTATTTCTCTCCATTTAGAATTGTCGTTCGGGTGGATGGTCGCCTTCGGCTGCATCCCAATAAGTCACGCTGCGAGCTGATCCACGCGGGCAGCTGCGATCATCACGCTCGCGAGCAACCCGTAGGCCGCTTCCCAAGCCTCGCGGACAGCCGGCGTAAAAGCCTCACCGAGGCCGGCCGCCAGCGTCTCGATGAGCGCTTGCCCGACGATCGGGTAGTGATGTTCCTTGACGCCGTAGGCCACGTGTCGCCTGGCGAGCACGCGCACCGTCGGGAGGATGGTGTCGGCACGGTCCAATCCGTGCACGACGAAGCCCAAGCTCGCCATCAGCTTGGCGCCTTGCTTGGTCATGTCTCTCACCGGAAACAGCGCGCGAAGATCCGCGTCAATCGCGAACAGGCGTTCATAGAACAGCGCGGCTGCGGCGACGCGTATCGCGACGACCTCGCGAAAACTGTCCTGGACAAGTCTGATCTGGTCGGGTGTCATCGGCGACGCTCCTGCATTCCCTAGCTTGGGTGAGGCTCGACAATCCCTCCAAAGCGTTTCGCGTGCATGTCGCCTGCGCGTAGATGTGTTTCAGTTGTGTCTCAATTGGTTTTCATTTGCGCTCATTTGTCTTCAGATCACGACGGACGGGGTCGTGCGCTGGGTCGCTCGCATCCTGGTGAGGGCGCGTTTGAAATTGAGGAAGACGGAGGCGAGCCTGTGGTGACACGAGGCAAGGGCGCCGCTGAAGAATGCTACCAGCGTGCTACCACGTGGTTTTGCTATACCCTCGGAACCCGCAAAGCCTTGAGAAATAGTGGTGCCGCTTAGGTGACTCGAACACCTGACCCCATCATTACGAATGATGTGCTCTACCAACTGAGCTAAAGCGGCCCGGGAAGCCAGGGCCTCCAAGATGCGCTGGGTGATAAACGCAACCCGCCACAAATTCAAGATGGGACTTTGGCATTTCGCATTGGGGCTCATGCCGGGCCGATCAGGGGCCACCGCGCCGATCCGCCATGTGGTCGCGCGAGGCCGCACCGGCAGGTCGCGCGACCGCCACGTTGGCGCCGTGGTGGGAAAATCGGTGAAAAATGTTGATTCCTTTAACGAAAATCGCCGAAATGGGCCTCGGATGCGTCGCCAAGGCAGAATGCGGCCGCTGGCCCGTTGATTGATTGGTCGCCTACGGCTAACGATCATGACAATGTGACCGTACGTGCAGAGAGGTCCCGTTTGGACGCGATCGAAAAAGCGATCCGGAATGCCTTCGAGAAAGGCAATGCCGAAGACCGGACGTTCCGCGAGAGGGTCTATCGATCGGCCTTCGCCGCACTGGACCGTGCCCTGCAGGCCAACCCGGGCGTGACGGTGGAAGTCGCCATCAAGCGCCGCAAGGCGGTGCAGGCCAAGATCACGGAAATCGAATCCGAATTCCTGCCGGCGGTTCCCGACGTCGGTCCGCCGACCAACGATGACGCCGCAGCACCGGCGGCGGAGCAGCCGGCCGACAGCGAAGTCGAGGCCGATGCCGAAGCTGAAGCCGATACCGAACCGGATGTCGAAGCCGATGCTGGCCCCGCTCCGTCGCCTGACGTCGTTGTCGACGGTCCGGTGGAGCCTCGTGCATCCGACGCGCCCCGGTCGCGCGTCTTGCCGGTCGTTCCCGATATCATGCCCGAAGCGGTTTCTGCCGATGTGCCGGAGATCGACATGTCGTCCCCTGCATCGACCGGAGTCGATGATACAGAGGTGATGCCCGACCGCGACGAGAGGCGGGTGAGA
>NZ_SUEO01000257.1 GCF_004962925.1 Mesorhizobium sp. | reverse complement strand
GTCCACCAGCACGCCTGTCGCGCCATGGGTGGTGATCGATATCGCGTCGATGCGCTGTTCGCGATTGATCCCGGCGAGGCTGTCGAGGATGAACGACCACAGAAGCTCGACATCGTGGTGCGGGTAGGGACCGTCGGCAGCGGGCGCGTTCGCCATGCGGCGCAGCGCGACTTCGCGCATGTCGGTGAGATCGACCAGTGCCACCTTGGCATTGGTCTTGCCGATATCGATGACGGCGACGTGGCGGGTCATTCCATATGGAACATTGTTTCCAGCGGCACCGCCACCGGCTCATTATCAGGCTTGGTCTCCATGATGTCGGCCATTTCAGCCCACCAACGCTGCATCACCGGGTGCTTCGGCAATTCGTCCATGCCGTGGCCGTCGCGGCGCCACAGCACGCCGAGTAAGGTGTTGGTCTCTTCGTCGAGATGGATCGAATAGTCGGAAACGGCGGCCTGTTTGAGCAGGGCGACCAGCGACGGCCAGATGTCGTCGTGGCGCCTTTTGTATTCGGCCTTCATGCCGGGATTGAGCTTCATCTTGAACGCGTATTTCTCGGCCATCAGGTGAAGCGCTCCCGACGCACGCGCCGCCAGACGATGGGCAGCGCGATGACGATGATCAGCAGCAGCCCGATGAAGATCGACATGACGATGCCGGGCACGTTGAGCAGGCCGAGGCCGAAGGTTACCAGTCCCATGATGAAGGCGGCGAGCACCACGCCCACTATGCTGCCGGCGCCGCCCAGGATGCTGACGCCGCCGAGCACCACCATGGTGATGACTTCCAGTTCGTAGCCTTGTGCGATCGACGGCCGGGTCGAGCCGAGCCGCGAGGTGATCAGCACCGAAGCGATGCCCGCCATCAGCCCGGTCAGGCAGAACAGGATGAATTTGATGCGGCCGACGCGCACGCCGGAAAACTGCGCCGCAACCGGATTGTTGCCGATGGCGAAGACGCGGCGGCCGAAGCTCGTCCGATGTAGGAGGAACCAGTAGATGACGGCCGCGACGAGGAAAAGCGTCAGCTCGAACGACACCACCCACCAGACATAGCCTTGGCCGAAGAAGGCGAAGCTCGAGGGATAGCCTTTGTAGGCCTGGTCCCCGAGGACGATGAAGGCGACGCCGCGAAAAAGGCTCATCGTGCCGATGGTGACGACGATCGACGGCAATCCCAGCCTGGTGACGAGCAGCCCGTTGAAGGCGCCGCAGCCTAGCCCGACCAGTATACCGATCACTACCAGCACCGGCGTGCCTGCGCCGGCCTGCACCGCCATGCCCATCATCGTCGAAGCCAGCGCAATGATGGCGGCGACCGACAGGTCGATCTCGCCGGAAATGATCAGCAGCGCCATGGCGAGCGCGATCAGCGCCTTTTCGGTGAAGTTGAAGGTTAGGTCCGACAGCGACCACGCGTCGAGGAAATAGGGCGAGGCGAAGCTGTTGACGGCAAAGATGGCGACCGCCACCGCGACGAGCAGCGCCTCCCATGAGAAGATCGCCGAACTAAATGGCTTGTCGAGCCGGTCGGGAATGTGGCGTGGGACAGGGGTGTCGGTCATGCCGCTTCCGCCTTTCTGAGGATAATGCGGCCCTGCCGGCGTTCGCCGCGCGCATTGAGCACCACGGCCAGGATGATGGCGCTGCCCGAAATCGCCATCTGCCAGAACGGCGAGATGTTGATCACCGGCAGCGCGTTGGAGATGATACCGAGGAACAACGCACCGAGCACCGCACCGCCGACCGAGCCGATGCCGCCGGCAATCGAGATGCCGCCAATGACGCAGGCTGCGATGATGTTGAGTTCGTAGCCGTTGGCGACCTCGACCGAGGCGATGACGTAGCGCGAGATCCAGAGATAACCGCAGAGACCGCCGATCATCCCCGAAATGCAGAAGACGATGAATTTGGTCCGGCCGACATCGATGCCGGCATAGACCGATGCCGTCGGGTTGACGCCGATGGCGTAGATCGAGCGGCCGAGCGCGGTGCGCGTCATCAAGAGAAAGAACAGGGCTATGACCAGTATGGCGATCCACGACAGGACCGGAATGCCGAGGAAAGCCGCGCGTTGCAGGCCGATGAAATCAGGGCTCATCTGATCGGCATTGACCCAGGCGCCGCCTGAAATGACGAAGGTGGCGCCGCGATAGATGGTGAGCGTGCCGAGCGTCACCACGATCGAGGGAATATTCAGCCGCCACACCAGCAGGCCGTTGATCGCGCCCAGCACCAGGCCGACCAGAAGTGCGATGACGATCAGCAGCGGGATCGGGATCGCCGGATGTGCTGCGTTCAGCATCGCCACCACCATGCCGGTGAAGCACAGGTTGGATGCCATCGACAGGTCGATCGAGCGGGTCAGGATCACCACCATCTGTCCTAGCGCGAGGATCATCAGGATCGAGGTGTCGTTGAACACCTGGCGCAGATTGCCCGGGTTGGCAAAGCCCGGAAAGCGCATCGAGATCAGCCCGATCAGCACGACGATTGCGGCGAGCAGCCAGACTTCGCGATATCTAAGAAGAGCCTTCATGCCGCGATCCCCGCTGCCGTCTTGACCAGCGTTTCCGCGTCGAGCCCCTTATTGTCGTAGACCGAGGCGATGCGGCCCTCGCGCATGACGACGACGCGGTCGGACATGCCGAGAATCTCGGGCAGTTCGGACGACACCATGATCACCGACAGGCCTTGCGCGACCAACTCGGCCATGAAGCCGTGCACGGCGGCTTTCGAGCCAATGTCGATGCCTTTGGTCGGCTCGTCGAGGATGATCACCTTGGGTGCGGTCGCCAGCCATTTGGCGATGACGATCTTCTGCTGGTTGCCGCCCGACAGCGTGCCGACATCCTGGCTGAGCGAGGAGGCGCGCAAATCGAGCCGCTCGGTATAGGAGCGGGCCAGCGCGAACTCCTCCGCCAGCCGCAGCACGCCCGATTTGGATGTGCGCTTGAGCGAGGGCAGCGAAATATTCTGGAAGATCACCACGCCCTGCTTGCCGCGCTCTTCCGGCACATAGACGATGCCGGCATCGATCGAATCCGCCGCAGATTTCGGCACGATTGTCTTGCCTTCCAGCGTGATCGTGCCGCTGCTGGTGCGGGTGATGCCTGATATCGCCTGCATCACCTCGCTGCGGCCGGCGCCGACAAGGCCGTAGAAGCCGAGGATTTCGCCCTTGTGCAGCTCGAAGCCGATGTCGTCGAACTCGGTCGGATGCGACAGGCCGGAGACAGTGAGCACCGGCGCACCGATCTCGGCTTTGCGCTGCGGAAAGATATGGTCGACGGCGCGGCCGACCATCATGCGCACGATCTGGCTCTGGCCAGCGTCCTTGATCAGGCCTTCGCCAACCATCTCGCCGTCGCGGAACACCGTATAGCGGTCGGCGATGCGGTAGATCTCGTCGAACTTGTGGCTGATGAACAGGATCGCCTTGCCTTCGCTCTTCAGGAATTCGATCAGCAAGAACAGCTCTTCGATCTCCTTCAGCGATAGCGCTGCGGTCGGCTCGTCCATGATGACGATCTGCGCATCGATCGACATGGCGCGGGCGACGGCGACGAGATGCTTGTTGGCGATGCCGAGATCCTTGAGGCGCGCGTCGGCATCGATGTGGCCGGCACCCATGGTGTCCAGCACCTCGCGAGCATTCTTGCGCATGGTGCGCCAGTCGATCGTGCCGAAGCGGGTGCGCGGCGCATGACCGAGAAAGATGTTCTCGGTCACCGTCAGGTCATCGAACAGTACGGTTTCCTGATGGATGGCCGTGATGCCGTGCCCGAAGGCGGCATGCGCGCTGGGCAATGTGACGGCCTGGCCGTCGATGCTGATAGTGCCCGAATCGGGCTGGTAGATGCCGGTCATGATCTTGACCAGCGTCGACTTGCCGGCTCCGTTCTCGCCGATCAGCGCGGTCACCTGGCCGGGATAAAGCGACAGGCTGACATCATGCAGTGCGCGCACGCCGGGAAAACTCTTCGAAATGCCGGACAGGGTCAGGCGCGGAGCCGGAGCCAAAGGCTGCTCGGTCGTCGGGGTGAGTTGGGCTGTCGTGTCCATAGTCGTATCAAGCCCTGAAGCAAGGACCGTTTGAGGACGCGGCGGAACCTCTGTCCCGCCGCGTCGGCTTGAAGGGCTCCAGGATCAATAGATCTTGGAGAACTCTTCGATGTTCGACTTGTCGAACTTGTAGGGCGGAGCCATCGCGGCCGAGTTGGTGTCGTCGAGCGTGACCTTGCCGACGCGGCCGATCGACAGCGTAGCACCGGGTTTGGCTTCTTCCTTCTTCACCGCCAAATCATGGGCGAGGTAGACGGCCGAGTAGCCGAGGTCGATCGGGTTCCACAGCGCAACTGCTTGGCTGGCGCCGTTGTCGATGAACTTCTTGAACTCGGACGGCAACGCCAGGCCGGTGACGTTGACCTTGCCGATCAGGTTCGCGTCGGTCACCACCTGCGCGGCGGCAACGACGCCGACCGTGGTCGGGGCGATGATCGCCTTGAGGTTCGGATAGGATTTTAGCAGGCCCTTGGCCTCGTCCGTGCTCTTGGCCGAGTCGTCGTCGCCATAGACGGTGGCGACGAGATTGATCTTGGGGAACTTCTCCGGCAGCACCTTCTTGGCCGCGTCGATCCAGGCGTTCTGGTTGGTCGCGGTGGACGAAGCCGACAGGATGGCGACATCGCCGCCTTCCGGCAGGTAGTCGGCGGCAAGCTTGATGATGGTCTCGCCGATCAGATTGGTGTCGGAGGGGTTGAGGTGAAGCTCGCGGCCTTCCGGCGCGACACCAGAATCCCACGAGATGACGGTGATCCCGCGATCCATCGCCTTCTTCAGCGCCGGAACCAGCGCGTCGGCGTCATTGGCCGAAATGGCGATGGCGTTGACCTTCTGGGCGATCAGCGAATTGATCACTTCGATCTGCGCTTCGGCGGTCGCCTTGGTCGGGCCGGTGTAGATGATGTCGACGCCGCCGAGTTCCTTGGCCGCCTCTTGGGCGCCCTTGTTGGCGGCATCGAAGAAGCCGTTGCCGAGCGACTTCACCACCAGCGCGATCTTGACGTTCTCGGCATAGGCGGCATTCACGAACATGGCGGCCGACAAGGCCGCCGTCACCATCAATTTCTTCAAAATGCTCATTCGAATATCCTCCCTTGAGCGTTGCATTCCATCGCCGCTGCGGGCCTCAGGCCTGCAGCGAAGATTCTTCCTTATTGCTTAGCGTTGTGCGGGCGACGATCAGGGCCACACCAGCGGCCTCCAGCATCTTGGCCTCGCGATCTTCGATGCCGTCGTCGGTGATGACAGTGGCGATGCGCGACAGGCCGCACAGGATCAGGCTCGATCTTTTGCGGAACTTCGACGAATCGATCAGCACCACCAGCTCGTCAGCCTGATCGATCAGTTTCTGCTCGGCCTGGATCAGCAGCGGATCGCCTTCCATCAGGCCCAACGGCCCGAGCCCTTGCGCGCCCATGAACATGCGGCGGGCATAGAAATTGCGCGTCACGTCATTGTCGAAGGGCGACAGGATGATGTTCTGCTCGCGGTAGATGGTGCCGCCCGACAGCATCACCGTGTTTTTGGAATGCTTGAGCAGGTGCTCGGCGATCGGAAAGGAATTGGTGAAGATCGGCATGCGGCGGCCGGTCAGGAAATGCACCATCTGGAAGGTGGTGGTGCCGCCATTGATGATGATCGGCTCGCCGTCCTTGCAGAGTTCCACCGCTTCCCGCGCGATCGCCCGCTTCTGCGATGCGTTGATCGTCTCGTTGACCGAAAAGGGCCGACCGGCAAGGCCGATGAACTGCGGCGGGGTGATCGCTTCGGCGCCGCCACGCACGCGGCGAAGGCGCTTTTGCACATGCAATGCCGCGATGTCGCGCCGGATCGTCGCCTCGGACGAGTCCGTCAGGTCGACCATCTCCTGCACCGTCACCACAGGCTTTTCCTGGACGGCGGACAGAATGATCCTGTGGCGCTCTTTTTCGTGCATGGTTCCTCCCTGCCTCAGCATCTAGGCACCCAAAACGCGCAGTGTCAATCATTTCCGATCAGATAAATTGATTGTGCAATGCAATATGATTGATATTGATCGTTTGTGATTGACAACGCCGCCGCTTGCGTAGAAATTCGGACAAAAGGGACCGCGCCGTTTTGCGCGTCTCGCGTCACGGGAGGATACCTATGCTCGACAAGCGCTCCGGCACGCGCCTCGCCAATCTTTGGGATGAGGCGAAAGCCCAGGCAATGAGCGAGCCGGAACGTCTCGTCTATCGCTCGAATGTTCTTGGCTCCGACAAGCGCGTCACCAACTATGGCGGCGGCAACACCTCTTCCAAGATATGGCAAAAGGATCCGCTCACCGGCGAGAGCGTGGAAGTGCTGTGGGTGAAGGGCTCGGGCGGCGACAGCGCCTCGATTAAAACAGACGGTTTCGCCACCCTTTACATGGACAAGCTCAGGGCGCTGAAGGGTCTCTATCGCGGCCTCGATCACGAGGACGAGATGGTCGGCTATCTGCCCCATTGTACGTTCAATCTTAACCCACGCGCGGCCTCGATCGACACGCCGCTGCACGCCTTCGTGCCGAAGCCCCATGTCGATCACATGCATCCGGACGCGATCATCGCCATTGCCGCAGCGAAGGATTCCAAGGCGCTGACCAGGGAGATCTTCGGCAACGCGATCGGCTGGCTGCCATGGAAGCGTCCGGGCTTCGAACTCGGCCTGTGGCTGGAAAAATTCTGCATCGAGAACCCCGAAGCCAAGGGTGTTGTGCTGGCGAGCCACGGCCTGTTCAGCTGGGGCAACACGCCTCGGGAATGCTACGAGACGACGATCTCGGTGATCAACCAGGCGATCGACTGGTTCGAGCGCAAGTCTGAAGGCAAGCCGATTTTCGGTGGCGAAGTGGTCAAATCGCTCGACGCGCCGGCGCGTCGCGCTGTGGCAGCAAAGCTGATGCCGAGGATCCGCGGCCTGATCTCGGAGAAAAGCCACAAGCTTGGCCATTTCGACGATTCGCCCGCCGTGCTCGAATTCGTCAATTCGAAGGATTTGCGCCCACTGGCGGCGCTCGGCACGTCGTGTCCCGACCATTTCCTGCGCACCAAGATCCGGCCGCTGGTCATCGAATTCGACCCTGCGAAGCCGGATATCGACGCCGTCATTGCCCGTCTCGCCGACGACGTGGCGGAGTATCGCGTTGGCTATCAGGCTTATTATGACAGGTGCAAGCATGCGGATTCGCCACCCGTGCGCGATCCGAATGCGGTGGTCTATCTGATGCCGGGCGTCGGCATGTTCACCTTCGCCGGCGACAAGGCGACCGCGCGCATATCAGGCGAATTCTACGTCAACGCCATCAATGTCATGCGCGGCGCCTCGACGGTGTCGGCCTATGTCGGCCTGCCCGACCAGGAGGCTTTCGACATCGAATACTGGCTGCTCGAAGAGGCAAAGCTGCAGCGTCTGCCGAGGCCGAAAGCCCTGGCCGGCCAGATCGCGCTGGTCACCGGTGGCGCCGGCGGCATCGGCCGGGCGACGGCCAACCGGCTGCTGCGCGAAGGCGCCTGCGTTGTGCTGGCCGATATCGACGAGGCCGCCCTTGCCAGCGCCAATGACGAGCTTGCCAAAGCCTATGGCAAGGATTTCGTGCGGCCGCTGGTCATCAACGTCACGTCAGAGGATCAGGTGATCTCCGGCTTCGCCGAGACGGCGGTCGAGTTCGGCGGCGTCGATATTCTGGTGTCGAATGCCGGCTTGGCAACTTCTGCGCCGATCGAGGAGACGACGCTGGCGCTGTGGAACAAGAACATGGACATCTTGTCGACCGGCTATTTCCTCGTTTCGCGGGAAGCATTTCGGCTGTTCCGCGCGCAGAAGATCGGCGGCAACGTCGTCTTCGTCGCCTCCAAGAACGGGCTTGCCGCATCGCCCAACGCCGCCGCCTATTGCACGGCCAAGGCGGCCGAGATCCATCTGGCGCGCTGCCTGGCGCTGGAAGGCGCGGAAGCCCAGATCAGGGTCAATGTCGTCAACCCGGACGCCGTGCTGCGCGGCTCGAAGATCTGGACCGGCGAGTGGAAGGAACAGCGCGCCGCCGCCTATAAGATGTCGACTGACGATCTCGAGGAGCACTACCGCTCGCGCTCGATGCTGAAGCGTTCGGTGTTCCCCGAAGACATCGCCGAGGCGATCTATTTCTTTGCTTCCGACATGTCGGCCAAGTCGACCGGCAACATCGTCAATGTCGACGCGGGCAACGCCCAGAGCTTTACGCGCTAGTAGTTTGAAGGCGGCGCTGCCCCTCACCCTTACCCTCTCCCCGTGAAGAACGGGGAGGGGGTAAGGGTG
>NZ_SUEO01000256.1:4436-8404 GCF_004962925.1 Mesorhizobium sp. | reverse complement strand
CCACCCAACCATCGTCAATGCCCTGAATGACCTGCTTGGTCAGGTCCCAGCCGAACACCTTGACGTCGCCGGTGCGGCCTTGGCTGGTTACGGCCGAAACAGCGCCGAGCAACGCCGGCTCGCCGGTCGCATATAGCGTCGTCATATCCGGATTGGCGGTCATCAAATTCTCCGAAGCGCTCATCGCGGTCTCCTGAACGTTCTGGCCGTCGACCGTGTCGAGGAACGTGATCGCCAAGCCGCTGTCCGTGACCGCCTTCTTGAAACCGTCGAGCCGCTGGTTCTGGATGAACGAATTGAGCGCGCCGACAATACCGATCTTGGCAGTGCCGCCCATCTCGGACTTCACATAGTCGGCGTAGAATTTGCCTATATCCTCGCCGGCCTTGGCGTTGTCGACACCGATGAACGCAATGTTGTCGCCGTCGGGGATCTGCGCGTCGATGGCGATCACGGGGATGCCGGCCGCCTTCGCGGCGGTGATTGCGGGCTTGACGCCGTTGACATCGATGGCGACCAAAATGATGCCGTCGACTTTCTGTGTGATGTAGTTCTCGATCGCGTCATTTTGCGCGCTCGGCACGTTGTTGGCATTGAAGATGACCAGCTTGGCGCCGGCGGCGTCGGCCGCTTTCTGCGCGCCCTCGTTGATCTGGTTGAAGAAGAGGGCCTGCTGGTTGATGTTGACGAGAGCGAACGTATCGGCGAACGCCGATCCCATTGCTGTCGAGCAAATGGCGATGACGGCGGCGCAACGGACGAGAAGTTTGAACGGACGCATTTACGGTTCCCCTTGCTTGCGGGCCAAACCTGTTCGGCTGGTCCCATTGGTGCTACAGGCACGAGGCAAACATTCAAGAGACTTGAATATTTGTCAACGCCTTTGAAGCGCCTGTCAGAAGGTCGCCGGCGTGTTGACCCAAAAAATGCTGGCTCTCTCTTTGCCGATGTTGCGGTAATGGTGCGGCAGCTCCGACCTGAAGACGAACGCATCGCCAGTGGCGAGATCATGGCTCTTGCCATCGACGATCAGCTTGATCCGGCCGGCGAGCACATAGCCGACTTCCTCGCCGACATGCTGGATGGGACCTTCGCTCTCGCCGTCTGCCTCGATATGATGGATATTGCACTGCAGCAGGTGACCGGGCGAATACGGAATAACGCGTTCGAGCGAGATGCCCTCGCCGCGCCGTAGCGCGTCGAGCGAGATCAATGGCCGCGCGCCTGCGCGGAACACGATCGCCTCGTCGTCGTCGACCTGTTCGAACATCCAGCCGATGTTGGTCTCGAGAACTTCGACCAGGCGGTGAAGCATAGGCAGGGATGGCGAAGCCTTGCCGTTCTCGATCTTGGACAAAAGGCTTTCAGAGCAGTTGGCCGCTGTCGCCAGCGTCTTCAGCGTCATGCCCCGTGTCTGGCGGGCGAGGCGCAACCGCGTTCCAAGCCGCGCAGCATTTAGGGTGGCGTCCATTTCGGACTCTGGCCGTCGCCGATCGATTTTGTTCATCCGTTCGCCAACCATTCAACAGTCATTGGACAACTGTCGCGCGAGCAAAAGACAGCGGCGACCGATTTGCAAGTGGTGATCTGTCAATTTCGACGCTGCAGTGCCCCGACCAGTTTTTGATAACACGGATAAAGCAACTCAGCGTCAAAACACTCGCCAATGGGCGAGCGGACGGTGATGCACGAGGCGCCACAGCGATATCGGCCGTGCCTCGATTAACCCAGCGCCGACTGGAACAAAAAGCTTTCCTGCGTTGTTCTCCAACCGTCCTGACGTTCGATGGGCTGGTTCATACGCCGGCCAAGGACAATCCTCGCGGCAGGCGCCGGCAGGCACGCGAAGAAGGGATGGCGAGGCAAATGGATCCTGACGATCTCAACACAAAACGGATCGTCACTGTGTTCGGCGGGACAGGCTTTCTCGGGCGCAGGATCGTCAAGCGCCTCCTGGAGAGGGGTTTTACGGTCCGTGCCGCATCCCGCCACCCAGCTCGCGTGGGGCCGGTCTTCTCCTCGACTGCAAGGATGCCCGAAGCCGTCAAGGCGGATATATTGGATGCGTCCTCGATCGGTTTGGCCATTGCCGGATCACAGGCGATCGTGAATGCTGTCAGTCTTTATGTCGAGCAGGGCGCCCAGACGTTTGAACGCGTGCATGTGAAAGCCGCGGCTGATCTCGCCGCCGCGTCGCGCGCTGGCGAGGTCGACCAGTTCGTCCAGATTTCGGGGATCGGCTCCGATCCTCAATCGGATTCGAACTACATTAGCGCGCGTGGGCGCGGAGAAGTTGTCGTGACGAGTGCATTTCCCGGCGCTCTGATTGTGCGTCCCGCCGTCATGACAGGACCTGACGACGTTTTCCTCACGACGATTGTGAGGCTGATACGCCTCCTGCCGGTCTATCCGCTGTTCGGCGATGGCGGCACACGGCTTCAGCCAGTCTATGTGGCAGACGTCGCGGAAGCAGTGAGCCGGCTGATCGACGGGCGAAACCACAAGGGTTCATCGATATTCGAATTCGGTGGCCCGCGCATCTACACCTATACGGAACTGCTGCGGGAGGTCGCCCGGCAGCTCCACACCCACATCAGGCTGATGCCGGTGCCCTTTGCGGCGTGGGACGCCTTGGCTGGCGTCGCGGAACTCCTTCCGGCCGCGCCCATAACACGCAACCAGGTCGATCTTATGCGGCACGACAATGTGGCAGCAATCGGCGCGCCGGGCCTGAAGGAACTCTACATCGAGCCGCGGGACATCGACGAGGTGATCCGCTTGATCGAACGGCGCGCGCGTGATGCCGGCTCGCGCTCTTCTCCTGCTTAGCAAGACTCTACGATCCTGACGGGAACCTATCGTCATGCGGCGGGTTGGTCGAGCGTGAGCCAATGAAGAAGGAAAAGAACTATGGCCAGATGCGACCAGTGCGGGAATGACTACGACAAGGCTTTCGAAGTGAAGCTGGCCGAGGAAACCTATACGTTCGACAGCTTCGAATGCGCGATTCAGAAACTTGCTCCGATGTGCCCGCATTGCGGATGCCGGATCATCGGACATGGCGTCGAACAAGATGACATCATCTACTGCTGCGCCCATTGCGCCGCGGAGGAAGGTGCAAGTGAGCTGACCGATCGCGCACCTTGAAGCAACGCAACCAGGAACATCGCCCAAGAGCCAAGAACATCGCTCGACACGGGCTTCTTGGCAAGCATGGAAGTTCAGGATTCAGGAGCGTGCTAGCAAAGCCGTGATCAGCGAAAGCAACTAAAAAGCGGGTTGGCCGTTCTGATCAGCCGCCCCGCTTTTTAGTTGCTTTCGCTGAATTGGCGGCGGGGCATCCGAACATGACTACGCCGCAAATTCTGTCGTTCGCCGTTACCTTCGTGATGATGGCGGCGTTCGTATGGGGTCGATATCGATATGATCTGGTCGCAGCCGCGGCACTGTTGCTTGCACTCGCGGTTGGCATTGTGCCTTTTGACGAAGCCTTCAGCGGGTTCAGCGACGATATCGTGGTCATTGTCGGCAGCGCCCTGCTGGTGAGCGCGGGCATAGCACGCTCGGGCATCATGGAAGTCGCCATCAAGCGCTTTGTTCCGAATTTATCGGGAGTTCGACCGCAACTGGCGCTGTTGGTGATCGTGGTCACGATCCTGTCTGCCTTTGTTAAGAATATCGGTGCGCTCGCTATCATGATTCCGATCGCCTTCCAGTTCGCGCGCCGGTCGAGCATTTCACCCTCGATATTCCTGATGCCTATGGCGTTCGGTTCACTGCTCGGCGGACTCATGACGCAGGTGGGAACATCTCCCAATATCGTTGTTTCCCGTGTGCGTGAGGAACTGACCGGAACCGCCTTCACAATGTTCGACTTCACACCTGTTGGAGCGGCCCTGGCCGCCGCCGGAACGATCTTCCTGCTGCTTTTCTATTGGCTTTTACCGGTGCGCGAAAAGCTCGGCGGG
>NZ_SUEO01000256.1:230-4426 GCF_004962925.1 Mesorhizobium sp. | reverse complement strand
CGCTGAATGAAGCCATCGACATCAAGAATTACCTGACAGAGGCTCGAATTGTCAGCGATTCCACGGTGCTCGGGAAAACCGTCGCAGACCTCATGAAGCTTTCCGGCGGCGATGCTATCGTGACGTCGATCCTGCGCAATCGGACTATGCGGATGACGCCGCTGCCCGATGCCGTCCTTAAGGTGAACGACATTCTGCTGCTCGAAGGCGACCCAGAGGCGCTGGATCGCCTTGTCTCCCAGGGCAAGCTCAGCGTCACGGGCGATAGGGTCGGCGGTGACGGCACCGCCAGCGAGATGGTAGCCATCGAAGCCGTGATCGGGGAAAGCTCCTCGTTGATCGGCTGGACAGCCCAGCGCCTTGCCCTTTACGACCGCTTCAACGTCAACCTCCTGGCCGTCAGCCGTCGCGGCGAGCGCCTCGACCGCAGGCTGGCCGAAGTCGAGCTAAGGCTCGGCGACGTCGTTGTGCTGCAGGGCAATGCAGCAACGATACCCGAGATACTGCGTGAACTCGGCTGCCTGCCGCTGGCAGAAAGGGCCATCCTGCTTGGTAGCGTCCGCAAGGGAATCGTGCCGGTAACGGTCCTTGCTCTCGCTATTGTGGCGACTGCGTTCGGGCTGCTCCCGGTCTCCGTCGCTTTCTTTGCGGCCGCGGTCGGGATGGTGCTTTTCAAGATCATCCCGCTCCGGGAGGTCTACCAATCGCTGGACGGTCCAATCCTCCTCATGCTCGCCGTTCTCATTCCAGTGAGCGATTCGCTACGCAGTACAGGGGCCACAGCAGTAATTGCCGGCGAGCTTGCCAAACTGGGGACCACTCTTCCGGCGTCCGGCGCGCTGATGCTCATCCTTGTCGCCGCCATGGCCGTTACGCCGTTCCTCAACAATGCCGCCACCGTTCTTGTCATGGCGCCTATCGCCGCCGAATTTGCCGGCGATCTCGGCTACAGGCCGGAAGCATTCCTGATGGCAGTCGCCATTGGCGCCGGCTGCGATTTTCTCACCCCGATAGGGCATCAGTGCAACACGCTCGTCATGGGGCCGGGCGGCTACCGCTTCAGCGATTATCCGCGTCTGGGACTGCCGCTATCGTTCCTCGTCGTCATTGTTGCTGTGCCAATGCTTATGATCGTATGGCCAATGAGCTAGGATGCGATACACCGATCAATCCTGCTCGAGCTTTCGCCTGCCGGCGGCGGCAACCCCTCACAACCGACCCGAGAAGGCTGGCCGGAACGCGGTCAAAATAATCGGACTACTGTTGACCTCGACAGCTGCGCTGGATAGCTGTGCGAAAAGGTGAGGTAAGTTCTTGATATTATTATAAATAGACGACTGGCTGGGGCGCCAGGATTCGAACCTGGGATTGTCGGTACCAAAAACCGATGCCTTACCACTTGGCTACGCCCCAACAGCCGGAACATGGCCGCTGCGCGCGGCCTTATAGGACGAGCCGACGGAAAGCTCAATGCCGAGAATAGCGAGTGCTCGGAACCGATCCACCGGTTCCTGCAGATAGGAGTTCGCACATTATTCCCTCCTGTCAGGCCATTGCGTCTACTCGCCCCAGACGGCCATTTCATTGCCGGCCGGATCGACGAAATGGAATCGCCTGCCACCAGGGAACGAAAAGATCGGCTTGACGATGGTGCCACCGGCATTTTCGACGGCGCCCAGGGTTTCTTCCAGGTCCTCGGAATAAAGCACGGGAAGCGGCTTGGCGGGCGCTTCGCCGGCATCAGCCTGGAAGCCTCCGTCAAGACCTTCCGAAAAGGCCGAATAGGTCGGCCCATAGTCGGTGAACGACCAGGAAAAGGCGGCGCTGTAGAAAGCCTTTAGCCTGTCCAGCGTTCCACCAGTTGCCGGCATTTCCAGATAATCGAGTTTTCCGGTCAGTCTCATGGCGTCACCTCGTGTTCCTATTATGTTCTACTTTGGTGGCCACTAAGCCGCAAGTCTTTTTGGCAACGCTTTTTCTTAATCGATTGTAGAAGCCGGCTGGCTTTGCCGACGCCTTGCCTTTCGCACTGCAGCATCATATCGCTCGGGTAGGGACACGGCGAAACTTCGGCTTCGTCAATCTTTTCAATCTCCTGCAACCGGAGAGCAAGCATGACCAAATGGGTCTACACCTTTGGCGACGGCGCCGCGGAAGGCCGTGCCGGCGATAGGAACCTTCTGGGCGGCAAGGGTGCCAATCTCGCCGAAATGTGCAGCTTGGGCCTGCCCGTGCCGCCAGGCTTCACCATCACCACGGAGGTCTGCAACGCCTACTACGCCAATGAGCGCTGCTATCCTGCCTCGCTGGAAGCGGATGTCGCGGTCGCCCTCGATCATATCGGCCGGCTGACCGGGCGCCGTTTCGGCGATCCCTCTAAACTGCTTTTGGTATCGGTGCGTTCCGGTGCCCGCGCTTCCATGCCTGGCATGATGGACACCGTGCTCAATCTCGGTCTGAACGACGAGACGGTCGAGGCGCTGGCCGCCGATTCAGGCGACGCGCGCTTTGCCTATGACAGCTATCGGCGTTTCATCCAGATGTATTCCGATGTCGTCATGGGCCTCGACCACGAGGTCTTCGAGGAAATCCTCGAAGACCAGAAAGGTGGGCTCGGCCGTGAGCTCGACACCGAACTGACCGCCATCGAATGGCAGGGCGTGATTGCACTCTATAAGGCCAAGGTCGAGGAGGAGCTCGGAAAGCCGTTTCCGCAGGATCCGAACGAGCAGCTCTGGGGGGCGATCGGCGCCGTGTTTTCGAGCTGGATGAACAGCCGCGCCATCACCTATCGGCGCCTGCATGACATCCCTGAAAGCTGGGGCACGGCAGTCAACGTCCAGGCTATGGTGTTCGGCAATATGGGCGAGACTTCCGCCACCGGCGTCGCTTTCACCCGCAATCCGTCGACCGGCGAAAAGATGCTCTATGGCGAGTTCCTGGTGAATGCGCAGGGCGAGGATGTCGTTGCCGGCATTCGCACGCCGCAAAACATCACCGAGGCGGCGCGCATTGCCGCCGGCTCCGACAAGCCGTCACTGCAGAAGCTGATGCCGGATGCGTTCCAGGCATTCGTCACCATCTCCGACCGTCTGGAAAAGCACTACCGCGACATGCAGGATCTCGAATTCACCATCGAGCGCGGCAAATTATGGATGCTGCAGACGAGGTCCGGCAAGCGTACCGCCAAGGCCGCGCTCAGAATCGCCGTCGAAATGGCACAGGACAAGCTCATTTCGAAGGAAGAGGCCGTCGCCCGCATCGATCCGGCCTCGCTCGATCAATTGCTGCATCCGACGATCGATCCGGAGGCCGCGCGCGATGTGATAGGCATCGGCCTGCCGGCTTCTCCGGGTGCTGCCACCGGCGAGATCGTCTTTTCCTCCAACGACGCCGAGGAGATCAAGACGCAAGGCCGAAAGGCGATCCTCGTGCGCATCGAGACCAGTCCCGAAGATATCCACGGCATGCATGCGGCGGAAGGTATCCTGACCACGCGTGGCGGCATGACCAGCCATGCCGCGGTGGTGGCGCGCGGCATGGGCAAGCCTTGTGTGTCGGGCGCGGGCTCGCTGCGCGTCGACTACAGGGCCGGCACGCTGACGGCGATGGGGTCGACGTTCCGCAAGGGCGATATCATCACCATCGACGGCGGCAACGGCCAGGTGCTGAAAGGCGCCGTGCCGATGCTGCAGCCGGAGCTCTCGGGCGATTTCGCCGCCATCATGGAATGGGCCGATGGCGTGCGGCGCATGAAGGTGCGCACCAATGCCGAAACGCCGCTCGACGCGCGCATGGCGCGTTCCTTCGGCGCCGAAGGCATCGGGCTTTGCCGCACCGAGCACATGTTCTTCGACGGCGACCGTATCGTCGCCATGCGTGAGATGATCCTGGCCGACACGGAAAAGGGACGGCGAACCGCGCTCGCAAAACTCCTGCCCATGCAGCGCTCGGATTTCCTCGAACTGTTCGAGATCATGGCCGGCCTGCCGGTGACGATCCGGCTACTCGATCCGCCGCTGCACGAATTCCTGCCCAAGACCGAGGAAGAGGTGGCCGAAGTCGCCGCCGCCATGAACGTGTCGCCCGACAAGCTCAGGCAGCGCACCGAAGCCCTGCACGAATTCAATCCGATGCTTGGCCATCGTGGCTGCCGGCTTGCGGTTTCCTATCCCGAAATCGCCGAGATGCAGGCG
>NZ_SUEO01000256.1:0-220 GCF_004962925.1 Mesorhizobium sp. | reverse complement strand
GGCGCGCGCCATTTTCGAGGCCGCCGTCGAGGCCGGCAGGAAGGCCGGCGCGCTGGTGGTTCCGGAAATCATGGTGCCGCTGGTCGGCCTGGTGAAGGAACTCGACTACGTCAAGGCGCGGATCGATGCCGTCGCCAAGAGCGTGATGGAGGAAACCGGCGTCAAGATCACCTATCTTACCGGCACGATGATCGAGCTGCCGCGCGCGGCGATCCGCGCC
>NZ_SUEO01000255.1:8023-8479 GCF_004962925.1 Mesorhizobium sp. | reverse complement strand
GGCTCGTTCTGGCTGGGTCCGAAAATGGCCGGGAAGAAGTCGGGCTGCAGCTTGCCCAGCATGACATTGGCGTCGGTCACGGCCAGCGGGCCGCCGCGCCGGTACGCGGCCGGCCCGGGATTGGCGCCGGCCGAATCCGGCCCGGCGCGGAAACGCCCGGCCTCGTAATGCAGAATCGAGCCGCCGCCGGCAGCGACGGTGTGGATGCGCATCATCGGCGCGCGGATGCGCACGCCGGCAACCTCGGTGTCGAAGGCACGCTCATAGTCGCCGTCATAGTGAGCGACATCGGTCGAGGTGCCGCCCATGTCGAAGCCGATGATCTTGTCGAAACCGGCAAGTTTTGCGGTCTCGACCATGCCGACGACGCCACCGGCCGGGCCGGACAACAGCGCGTCCTTGCCCTGGAACATATCGGCAGCCGTGAGGCCACCCGACGACATCATGAACATGAGG
>NZ_SUEO01000255.1:0-8013 GCF_004962925.1 Mesorhizobium sp. | reverse complement strand
CTCTGGCGGTGCCTTCTGAGATGACCCCCTCTGGCCGCTTCGCGGCCATCTCCCCCTCGAGGGGGGAGAGGACGCCCAGTTCACCCGCCACCTTCTGCACATACCTTGCCAGGATCGGTGACAAATAGGCGTCGACCACCGTGGTATCGCCGCGGCCGACCAGCTTGATGAGCGGCGAGACCTCGTGACTGACCGAGACTTGATGAAAACCCAGTTTCCTGCAGACTTTTGCAACCGCCTTTTCGTGGTCGGGATATTTCCAGGCATGCATGAAGACGATCGCCACGGCATCGATGCCGTCCGCCTTGGCTTGCTCGATGGCCGGCCGGCAGGCGGCAATGTCGAGCAGCCGTTCGACATTCCCGTCGGCGCGCACGCGTTCGTCGACTTCGATGACGCGCTCGTAGAGCTGTTCGGGAAGAATGATCTCCTTGGCGAAGATGTCGGGCCGCGCTTGATAGGCGATCCTCAGTGCGTCGCGAAATCCCCTGGTGATGAGCAGCAGCACACGGTCGCCCTTGCGCTCCAGAAGCGCGTTGGTGGCAACGGTGGTGCCCATCTTGATGTCGCCGATCAGGCTGGATGGGATCGGAGCGCCGGATTTTAATCTGAGCAGTTCGCGAATGCCCTGGATGGCGGCGTCGGCATAGGCTTCAGGATTCTCGGACAACAGTTTGCGTGGGTGCAGCCCGCCTTCCGGGTCACGGCCGATGACATCGGTGAAGGTGCCGCCGCGGTCAATCCAGAAATCCCATTTGGCGATCACGGCAGCTCTCCAATGCATTTTATTGATTCAATGTGTTAATTCGCAGTTGCCTGACCGGCAACGGCGAAAGCAGGTGATGTTACATTCGGAAATGCAACGTTACGAAACTCATAGGCGCCTGATGCATTCTGTCCTCGATCGTCACCGTTAGCGGGGGCGTGATTAGAGGAGAGATAGCATGAAGAAACTCATTCTTGCGTCGGTTTCGGCGCTTTCCCTGCTTGGCGTTGCGGCTTGCAGCGACAGCGGCACGGGCGGCGACGCCACAACCACGCAGAGCACCAATCCGCCGGCGGCCGAACAGCCGATGCAGCCGGCTCCTGACGCCACGAAGCCGGCCGAGCCGGCTCCGGCAGAGCCTGCTCCTGCGCCGGCGCAGTAGTTTATCTGACTGAAGATTTGGGAAGGCCGGCATCATGCCGGCCTTCCCAGCATCTGGTTCAAGACACGCGTGCCTTGCGGCGATGGCAATCACCGCAGCGCGAACGGTATGGTTTGGCCCGTCACTTTTTCGCCCAGCAGAAGGGCCGAAATGGCAAAGTGAAGGAGACGGAGGCAATTTGTGCCTGGCTGACGTGGGCAATAGCGTCCAGCAGACGACCTACCAGCCGGGCATTTTCCTCGCCAGTTTCCACGAGACGACATAGCCGAAGCCCGCCGCCAGGCGGCCACGAACAGCAAGATGTCACAAGGCCTGCGGTTTCGCGCGCTATGGCCGGTGTCGCGGCTGCCGTCTGCTGGCTTTCCTCAATCGACGGTTAGCGCCGGCTGCCTCGGGCATCTCACAAAATCGGTTAGCCGGCCCTGCGGCATTGTCTTCGCTTGATAGCGGTGGCCGGTTAGCCCTAATAGGTGCTCATGTCGATTTGGGATCGCCTCGGCGACTTCATTACGCGCGTTTCGTCCTCAACCTCGTCGGGTGTCGCCGACGTCGTCGAGGCCGTGCGCACGGTTTTCTCCGGCGATGCGGATCTGCGCCGGCGCGTCGCCTTCTCGGTGGCGATGATCGCGCTGTCGGCCAAGATGGCCAAGGCCGACGGCATTGTCACGCAGGACGAAGTGCGCGCCTTCCAGCAGATATTCGAAGTGCCGAAGGAGCAGACGCGCAACGTGGCGCGGCTTTATGATCTGGCCAAGCGCGACATCGCCGGCTTCGAAACCTATGCCGAGCGCATGGCGCAGCTTTGCGGCTCCGGTCATTCGAACTGTGTGATGCTGGAGGACATTCTCGATGGGCTGTTCCACATTGCCAAGGCTGACGGGCTGGTCCACGAGCGCGAAGGCCAGTTCTTGCATCGTATCGCCGAGATCTTTCGGATCGAGGAGGCGCATTATCAGAGCATTCTGGCCCGGCACGTCGATCTGGGTGCGGCCGATCCCTATGTCGTGCTCGGCATCGAGCGGGGAAAACCGTTCGAGGAGGTCCGGAAGCGTTATCGCAAGCTGGTTTCGGACAACCATCCCGACCGGCTGATCGCACGCGGCCTGCCGCAGGAATTCATCAAGATCGCAACGAGCAGGATAGCGGCGATCAACGCGGCCTATGAGATGATCGAACGGGGCCTGCGGCACGCATGAGCGGCTTCCTGCCCGACGAGCCGAGCGCCGAGGTAAGGGTATCGCCGAATTTCGGTCCACGACGCGAGACGGTCAAGCCCGATATGATCGTGCTGCACTACACCGGCATGAAGACCGGCGCCGGCGCCGAAGCGTGGCTGTGCGATCCGGCCAGCGAGGTTTCGTCGCACTATCTCGTCCATGAGGACGGCCGCATCGTCCAGATGGTCAGGGAAAGCGACCGCGCCTGGCACGCCGGCAAGAGTTCGTGGTTCGGACGCAGCGACATCAACTCCTGTTCGGTCGGCATAGAGATCGTCAATCCGGGGCATTCGCTGGGCTATCGGAATTTTCCGAAACAGCAGATCGATGCCGTGATCGGTCTGTGCAACGGGATCGTTCAGCGCCATTCCATTCCAGCTCAACGGGTGCTCGCCCATTCCGACGTAGCGCCGGGACGAAAGACCGATCCGGGCGAGAAATTCCCTTGGAAGGCCCTGTTCGAAGCCGGTGTCGGCCACCTCGTCGAAGCGGCACCCGTCAGGCGTGGCGCGGTGCTGAAGACCGGCGACGCGTCTGCCGAGGTCGAGGCGTTGCAATCGATGCTGGCGCTGTATGGTTATGGCGTGGAGATGTCAGGTGCTTTCGACCGGCAGACCGAAATCGTCGTCGAGGCTTTCCAGCGGCATTTCCGGCAACGCAAAGTGGATGGCGTGGCCGACGGATCGACAATCCGCACGCTGGAAAGACTGCTTGCTTCCGTAAGGGCAGTTTCGGCCAAGTAATCTTTTCCTGATCGTTAAGTTACAATCTGTCACTTAAAGTGACTTGCCTCGCCTTCTTTGCCGCCAATTCGACCGTCAAAGGCGATCCGTGCAAATTGTCGGACCTACAGCCCCCCAAATGTTCCGATGTTGATTAGCGTAGCTGCGTGAAGTTCTTCGCGCGGTTCAAACAGAACAGGATCCCATGCAGAAATTGACCGTTTTAACGGCAGCTGTTGCTGCCGGCGTAATAACTTTTGCCATCGGTGCGGCCAATGGCGCGCCACTGAGCCAGCGGGCCGACCAGGGTTTTATTACCGCGTCCGACAAAACCGCCACGCCGAAAGCCGGCCAAGATGCGAAGAAAAAAAGGGCAGTCTCCGCAAAGGCGGTAAAAGCTGCTGCGGTAAAGGTGAAAAAGCCAGCATCCGCGAAAGTGGAAAAAGCTGGGGTAAAAGTGAAAAAGCCAGCCTCTGCAAAAAATGCAATCTCCAAGCGACGTGTGAAGCGCAACAGGACCCGCATCGACCAGGCGACGACGGCGTCGATCGGCCGGAAGAGCCGGGCGGCGGCGCCGAAGGCGGCGGCCGCTGGCGGCAGCGGACAGTATTCGACAATCATCGAGCGTCATGCCGCCAGCAATGGTGTGCCGGTCTCGCTCGCCAAGGCTGTCATCATGATCGAGAGCAACTTTCAGCCGAACCAGGTCGGCAGCGCCGGTGAGATCGGCCTGATGCAGATCAAGCCGTCGACGGCGCGGATGATGGGTTACAGCGGCTCGATCAAGGGCCTCTACGATCCCGAGACCAACATTAAATACGGCATGAAATACCTCGCCATGGCGCGGAACCTCGGCGGCGGCACCACCTGCGGCACGATCCTGAAATACAATGCCGGACATGGCGCCAAGCGGATGAACCCGATTTCCGCGGCTTATTGCGGCAAGGTCAAGGTGCAGTTGGCAGCGCTTGGAGCGCCGGCGTAATAAGCCGAAACCTGCTTTTTTGTTTGCGTTTTCGGGCGTGAACCCCTTTATACGCCTTGCCAGCTGGCCGGGCGGCCGCACCCGCGAAGCCGAAAGGCTGCGGGTGAGGAAAGTCCGGGCTCCATGGAGACACGGTGCCGGTTAATGGCCGGCGGGGGCGACCCTAGGGAAAGTGCCACAGAAAGCAAACCGCCACGATCCGTCGTGGTAAGGGTGAAAGGGTGGGGTAAGAGCCCACCGCGCGACTGGCAACAGGAGCGGTACGGCAAACCCCACCGGGAGCAAGACCGAATAGGGGCGGTGCGAGGGGAAACCCTCGAGGGCTGTTTCCGGCTCACCGTCCGGGTAGGTTGCGTGAGGTGCATGGCAACATGCGCCCAAGATGAATGGCCGCCACGTTCTCGCGCCGCAAGGGGCGAGGGCCATACAGAACCCGGCTTACAGGCCAGCTGGCAATTTTCTTCCAGATTTTTATAGGGAAATTCCCTGATATCAGCAGGTTGCGTCTTCGGGCGCGCCTGCTGGTTCAGGCGCTTCATTGACTGAATCAGCTTTGCTGGGCTGTGCGCGGAACAAGCGTTTCTTGAAGTTGGTGCGATTAAATCGTACCATATACGGGCAATATCAGGAGCGCATCATGGGTCAGGTCGACAAACGCAGCATCACGCTTTCGCCGGAACTGGCGGCGGCGGTCGACGACGTGGTCGCCGCCGGCGAATACGCTTCGGCGAGCGAGGTGATCCGCGACGCGCTCAGGCAATGGAAGGACCGGCGCGATCTGCACGGCTATACGGTCGAGGAGTTGCGCAAACTGGTGCAGGAGGGGATCGACAGCGGACCGGGACGTTTTGCGTCGATCGAGGAAATCAAGGCCGAAGCGCGCAGACGATTGAAATCCGATAACGCGGCATGAATTTGCTGCCCATAATCCGAACTGCAAATGCAGAAGAGGATTTGATCGCGACCTGGCTTCATATCGCGCGAGACGACGAGGCCGCAGCGGACCGGCTGCTCGACCGGATCGAAGCCCGCTGGCAGCAACTGGCGACTTATCCCTTCTCAGGCGCGCCGCGCGAAGACATTGCGCCCGGCATCCGCCATCTGGTCGTCGGCGAATATCTCATCTTGTATCGTGTCGGCGAGGATGCAGTCGAAATCCTGCGGGTGCTGCATGGCCGGCGCAATATCGAAGCCGACGATCTGGCTTCGTGATCGACCCGTTCAGCCGCTGATACCGTCCAGCGACGCCTCGATCGCCCGCCAAAGCTCTTCCACTGGCTCGCAGCCGACCGACAGGCGAACGAAACCGGGCGGAACTGCGTCTCCTCTTTTCGCTCGCCGTTCCGCCGAAGTATGGATGCCTCCGAACGAAGTCGCCGCCTGCATCAACGCGCAGTTGTTGATGAAATCCTCGGCCTTGTCCTCCGAGGCGAGCACGAACGAGATGAGAAAGCCAAAGCGCTCCATCTGGGCGCGGGCAAGATTGTTTGATGGATCGCTTTCCAACCCCGGAAAGCGCAAGTCGCTGATCGCACCATGGCTCTCCAGCCGCCGCGCTATCACTTCGGCTGAGGAGCACATGCGGTCGAAACGAACCTCCAGCGTTTCGAGGCCGCGATGCACCAGCCATGCCTCGAACGGGCCGGGAATAGAGCCCGAGGTCTCGCGCCAGCCGGACACGGCGGCGATGATGTCCGGATTTCGGCTGGCGACATGGCCGAACAGCACGTCGGAATGGCCATTAGGCGCCTTGGTGTCGGCGGCAATGACGATGTCGGCGCCGAGATCGAGCGGTAGTTGGCCGAAGGGCGTCATCGTCGTGTTGTCGACCACCAGGATCGCGCCTGCTTTGTGCACGGCTTCGGCGACAGCCGTAATGTCGCAGATATCCAGTCCCGGATTGGCGGGCGTTTCGACGAAGGCCAGTTGATATCCATCGAAGCCGCCGTCGAGGAAGCTCGATGTCGGCCGGACATCGTAGGCGACGCCGAAAGATTTCAGGAAGCGGTCTGCCAGCGCTCTGGTGGTGTGATAGCCGTCCGACGGCAGCAGGATACGGTCGCCGGATTTGAGCAACCCAAAGAACACCGCCGAGATTGCAGCCATTCCCGAGGGAAAGCCGACGCATGGCGCGTCTTCCAGATGCGCCAGCATGTGTTCGACCGCGTCCCAGGTCGGATTGCTGAAGCGGCCATATTGATCGAATCCGGTGGCGTCGCCGGGTGCGTGGAAAATGGCGGCCATAGTTAGGGGCAGGGGAATTGGGTCGCCCTTGGCAAGCCTGCCGCGACGCAGATGGGGAAGTGCCGCGGCGCGGGACTTGGCTGTTTCGGACATGGACTTTCAAACCTTGTTTCTGACCGGGAAAGGACGGACCGACGCTATGCGTGGCGGCGATCCGCGGCAAGCCGCCTCCGGTTAGGCCAAGCAGCTCTAAACGCTTCGTTAGGCTTAATGGAGCATAAAGACGGGAGTGCCGTCAAAGCTGCTCTCATCGGTTGTGACGCGCACGTTTGTGAAGCTTGTTCCCGTTGACGCCCATAACGCCCCATGATATCCCATTTCGATATTCAAGCTTTCGTTCCGCGTCAGGGTGAAGCGTACGCCAATCGGGCAGCCGCGGCGGCTGCGCGTTTGCCTATTTTCGCCCGGAGCGAAGTGAGTTTTGGGCAGGGACCGCGCCGCGGCGGCGCGGAGGGCAAGATGCAGAGGGGTGCGGCGGCGCAAGCGGCCGTAACGCGTAATGGACCGGTTTCTGTCAAGCGCGGTGAACAGGATCGATGCGAAGGGGCGGGTGTCCGTTCCAGCGCATTTCCGTGCGGTAGTGCAGAAGCGCGGCTATTCGGAACTCTATGCGCTGCGCTGCCTGGATCGTCCGGCGATGGATGTCGGCGGGCTCGACCTGCTCGACCGATACGAGCAGCGCATCGCGCAGGAGGACCCGTTTCTGCAGACGGCGGACGACATGTCGTTCTTCTGCCATGGCGATGGAACCTTTCTCAAGCTGGATCAGGACGGCCGCATCTCGATGACCGATTTCATCCGCGAGCACACGGGCATTTCCGCGGAAGCGGCGTTTGTCGGTCGCGGCAATTTCTTTCAGATCTGGGAACCTGGACGGCTCACCGCCTATGGGGCGGAAGCACGCGCCCGGCTTTTGCAGCTTCGGCAGGGGACGACGCCTGGGGAGCGACTGGAATGATGGTGGGCTACGGCGATGACCCTCATGCCGCTGGCGGACCGGCTCGTCACATTCCGGTCCTCCTTGCCGAAGTGCTGGAGGCGCTTTCGCCTGGGGCGGGAGAGGTGATCGTCGACGGTACCTTCGGCGCCGGCGGCTACACCAAAGCCATTCTTGCGAGCGGCGCCTCGGTTGTCGCCATCGACCGCGACCCAGACGCGATCGCTGCGGGTCGTGTCCTCGAACAACAATCGGGCGGCAAGCTCAGGCTGGTTCAGGCGCCGTTCTCGACATTGGACGAGCATGTCGAAAGCGCCGACGGCGTTGTGCTCGACATCGGCATCTCCTCGATGCAGATCGATCAGGCGGAGCGCGGTTTTTCGTTCCGGGCCGACGGGCCGCTCGACATGCGCATGGCGCAGGCTGGCCTGAGCGCCGCCGATGTCGTCAACAGCTTCAAGGTGGGCGATCTTGCCCGCATCTTCGGGTTTCTTGGCGAAGAGCGCCATGCCGGCCGCATTGCCCGGATGATCGAAAACCGTCGCGAAAAACATCCGTTCGAGCGCACGCTCGACCTTGCCGACGCCATTGAGACGCATATCGGCCGCGCGCCGAAGGACAAGATCCATCCGGCGACCCGCGTCTTCCAGGCGCTGCGCATTTTCGTCAATGACGAACTCGGCGAACTGGCCAAAGCGCTGTTTGCGGCTGAACGCGTACTGAAACCGGGCGGACGGCTGGCCGTGGTGACGTTCCATTC
>NZ_SUEO01000254.1 GCF_004962925.1 Mesorhizobium sp. | reverse complement strand
GGCTGCGATTTCCATGCGCCCCTGGCGTCGAGTGCAGCACTGGAAGCGGTGCGCAGGCTGGTCAGGGCGGAGGTGCCGCATCTCGACAATGACCGGCATTTCCACCCCGACATGGAAAAGGCCATCGCCATGGTGCGCAGCGGCGCGGCGATCAAGGCGGCGGGCGCGGTGGCGCTGCCGGCGATTTCTGGAGCGGCATGATGGACAGCTGGCTCTATGATTTCGCCGGAAGTCTCGGCGCGACGGTGGTGCATACGGCGATCTCGCGCACCGTCATCGATGTCAATCGCGATCCATCCGGCGCCTCGCTCTATCCCGGCCAGGCGACGACGGGTCTCTGTCCGACCGAGACCTTCGATGGCGATCCGCTCTATCGCGCGGGTGAAGAGCCTGATGCGTCGGAGATCGATGAGCGCCGCGAAAAATACTTTGTGCCTTACCATGCCGCCTTACAGGCCGAGATCGACAGGCTGCGCGCCTTGCACCAGAAGGTCGTCCTTTATGACTGCCATTCGATCCGCTCGGTGCTGCCGCGCCTGTTCGAGGGAACGCTTCCGGTGTTCAATCTCGGCACCAATGACGGCAAGAGCGCCGATCCGGCCTTGCAGGCAACAGTCGGCCAGATCCTCGCCGAAACCGGCGAGACCTTTATCGTCAACGGCCGCTTCAAAGGCGGCTGGATCACGCGCCATTTCGGCCAGCCGCAAGATGGCGTCCATGCGTTGCAGATGGAACTCTCCAACCGTGGCTATATGCGCGAACCGGAAGGCAAGGGCGCACCGGACAATTGGCCGGTGCCGTACGATGCTGCGTTCGCGGCGCCTATCCGCGTCACGCTGAAGAAGATCCTCGAAAACGCGATTGTCTGGGTACACGGCTGACGCGCAACGCCGCATCTCATTCGAAAGGGACTGACGCCATGACCGATCCTCGTCATAACATCCGCGAAGTCCGCAGCCCGCGCGGCAGCGAGCTCAACGCCCGCACATGGCTGACGGAAGCGCCGTTGCGCATGCTGATGAACAATCTCGATCCCGACGTCGCCGAAAATCCCAACGAACTGGTCGTCTATGGCGGCATCGGCCGGGCGGCGCGCACTTGGAATGATTTCGACCGCATCGTCGCCTCGCTGAAGACGCTTGGAGATGACGAGACGCTGCTGGTGCAGTCCGGCAAGCCGGTCGGCGTGTTCCGGACGCACACCGATGCGCCGCGCGTGCTGATCGCCAATTCCAACCTCGTGCCGCACTGGGCGACATGGGAGAAGTTCAACGAGCTCGATAGAAAGGGCCTGATGATGTACGGCCAGATGACGGCCGGCTCTTGGATATACATCGGCACGCAAGGCATCGTGCAGGGCACGTACGAGACCTTCGTCGAGGCCGGCCGCCAGCATTATGGCGGCAATCTCAGGGGCAAATGGATCCTGACCGGCGGTCTCGGCGGCATGGGCGGCGCCCAGCCGCTGGCAGCGGTCATGGCCGGCGCCTGCTGCCTGGCGATCGAATGCGATCCCGACCGCATCGATTTCCGGCTGCGCACCCGCTATGTCGACGAGCGCGCCGACACGCTGGACGAGGCGCTGGAAAAGGTCGAGCGCTGGACCAGGGCCGGTGAGGCGAAATCGGTCGGCCTGGTCGGCAACACCGCCGACATCGTGCCGGAACTGGTGCGGCGCGGCGTGCGCCCCGACTTGGTCACCGACCAGACATCGGCGCATGATCCGCTCAACGGCTATCTGCCCAAGGGTTGGTCGCTCGCCGAATGGCGCGAGAAGCGCACCAGCGACCCGAAGGCGGTCGAGAAGGCGGCGCGCGCGTCGATGCGCGAACATGTCGAGGCCATGGTGGCGTTCTGGAACGCCGGCGTGCCGACGCTCGACTATGGCAACAACATCCGCCAGGTGGCAAAGGAGGAAGGGTTCGAGAACGCCTTTGCCTTCCCGGGTTTCGTGCCGGCCTATATCCGACCGTTGTTTTGCCGCGGCATCGGCCCGTTTCGCTGGGCAGCCCTCTCAGGCGATCCCGAGGACATCTACAAGACCGACGCCAAGGTGCGCGAGCTGACGCCAGGCAATACCCATCTGCACAACTGGCTCGACATGGCGCGCGAGCGCATCGCCTTCCAGGGTCTGCCTGCACGCATCTGCTGGGTCGGTCTCGGCGATCGCCACCGGCTCGGCCTTGCCTTCAACGAGATGGTGGCGAAGGGCGAGCTCAAGGCGCCGGTGGTCATCGGCCGCGATCATCTCGATTCCGGCTCGGTTGCCTCGCCGAACCGCGAGACGGAATCGATGAAAGACGGCTCGGACGCCGTGTCGGACTGGCCATTGCTCAATGCGCTGCTCAACACCGCCTCCGGCGCAACCTGGGTGTCGCTGCACCATGGCGGCGGCGTTGGCATGGGCTTTTCGCAACATGCCGGCATGGTCATCGTCGCCGACGGCACGCGCGAAGCGGCCAAACGCCTGGAGCGGGTGCTGTGGAACGACCCGGCGACCGGCGTCATGCGCCACGCCGATGCCGGCTATGACCTCGCCATCGACTGCGCCAGGGAGCACCAACTCAACCTGCCAGGCATCCTCGGCTGAGCCGCGCCTTGCGCATCCTACGGGCAGCCGAATACTGGTCTATGCCGTGGAAGAACGGCGGCGGGGTGACGACGGAAATCGCCGTCTCGCCGGCAGGCGCTGCGCTCGACGATTTCGATTGGCGCGTCTCCATGGCGCGCGTCGAAAGCGGCGGGCCATTCTCCGGGTTTGCCGGCGTGGACCGAACCTTGGCCGTGCTGGAAGGCGAGGGGGTTATCCTTGATATCGCCGGCCGCCCGGCGGATACGGTGACCAGGACTTCCGCTCCGCTTTCCTTTCCGGCCGATGTGCCGACGCAAGCGACGCTGCTCGCCGGTCCGATCATTGATCTCAATGTCATGACGCGGCGCGGACGGATGACCCACACTGTCGAGCGGGTGGTGACTTCGGCCCCGACGGATATCCACTCAGTGGCCGATGCGACCCTCATCCTGTGTTTTGACGGCGAGATCACGGTTGCCGGCGCGGCGCCTGTCCGCATCGGACCGCGCGACACATTGTTGCTCGGGCCGGACGCTTTGAAATGGCGCCTGGAGCCTGTTCGAACAACCACGATGTTCGTGATCCGCATCGATCGCGTTGCTGCGAACGATTAAAGCCTGTTTCGAAACATGATCGCAGCACCGGCGAAATATGCCGTAAGCTCAAGCCCACATCACGAAAAAGCCCGAATCCTTCCGTCGATCAAGTCTCGGCGGGAGCGAAGGGGTGATCGTCTGAAAGTTGTGGTGCGAAAACAAACTTTCGGCCTGTGTTTCAATGCAACCAATTGCATTTGAATCGGTTTTAGGGACATTGCCGTGGCGGTGACGCCGCTATGCGTCCCCCCATACGGAATTTTCAATGAATATCCAGACTAACCCCGCCCAATTGGAAAAGACGAGCGCGAGCTTCCCGGCCATCACAGAAGAGCCGATACGCTCCAATTTCCTGCCGGAAGAGCGCCTGCGCACGCTGGGTACAAGCCTCGCCAAGGGTGACGTCAAGGATCTGTTCGGCCTGGAGCCGTTCGATTTCCAGCCACGCGTCCGCGACAGTGCCAGCAAGATCCTCGAAGTCTACCGCTCGACCAATGCCGCGCAGGCGCGAGGCGAGACGATCACGCCGGCGGCGCAATGGCTGCTCGACAACAACTATCTGGTTGAGGAAACCATCTTCCAGGTCAAGCGCGACCTGCCGCGTCGTTTCTATCGGCAGTTGCCGACCCTGAAGCTTTCCGACGGCGCCAGCGTGCCGCGCGCGCTTGGGCTGGCCTGGGCCTATGTCGCCCATTCCGACAGTTCCGTCTCGGCGACCATGTTCAAGGCGATCGTCGAAGGCTTTCAGTCCGTCGAGCCGCTGAAGATCGGCGAACTGTGGGCACTGCCATCGCTGCTGCGCTTCGTTTTGATCGAAAACCTTCGCCGGATCGCGGTCCGGGTCAATCGTACCCGGCAGATGCGCCAGATTGCCAACGAGGTTGCCGATCGCGTGCTGGCGATCGACGACAACGCCGACCGTCAGGCGATCCTGTCGAACTACGTCGCCCATGCGCAGGACACCACCTTTGCCACACAATTGCTCTACCGCCTGCGCGACGGGTCGCAAAATGCCGGCAGGGCGCTGGAATGGCTGGAGGGCGAGCTTGAAAAGTCCGGCTCCGATGCCGAGGAAATCATCATCAGCGAGCATCGCACGCTGTCCGGCGGCAATGTAACCACCGGTAACATCATCCGCGGCCTCAGACTCATCAACGATATCGACTGGACGGTTTGGTTCGAAGGTGTCAGCCGCATCGATACCTTGCTGCGCGAGCGCACCGATTTCGCCGCGCTCGATTTCTTCTCGCGCGACCAGTACCGGACTGCGATCGAGGAAATGGCGCGCCGCTCCGATCGTTCTGAATTCCGCGTCGCCGAAAAGGCGATCGAACTCGCCGGCCACGCCGCTGTCGCCGATACTACCGGCACCGGTCCGACCGCTCACACCGACGTCGGCTTCTTTCTGGTCGGCCCGCGCCGGCTGGAACTGGAAAAGGCGATCGGCTATCGGCCGACCGTCAGCGTCGCGACCAAACGGGCGTTCCGCAAGACCGGATGGCTGGGCATTGTCGTGCCCGTGTTCGCGCTGACGGTGCTGCTTCTGCTCCTCTCCGGCAACGCCCTTGCCAATCTCGGCCTGTCCGTGCCGTCGATCGTCCTGATGCTGGCGCTGTTTGCCGTGCCGGCCAGCGAAGGCGCGCTTGCCTTCTTCAACACCGTCGTATCGTTGTTCCTCAAGCCGACGCGCCTTGTTGGCTATGACTACAGACGCGGCATGCCGCCCGAGGCTCGCACGCTGGTGGTAGTGCCGTCGCTGATCGGCTCACGCGACGACGTCGAAGAAAACATCCGCAACATCGAAGTGCATCACCTAGCCAACACGGCTGACGAAATCCACTTTGCTCTGCTTTCGGACTGGCCGGACTCGAAGACCGAAATCGATGCCGCGGATATTGAGATCCTCCAATATGCTCGCGACGAGATCGCTCGGCTGAACGCCCGCTATCCCAGCGAAGGGGCGCCGCGTTTCTACGTTCTGCACCGCCGGCGGCTCTACAATGAATCCCAGGGCGCCTGGATGGGCTGGGAACGCAAGCGCGGCAAGCTGCACGAACTGAATCTTCTGCTGCGCGGTGACAGCGACACCACGTTTCTGCCGCTGGAAGTGCCGTTGCCGGAGAACGTCATCCATGTGATGACGCTGGACGCCGACACGCGCACCACCCGCGATGCCGTCGCCAGTTTGGTTGGCAAGCTTTGCCATCCGCTCAACCGCCCGCATTTCGATGCGGCAAAGCGCCTTGTCACCGCCGGCTACACCATCCTGCAGCCGCGCATCACCGCCTCGCTGACCAGCGGCGACGACGCATCCTTCTTCCAGCGGGTCTTTTCCGCCAATCGCGGCCTCGATCCTTACGTCTTTGCTGTCTCGGACATCTACCAGGATGTCTTCGGTGACGGCTCCTTCACCGGCAAGGGTCTCTATCATGTCGACGCCTTCGAAGCGGCGCTGAAGGGCCGCATCGACGAAAATACCATCCTCAGCCACGATCTGCTCGAAGGCGCCTTGGCACGCGCGGCGCTGGTCACGGACGTCGAACTGGTCGAGGACTATCCGACCCGCTATTCGGTCGACGCGTCGCGCCACCATCGCTGGGCACGCGGCGACTGGCAGCTTCTGGGCTTCCTTTTCGATCCGCGCTCCGGCGTGCCGGCGCTGTCGCGCTGGAAGATGGTCGACAATCTGCGCCGCTCGCTGACGCCGATCTTCTGGGTGATGGCGGCGATCGCCGGCTGGACGCTGCTGCCCTTCACACAGGCCGCGCAATGGCAGGCGCTGCTGATCCTCACATTGTTCATGGCGCCAACGTTCGACATCATCCACGCCATCCTGCCGAAAAGCGGCGACCAGACACCGCGCGGCCATTTCTCGGCACTGGCACGCGATGTTGTCTTCGGCACCGCCTTGGTGGCTCTGAAGATCGTGCTGATGGCACATCTGGCCTGGATGATGGGCGACGCTATCATCCGCACGCTCTACCGCTTGTTCGTCAGTCGGCAGAACCTGCTCGAATGGCGCACTGCCTCGCAGGCACACAAGAACGGCGACAACGATCTCGGCTCCTATTACGGCATGATGTATGGCGCGGTGATTATCGGCGTCGTCGGCCTTGCCATTCCGGTTCTGGCCGATTCCACCGGAGCTTTCGTCGCCTTCTTCTTCGCGCTGTTCTGGATCGGCTCGCCGGCCTTCGCCTTCTGGATCAGCCGCTCGGCCGAAACCGAGGACCGTTTGCGCATATCGGCGGCCGACATCCATGCGCTGCGCACTGTCGCGCGGCGCACATGGCATTATTTCGAGACCTTCGTGACGGCCGAGCATCACAATCTGCCGCCCGACAATTTCCAGGAAAGTCCGGCGCCTGTCGTTGCGCCCCGCACCTCGCCGACCAATATCGGCGTCTATCTCCTGTCGGTGATTTCGGCGCGCGATTTCGGTTGGATCAGCCTGTCCGACGCCGCCACCCGCATCGACGCCACGATGTCGACCATCGAGAGCATGCCGCGTGAGCGCGGCCATCTCTTCAACTGGTATGACACGACGACGCTGAAGCCGCTCTATCCGCTCTACATTTCCGCCGTCGATAGCGGCAATCTCGCTGGCCATCTTGTAGCGGTGGCGGCAGCCTGCGCCGAATGGGTGGAAGCGCCTGCAGTCCACCTTCAGGGCGACTTCGAAGGTATCCTCGATACGGTGACGATCCTCGACGAAAGCCTGGCGGAGTTGCCTGACGACCGCCGCCAGTTGCGGCCGTTGCGCCAGCGGCTCGCCGATCGCCTCGACGGCATGCGGCGGGCGGTCGAATCGATCAAGGCACAGCCCGAGATGGCGTCGATCCGCACCATCAACCTGGCCGTTCTGGCCGGCGAGATCCGCAAGCTCGCCATCGCCATCCATACCGAGGCCGCATCGACACAGAGCGATACCATCGCCGACTGGGCGGCGAGACTGGAAGCCACCTGCGAGGCGCATGTCCATGACGCGCATAGCGACGACAATGCCATCGGAGCCTTGCGGGCCAAGCTTTTATCGTTGCGCGAGCGCACGCGCCGCTTCGCCTTCGAGATGGATTTCTCCTTCCTTATGCGGCCGGAACGTAAGCTCCTGTCGATCGGCTACCGGGTCGAGGAGCATCAGCTCGACGAAAGCTGCTACGACCTCCTGGCTTCCGAGGCGCGGCTGACCAGCCTGTTCGCCATCGCCAAGGGCGATCTGCCGACCGAGCACTGGTTCCACCTCGGCCGGCCGATCGTCGAGATCGGGTTCAAGGGCGCGCTGATGTCCTGGTCCGGCTCGATGTTCGAGTATCTGATGCCGCCGCTGGTGATGAAGGAGCCGCAAGGCTCGATCCTCAACCAGACCAGCAAGCTCATCATCAAGCGCCAGATCCAGTACGGCCGCTCGAAGAACGTGCCCTGGGGGATTTCGGAAGCGGCCTACAACGCCCGCGACCGCGAACTGACCTACCAATACACCAATTTCGGCGTGCCCGGGCTCGGCCTGAAGCGAGGTCTTGGCCAGAACACGGTGATTGCGCCTTATGCGACCGTGCTGGCGGCACAGTTCACCCCGCGTGAATCGGTGCAGAACCTGGCCAGGCTGAGGCAGATCGGCGCCCTTGGCCGGCACGGCTTCTACGATGCGGTCGACTTCACGCCGCAGCGCGTGCCGGAGGGCACCGACCACGTCGTCGTGCTGAACTACATGGCCCATCATTCCGGCATGTCGATCGCCGCCGTCGCCGACGCCATCTTCGAAGGACGCCTGCGCGACCGCTTCCATAGCGATCCGGTGATCGAGTCGGCCGAGTTGCTGCTGCAGGAAAGGGCGCCGCGCGATATCCCGACCGCCACCGTCAGGACCGAGGCCGACGAACGGTCGAAGGACGAAACGGAAGTCGAGAGCCCCGATACGCGCATCGTGCTCAACCCGCTCAAGGCGCTGCGTTCGACCAGCGTCATGTCCAATGGCCGCTACTCGGTCATGGTCACCGCGACCGGCTCCGGCTATAGCCGCTGGGGCGAGCTCGCGATCACGCGCTGGCAGCCGGATCCAACCGAGGATCGGCTTGGCTCCTACATCTTCCTGCGCGACGCCGGCACCGGCGACTGGTGGTCAGCCACCGCCGAGCCGAAGCGTGCCACGCACGAAGAGGTGCAGACGCTGTTTTCCGACGACAAGGCGAGCTTCGTCAAATCGGTGGGATCATTGCGTTCGGAAGTCGAATGCATCGTCATCTCGGAAGGAAACGGCGAAGGCCGCCGGGTGACGCTCTACAATGACGGCCCGGTCGACCGGCATATCGAAGTGACCTCCTTTGCCGAACTGGTGCTGGGCTCAGAGGCATCCGATAACGCGCATCCGGCCTTCTCGAAAAT
>NZ_SUEO01000253.1:7048-8568 GCF_004962925.1 Mesorhizobium sp. | reverse complement strand
GTTGACGCTGCCGCCGAGCAGACCGGTGACAAGCAGGACGACGGCCAGAAGCGCAACGCCGGGAACATGTGCCGGCGCCGGCACGACGATGAACGCCATGAAAGAAAGCCATATCGCAGTCGCGCCTAGCCCGGTCAAAAGCACGCGCCGGTCGCCCCAGCGATCGGTCAGCAGCCCCCAGGGCAGTTCACTCAGCGCAACGCCTAGGCCCAGAAGACCCAGAACGAGGCCAAGCTGACCATTGCCGAGATGGTAGCCCGAGCGCATGAACACCGCCGTCGTCGGGATGCCCGAGAAGGTCGCAGAAAAGCAGGCATTGGCGGCCACGCCGATGCCCAGCACCTTCCAGCGATGATTGCTGCGAGGTGCCGACGCGGGGGCAGCGGTGATGTCCGGCCGGGGCTTGCCCGGTTTGCGATCTGAGGCGGTAGCGATGGCTGACATTATTCGATTCCCCTGGGCTCGATTCCCTGGATGGACCGGCTGCATCCGGACCTTGACGCGCCGTCTCTACCGCCATAGCTTCGTCCTGAATATCGGGAAGTTGTGGATAGACGGTCCCGAAAAACAGGATTGATCCGTGCGACGCGTGACATTCGATCTGGACGTTCTCAGAAGTTTCGTCACCGGGATGGAGCTGGGCAGCTTCGCCAAGGCCGCCGACCGGCTCGGCCGCTCGACCTCGGCGATCAGCGCGCAGTTGAAGAAGCTGGAGGAACAGGCAGCGACGCCGATCTTCCGCAAATCGGGGCGCGGCCTAGCGTTGACGGAGGCCGGCGAGACAATGCTCGGCTATGCGCGACGGCTGCTCGAACTCAACGACGAAGCCGCGTCCGCCATACATGATATCGAGCTGGAGGGCTGGGTACGGCTCGGGCTGCAGGAGGATTTCGGCGAGGCGGTGCTGCCGGAGGTGCTCGGCCGCTTCGCCCGCGCGCACCCCAAGGTCAAGATCGAAGCCAGGATCGCGCGCAGCTACGAACTCGCCGAGCGGATCACGTCCGGCAGCCTCGATATCGCGCTTGCCTGGCACAACGGGGCGACGCTGCCTTACAGCCAACATGTCGCCGATGTTCAGATGCGCTGGATCGGCCCGGCAAAACTCATCGAGACAAACCTGCGCGATGGCGAGGCGCTGCCACTGGTGGCGCTCGAAGCGCCATGCCTGCTGCGCACGATAGCGACGGAAACACTCGACCGCGCCGGCCTGTCGTGGCGGATGGCTTTTTCCAGCCCGAGCCTTGGCGGCATCTGGGCGGCGGTCGCCGCCGGGCTTGGGCTGACGATCCGCACCGATATCGGTCTGCCGGCCAGTGTGAAGGCAATGACACCGGACGTCCTGGGATTACCCGCACTGCCTGAGATGGCGCTGTTCCTGCATCGCAAGGAGGCCGAGCCGGACCCGGTGGCGGCGCGCCTTGCCGATATCCTGCTGCAGGCGGCGCTGGAATCGTTACCCGAAAACGCGCAAGCGCATAGCGGCTTGCGGAGCGCTGCACGCTCCTTGCCTTAAGCAGCGC
>NZ_SUEO01000253.1:0-7038 GCF_004962925.1 Mesorhizobium sp. | reverse complement strand
GGCAAGGAGCGTGCAGCGCTCAGCGGCGTTTTTTCGCCTTGCTGGCGAACGGATTTTCCGAGGTGCGCAAGGCAATGCGGATCGGCACGCCGGGCATGTCGAAGGCTTCGCGCAGGCTGTTCGAGAGATAGCGGACATAGGATTGCGGCATCGCGTCCGGCCGTGAGCAGGAGACGACGAAGCCCGGCGGGCGCGTCTTGGCTTGCGTGACATATTTGATCTTCAGCCGACGCCCCGCCACGGCGGGCGGCGGATGATGCGCCAGGATGCCTTCCAGCCAGCGGTTGAGCTTGCCGGTCGAGACGCGGCTGTTCCACACCCTGTGCGTCTTGATGACGGCATCCATCAGCTTGTCGAGGCCGCGCCCGGTCTCGGCCGAGACCGGCACCGCCTGCATGCCGCGCGCCTGCGGCAACAGCCGCTCCGTTTTCTCGCGCAGTTCCACCAGGAGTTCCTGGGGGTGGTCGATCATGTCCCATTTGTTGAAGGCGATCACCGGCGCGCGGCCCTCGCGGATGATCAGGTCGGCAATCTGCAGATCCTGCTTCTCGAAAGGAATGGTGGCGTCGAGCACTATGATGACGATCTCGGCAAAGCGGATGGCGCGCAAGCCGTCCTGCACCGACATGACTTCCAGCTTTTCGTGGATCCTGGCCTTGCGGCGCATGCCGGCAGTGTCGAACAGTTTCAGGCGGCGGCCATGCCAGTCCCAGTCGACGGAGATGGAATCGCGGGTGATGCCGGCTTCCGGCCCGGTCAACAGCCGCTCCTCGCCGATCAGCGCGTTGATCAGCGTCGACTTGCCGGCGTTTGGACGGCCGACGACGGCGATGCGCATCGGCTTGGTATCGTCATAGCTCGGCTCGGCATCCGGATCGGTGATGTCTTCGCCGATCAGCACCTCGCTGGCGGCGGTCTCCTCGTCCGTAGCCTCTTCTTCTTCGCCGAAAGCGCGCGCCTCGCCCAGTGCGGCGATCACCGCATCGCGCAAATCAGGCAGGCCCTGGCCGTGTTCGGCCGAGACCGGGATCGGCTCGCCAAGGCCGAGTTCCCAGGCCTCCAGCATGCCGCCCTGGGCGCCGCGCGCCTCGGCCTTGTTGGCGACGACGACAACTGGCTTGCCGGATTTGCGCACGATCTCGGCGAAGGTCTTGTCGTCGGGCATCAGCCCGGACTTGGCATCGATCGTGAAAAAGATCAGGTCGGCTTCGCGGATGGCGATCTCGGTCTGGGTGCGCATGCGGCCGGGCAGCGTCGAAGCAGCAGCGTCCTCGAAGCCGGCGGTGTCGATGACATCGAAATGCAGATCGTAGAGCTTGGCGGCATGGACGCGACGGTCGCGGGTGACGCCCGGCGTGTCGTCGACAAGCGCCAGCTTCCTTCCCACCAGACGGTTGAAAAGGGTCGATTTGCCGACGTTAGGCCGGCCGATGATGGCGACTTTGAATGTCATCGGACTCTACCTATTGTGCATGTCGTTGACCCCAAAACCGCTTCGCACTTTTGGGCAACATGCACTACGACGCGCTGCCCGACCCGCGGATCAGCTCGGACATCAACGTCGCCCGCTCACGCGCGTTGCGCGGGGCGCCGTCATCCGAGGCGATCTGGTCGAACAGTTTCAGTGCGTCCGTCGCCTTGCCTTCCTTCCAGGCGGCAAGGCCGAGCGCCTCGCGCGCCGTATGGCGCAGCGTGTTGGTGTCGGCGGTGAGAGCCTCGACACGGCTGGAGACATCGGCGAAGGAACCGTGGTCGACGAGCAGCAGTGCTGCCCTGAGGCGCGCCATGTCGCGAAGGCCCGATGGAATGGCTGTGTCGGCCGCGACGTCGTCGAAGTCCTTGACGGCGGCGGCGACGTCGCCCTTGTCCGCCTTGACGGTTGCCGCGCGCATGCGGGCGAGCAGCGGATAGGCGCCGTAGCCATCCTTTTCCAGCGCAGCGAGGGCCGTCAGCGCTTCGTCGCTCTTGCCCTCATTGGCAAGCTTCAGCGCCTGCGAGAAGGCATCGCCCGAGCGATTGGCGCGGGTCTCGTCCCAATAGCGATAGCCGACGAAGGCGGCGGTGCCGACCACCACCAGCACCGCAAGCGCAAGCAAGGCAGGACCAAAACGGTCCCATAGCGCATGCGCCTGATCGCGACGCATCTCTTCGTTGACTTCGCGGATAAAACTGTCGTCCGACATGGATCAAAACCATTCCTGCCCCGGCCGGGGCGTACATGAGCCCGCGTTTTAGCGAAATTCTGTCCGCATGGAAGGGGTTCGACAGGAAAATCGGCTAATCGCCGGACAGGCGACGTAAGGGGCGACCGCACCCGCGCCACATTTCGCCGATAGCCGGTGCTCGAACCCTCCTCAAATCCAGATCAGATGTCGATGCCTCGTTTGTCCCGCGTTGTTGCGTTTTCCATCGCGTCGCTTGCTGCGGCGGGCACTGCCGTGGCCGATCCGCCTGCGCCGACAAAGCCGAAGCAGATCGTCATCATCTCGTTCGACAGCGCTCGCGATATTCCGCAGTGGAAGCGCAGCCGGGCGCTGGCCGCCCGCACAGGTGCCCATTTCACCTATTTCGTGTCCTGCGTCTTCCTGCTCTCGCCGAAAACGCGCAAGGAATATACGGCGCCCGGCAAGACCGCAGGCAAATCCAATATCGGCTTTGCGGCCTCGAAACAGGAAGTCGCTGACCGGCTCGAGCAGATAAACCTTGCCGCCTCGGAGGGCCACGATATCGGCAGCCACGGTTGCGGCCATTTCGACGGCAAGGACTGGAACAAGGCCGACTGGCTGAGCGAGTTCGGCTCTTTCTCGCACATTCTCGAAAACGCCTATACGATCAACGGCATTGCCCCCGAACCCGCGGGCTGGCGCAAAATCGCGCGCAAAGCGGTGGGCTTTCGCGCACCCTATCTGTCGGCAAACAAGGCGCTCTACGAGGCGCTGCCAAGGGCGGGCTATCTGTTCGACGCGAGCGGCGTCTCGCGCGGCCCAGTCCGGCCGACGACCGCCAATGGCATCACGCGCTTTTCGCTGCCGCAGATTCCGGAAGGGCCTCGTTCAAGGCCGGTTATCGCGATGGACTACAATCTCTATGTCAGACATTCCGGCGGCTTCGAGCGGCCGAGCAAGGCGGACGAATTCGCCAACCGGACCTATGACGCCTTTCGCGCCGCCTTCGACGCCCAATACCAGGGAAAACGCATTCCGCTGGAACTCGGCTTCCATTTCACGCTGATGAATGACGGCGCCTACTGGAATGCGCTGGAGCGCTTTTCCGGCGAGGTCTGCACCCAGGCCGATGTCGAGTGCATCAGCTATCGCGACTATGTTTCGCGGCAGCGCGCCGGGGAAACGCAGGCGGCGGTGGGCGGCTGAGCCGGAAGCGCTCGCCGCCTGCCTTCTCCTAGCTTGCCGGCTGATCCTCAGGGCGCAAGCCGGCTTGCTCACGCTCCAAATAGTGCTGGTCGATGTCCGGAAGCGGTTCGCCCTTGATTGTGGCTTCGAAGGCGCGCAGACGCTTGTGCACCGACAGAAGCTCGACAATCGTCGACCATGAATTGACGAGATACTGGAACGAGCTAGTCACCTGGCCGAAGGCTGAACTGATCTGGTTGATGAGACCCAGCGTTACCGTTAGCGCGATGATCGAGGGCACCATCAGAAAGAGGGCGAAGATGTTGTTGGTCTGCAAATAGAGATAGCGGACCACATTGAAATAGACGTAGTGGAAATAGAGGCGAAAGTAGTTTCTGCGCACATTTCCAAACAGTTCTGCAACTGTCGGCGGCTGCGCCCGATCTGGATCGTCCTCACCGTAAACAAGTTCCTTGCGGTAGGCGGCTTCGACGCGCTGGTTGCGGAATTGCAGGCCGGGAAGCTTTATGCCGGCGGTGGCAATGCAGACCGTGCCGAAAATTGCCCAGAAGATCGCAGCCACAACCAGCGGCTGCGGAACGTGACCAATGAACGGCAATACAGTGATGTGCTTTGAGTAGGCCAGCAAAATCGGCATGAAAGCGATCAGGGTCATGATGGAATCGACAAAGCTGGTACCAAGGTCTTCCATGATTTTGGAAAACCGCATCGTGTCTTCTTGCACACGCTGGGAAGCTCCTTCGATAGGGCGCAGCTTAGGCCAATACGACATGTAATAATTGTTCATCGCAGTACGCCAGCGGAACACCCAATGGCTGACAAAGAAGTTCGTAATGACAAAAACCGTAACCGCCACGAGAGCGATGCCGAGGAAAGCTAATACTTGCGCGTAAAGATCAGCTTCTGTCGCCGTTACAGTTTTGCTGAGGATGGCTTGAATGAGATCCCAGAACGGCCCGTACCAGGCATTGATCGCGACGCTCACCTGCACCTGAAAATAGGTGGTGAACAAGATCAGCGAGGAACCGAGGATGGACCAGCGGTCCCACGGGTGCGGGGAATACCAATGCCAGAAAGCGTAAAAGAGCAGCACGCCAAGGGTAAAGTAGATGTAGAACCAAAGGAATGGAGGCGACCAGAAGACCGAAACGCCAATGATGGGCTGCGCGTCCGCTGCGAAGGGGGGCAATCCGATCAAAGCGCCCAGCTGATCGCCACCGAGAAACCATACGGCCACCATGACCGCACTCCACAGGGCGGCCGAGGTGAAAAACAACTTCGGCTGCGGAAAGAAGGATACAAACACTGTGGCGAAATCCTCGGTCGATGCGCAAATCAGCGGCGTTGCTGTTCAGCGGGCATAAGGTCACACATCCATCGGAATGAAAATGGCCGGTGCGCGATGCCCGGCCCCGAGCAAGACCACAATCATGGCGATTTTGGAGCAGCCGACCAGGTGATCGCGCCGGAGACCAGCAGGACGGCGGCGGCCACGATCGATGCGAGGAAGAAGTCGCCCGAGGCTTGCGCAAGCAGCCCGGCGACGATCGGACCGATGATCTGACCGAAGCCGAATGAAGCCGTCATCAACGCCAAGATCCGGCGTGGCGCTTGCGGGACAAGCTGCCTTCCGGTCTGCAGGCCGAGCGCGGTGATGGCGATGAAGGTCCCGCCAAGCAGCAATCCGCCTAGCAGCGGCCCAATGTGTCCGCCCATGGCGACGCTCGCGGTGACGCCGACCACCTCGACGAGGCACCCGAAGGCATAAGCCGCATACAGGCCAATCCTTGCGGCGATCTTCTGCCAGAGCCAGATCGAAGGAATCCCGGCCAGGCCAGTGACCATCCAGACCACGGCTTCGAACACACGACCGCCGCCACCCTGCCGGACGATGGCGATCAGAAACGTCGCCGTCACGATATAACCGAAGCCGAACAGGCCATAGGCGACGATGATCTTCATCAGCGAGCGGTCCTTCGGCAGCGCCGGTTCGCGACCATCGGCGCCGTTGGCGGTCGCAGTGCTGCCGACCAGCAGCGCCACGACGGCAAAGCCGCAGGCCGAGAATACGGCGGACCAGAACCAGCCCGCTGCCCAGCCGGCATGTCCGGTGACGAGGATAGCCATCAGCGCCGAAGACGCCGCAATGCCGAGGCCGACGCCGCCGAAATGCAGCGCCTGCAGGTCGTTTCGGCCGGCGGCGGCCAGATGACCGAACACGATGCTGGACATGAACACCAAGACAAAAGCGCTGGCCAGACCGGCAAGAAAGCGGACGACGAGAAAGGCCGCCATCGTGTCGGCCAGGCCCATTAGCCCGGTGAGGACTGCGGTTGCGGCAAGACCGGCCAGCATCAGCAGGCGCTCGCGGCCGTGCGCCCAGCCGCCGACGGCTGCAAGCGCGCCAATGAGATAGCCGAGATAGTTAGCGGATGCGACCCAGCCGGCATCGGCCGGCGACAGGCCGAGTTCCTCCATCATGCCAGGCAGGATCGGTGTGTAGACGAAACGGCCGATGCCCATGGCAACGGCCAAGGCGATCATGCCGGCGAAGGCGAGACGCAAGGGGGATGGCAAAGCGGCTTTCATTGCAGTGCACAATAGGTGCACGAGCCTGTGAGACAATCCGCTTGTGTTGGGCCAGAAAGGGCTCGCAACGGCCGTCGGCAACCAGCCTCTGCCCGCCATGCCGGCAGCGGTGGATGACCGTCCGTTGCTATCGTTTCAGAGGCTTCAACCGCAACCCGCTTGCCCAGTGGCCATCTCGTAGGTAGTGCGTCGGGCTGTCAGCCTGAACGGCACGTCGCCGAGTTCGCGCTCCGACATGGTGTCGAGTACAGGATGCGACAGCGGATCGATCACCCATCGGGTGGTCTCGCTTTCAGGCGACCGGCTTTGCCGCGCGCCGGCAGCGGAAAAGACCCTGAGCAGTGACAAAATCTTCATCGTATTTTCCTCCAGAGGTCTGATCGCCTCCTAAAATCTGCCCTTCCTCCCTGTGTTTCAATTGAGATTTCAATCGCGGCGGTTTAGAAAAACTGTATGGTCATGTTGAACCGCGTCCACCTCAACGGCTTGCGTGCTGTGGAAACCGTCGCCCGCCTGGGATCGCTTTCGGCTGCGGCGAGCGAACTCAACGTGTCCGCCAGCGCCGTCAGCCAGCAGGTCAAGCGAACGGAAGAGCAACTCGGCCAGGCGTTGTTCGAACGAACGGCAAGCGGTCTCGTGCTGACCGAATTCGGCACCGTCTTCACCGCGCGCCTCGGGGCAGGTTTCCGCGAACTCGCCCAAGCCGTGGCGCTCGCCGACGAGGCCTCCGAATGCACGCTGGTGGTTTCGGTCGCGCCGGCTTTCGCGTCGAAGTGGCTGCTGCCGAGACTGTCACGTCACTTCGCCCGGCATCCGAATGTGCTTTTGCGCATCGACGCCTCGGTGCGAATTGCCGATCTCGATCGCTCGGACATCGACATCGCCATCCGGCTTGGCGACGGGACGTGGCCGGGCGGGCGCGCAGAACTGCTGCTGGCGCAGGAGGTGTTTCCGGTCTGCGCCCCGGTGATCGCCGACAAACTGAAATCGATCGAAGACCTCGCCTTGACCTGCGCGATTACCGACGAAAGGGCGATGATCAGTTGGGAAAGCTGGTTCGAGGCGGCGGGGGCAGAAC
>NZ_SUEO01000252.1:7178-8585 GCF_004962925.1 Mesorhizobium sp. | reverse complement strand
GGCCAACGGCTTGGCCGGGCGCTGGGCTTTCCAACCGCCAATATGAGGCTTTCGCCGGAAGCCACTCTGAAGGAAGGGATTTATGCCGTCCGCTTCCGTCGCGCCGACGGCACGCTTCATGACGGCGTTGCCAGCTTCGGCCGCCGCCCGACCGTCGACGACAACGGCGCACCGCTTCTGGAAACCTTCGTCTTCGACTTTTCCGGCGATCTCTACGGCGAGATATGCGCGGTATCCTTCTTCGGTTTCCTGCGCGCCGAGGTGAAGTTCGACGGGCTCGATGCGCTGGTCGCGCAGATGAAACGCGACGAAGCGGAGGCGAGGGCGCTGCTGGCCGGCGTCAGCCCGCTTTCCGAGCTCGACGCGGCCATTGCTTTCTAAAGCATGATCCCAAAAAGTGGGAACCGGTTTTCGGACAAGATCATGCTAAAACAAGAACCTATTTCTTCAGCGCCAGGCCGACGGCAATGAAGGCCCAGCCCTGGAAGATCAGGTCGATGGCGAGAAACAGTCCCAGCACCCATACGCTGTTGACTGGCCAGCCCATTGCGATGACCAGGCCCGCCAGCGCGCTGATGACGCCGGCCGCGACGAGCCAGCCCCAACCCTTTGCCGGCCTGTGCTTGTATCCGACCCAGGCCCTGAGCGCGCCTGAAGCGAGAAGGGCGACCGCCAGCAGGAAGGTCAGCACCGCCGAGGCCAGCAACGGGTTATAGAAGGCGAAGAACCCGGCGACTGCATAGAGAAGACCGCTGAGCAGCCAATAGAAGAACCGGCTCCATGTCTTCACGCCGAAGGCATGCATGATCTCGATGATTCCGGCCATCAGCATCAGCCAGCCGACGACGTAGACCGAGGCGACCGTGGCAATGAACAGATTGCCGAAGGCGATGCCGCCGAGGATCAGCAGCAGCACGCCGAGCCCGACGAACCACCCCCATTTCGCCTGCGTCTGCCCAATCGCATCCTTTAAAACATCGCCTTGCAGGGTCATTGCCGCCATCTCCATCGAAGTTGCCTGGCATCTTGCCAATTGGAGGGTAGCGCCGACGGCCTTGCCCGTCCAGCGAGCGGCTTGCGCCGGACGCATGCCGAAAAGCGAGGCAGCGTTTCGAATTTAAATCAAAGTTTACCGAACCGGCGCCATGGCTCTTGGCCAGGCCGGTTGTTCCTGCCGGTGTTCCGTGCGTATGGAGTGACGATGCGTTCTGTCAGGGTGTTTCAGGTGGTCTTGGCCACTTTCGTGCTTGGCGCGCCCGGTGCCGCCGGAGCCGGCGAGGGTGCCTTGGGCTGGCTGTCCGGCGACTGGTATCTGACGGTCGGCGCCACCGGCATGGTCGCGCCGAATTTCGAGGGCAGCAAGAAATACCTGCTCAGCGCCTCGCCGATCATCTCGCTCGGCAAGGC
>NZ_SUEO01000252.1:0-7168 GCF_004962925.1 Mesorhizobium sp. | reverse complement strand
AAGGCGGGTCCCGCGGCCCGTTTCACCTCGCGCAACGACAACATCTCGCTGGCGCTGATCGACGATGGCGGCCTCCGCGCCGGCCTGGCTGGAAAAATCCTGTTTTCGCGCGATGGCGGCGACGCCGACGAGCTGAAGGGCCTCGACCCGGTGCGCTGGGGCGGCGAGGCCGGCGGCTTCTTCGAATTCTATCCTTTTGACTGGCTGCGCGCCCGCGCCGAATTGCGGCACGGCATTCGCGCCCATAGCGGCTTTGTCGCCGATATCGCCGCCGACGCCTTTTATGATGTGACGCCGGACGTCAGGATTTCGGGCGGGCCGCGCGTTTCGTTCGCCTCGTCGGACTATTTCGACGCCTATTATGGTGTCAACGCCGAGGAAGCTGTGGCTTCGGGCCTCAGCGAATACCATCCAGGCGGCGGGGTGAAATCGGCAGGCCTTGGCGGCGCGGTGACCTGGAAGGTGACCGAGCCGATGACGGCCAGCCTGTTCGGCGAATATTCGCGCCTGATGGGCCCGGCGGCCGATTCCAGCCTGGTCAAGGAGCGCGGCGACCGCAACCAGTTCACGATCGGCGTCTCGACGACCTACCGGTTTGATTTCTCGATGTGATGTCGCAGGTTGTGTATTGCGCGCAGCCGCATGGCTCAGGCGACTATGCCGTAGGCGATACGGTTGAGTTCGTCTTCCACGCAATTGGTACACGCATCTAGGGCAAGCATCAGAGTTCGGGCTTTTCAATATCGGCCGTCTCGGCTAAAAGCCCAGCCATGACGAGCTTTTCGCGCCTTCTCGCGATTGCGATACGAATTACGAGCCCGGTGTTCCGGGCGGCCTGACTGCCGCCGGAGCCGCCGGGAATTTTGCGCGCGGCCTCTCGCGCTTTTTCCAGATCATGATAGTTCAACGCCCGGGCTCTTTTGCCGCCGGGCAATGCATATGGCAGACCAATGACCGATACCCCAATGACCGACACCGTCGAAACGATCGACTATTCCAAGACGCTTTACCTGCCGCAGACGGATTTCCCGATGCGCGCCGGCTTGCCCGAGAAGGAGCCGTTGCTGGTCAAGCGCTGGCAGGACATGGATCTTTACCGCAAGCTGCGCGAAAACGCCGCCGGCCGCGAAAAATACGTGCTGCATGACGGGCCGCCCTACGCCAACGGCAATATCCACATCGGCCACGCGCTGAACAAGATCCTCAAGGACGTCATCACCCGCTCGTTCCAGATGCGCGGCTACGACTCGAACTATGTGCCCGGCTGGGATTGCCACGGCCTGCCGATCGAATGGAAGATCGAGGAGCAATACCGCGCCAAGGGCAAGAACAAGGACGAGGTGCCGGTCAACGAGTTCCGCAAGGAATGCCGCGAGTTCGCCGCGCACTGGATCAAGGTGCAGGGCGCAGAATTCCAGCGGCTGGGCGTCGTCGGCGACTTCGACAATCCCTATACGACGATGGCGTTCCATGCCGAGGCGCGTATCGCCGGCGAACTGTTGAAATTCGCCATGTCGGGCCAGCTCTATCGCGGCTCCAAGCCGGTGATGTGGAGCGTGGTCGAGCGCACCGCGCTAGCCGAGGCCGAGGTCGAGTATCAGGATTATGAGAGCGACACCATTTGGGCGAAGTTTCCGGTCGTCAGCCTCGCTCGTCAGGTCACCAACGTCGAAGATGGGCAGCCAGCCTTGGATCCAAAGCTGACGGAGACGTCACTGGACTTGCTGGAGGCCCACGTTGTCATCTGGACGACGACGCCGTGGACGATCCCCGGTAACCGCGCCGTCAACTATTCGCCACGCATCAACTACGGCCTCTACGAGGTGACGGCGGCAGAGAACGCGTTCGGCCCGCAGCCCGGCGAACGACTGATCTTTGCCGACGCGCTGGCGGAAGAGTCCGCTCTCAAGGCCAAAGTAACGATGAATCGCCTCCGTAGCGTTTCGGCCGAAGAGCTTGGAAGCCTCACGCTTTCTCATCCCTTCAAAGGTTTGAATGGCAGCTACGAATTCCCCGTGCCGATGCTCGCCGGCGACCATGTCACCGACGAAGCCGGCACCGGCTTCGTCCACACCGCGCCGGGCCATGGCCGCGAGGACTTTGACGCCTGGATGGATGCTGCGTCGGACCTACGCCCGCGCGGCGTCGATACCGCTATCCCCTTCACCGTCGACGATGCCGGCTTCTTCACCAAGGACGCGCCTGGCTTCGGCCCGGACCGCGAGGGCGGAGCGGCGCGCGTCATCGACGACAACGGCAAGAAGGGCAATGCCAACCAGGCGGTCATCGACGAGCTGATCAAGCGCAACGCGCTGTTCGCGCGCGGGCGATTGAAGCATTCCTACCCGCATTCGTGGCGGTCGAAGAAGCCGATCATCTTCCGCAACACGCCGCAATGGTTCGTCTATATGGACAAGGAGCTGGGCGACGGCACGACGCTGCGCAGCCGAGCCTTGAAGGCCATCGACGACACCCGCTTCGTGCCGGCCGCCGGCCAGAACCGCATCCGCGCCATGATCGAGGAGCGTCCCGATTGGGTGCTGTCGCGCCAGCGCGCCTGGGGCGTGCCGATCGCTGTATTCGCCGATGCCGACGGCAACGTCCTGCGCGACGAGGCGGTCAACCAGCGCATCATGGATGCCTTCGAGAAGGAAGGCGCCGACGCCTGGTTTGCAGCCGGCGCCAAGGAGCGTTTCCTTGGCAATCACGATGCCTCGAAATGGCAGCAGGTGATGGACATCCTCGACGTCTGGTTCGATTCGGGCTCGACCCATGCCTTCACCCTGGAGGATCGTCCGGACCTCAAATGGCCGGCCGACGTCTATCTCGAAGGCTCCGATCAGCATCGCGGCTGGTTCCACTCCTCGCTGCTCGAAAGCTGCGGCACCAGGGGCAGGGCACCTTACGACACCGTCGTCACCCATGGTTTCACCATGGATGAGGAGGGGCGGAAAATGTCGAAGTCCCTAGGCAACACCGTGGTGCCGCAGGACGTCATCAAGCAGTCGGGCGCCGATATCCTGCGGCTGTGGGTGGTGACGACCGACTACTGGGAAGACCAACGGCTCGGCAAGAACGTGCTGCAGACCAACATCGACGCCTATCGCAAGCTGCGCAACACCATCCGCTGGATGCTGGGCACGCTTGCTCATGACGATGGCGAGGATGTGCCGCTGGACAAGATGCCGGAGCTGGAGCGGCTGATGCTGCACCGACTCTCCGAACTCGATGAGGTCGTGCGCGCGGGCTACGACGCTTTCGAGTTCAAGCGCATCACCCGCATGCTGCTCGATTTCATGGTGGTCGAACTGTCGGCCTTCTATTTCGACATCCGCAAGGACGCGCTCTACTGCGAAGCGCCGTCCAGCGTAAAGCGCAAGGCTTCCGTTCAGGTGGTGCGCCATCTCTTCGACTGCCTGGTGAAATGGCTGGCGCCGATGCTGCCCTTCACCATGGAGGAAGCCTGGCTCGACCGTCATCCGGATGCCGTTTCGGTGCATCTCGACCAGTTTCCGCAAATCCCGGCCGATTGGAGGAACGAGGCTCTGGCGGAAAAATGGCGCAAGGTCAGGCAGGTTCGCCGTGTCGTCACCGGCGCGCTGGAGATCGCACGCGCCCAGAAGGTCATCGGCTCGTCGCTGGAAGCGGTGCCGGTCGTCACGCTCGACGATACGGCGCTCGAAGCGGCGATATCAGATGTCGACATGGCCGAGATGGCGATCACCAGCGATCTGGTCATTGCGCATGGCAGCGCGCCTTCTGGCGCCTTCACGCTGGACGACGTCAAGGGCGTCGCCGTCGTGGTCGAGAAGGCCGAGGACCGGGGCCTGGTCAAGTGCGCGCGCTCGTGGCGCTATACCGCCGATGTCGGCAGCGACGCGGAATTCCCCGATGTTTCGGCCCGGGATGCCGCTGTGCTGCACGAGTTGAAGTCGCTTGGTCGTATATGATGCATGTCGCCCAAAAGTGTGAAACGGTTTTGGGATAACGACATGCACAGCCGCCATATCGGTGCACAAATGCCACGGCGGGCGGCTGATCGGCCCCCGCGCGTTGCCCTTAACGAGTGGTTGAGGTAAACACGCGAAACTCCGGACGACAAATTGTCGCCGGATTTCCGTCGGAAGAGCATGGGCGATGGGGACCGGACCTTTTGGCCGGTGCGATCGAGAGGCTGTCTAGAGTGGGACTTTTTGGCATGACCGAAAGAACTTGCGCGCGCGTTGCGCTGCTGGCGCCGCTTGTCGTATCCGGCCTGGCCCTGTCCGGCTGCATGGGTTCGCCGACCTACGGGACCGACAAGCCCGCCGCTGCACAGCTTGCCGGCGATCTCACCAGCGCTTTTTCAGTCATTCCGAAGAACAAGGACAGGATCGACTACAAGCCGCGTCCCGAACTGGTGAAGCCGGCGCCGGGGCAGAAGGAACTGCCGCCGCCGCAGGACAGTATCGCGACGGCGAGTGCCGATTGGCCCGAATCGCCCGAGCAACGCCGCGCTCGCCTGCGCGCCGATGCCACGCTCCATCAGGACGACCCGGATTATCAGGCGCAGATCGTCGATGACGTCCAGACGGATCCGACGGCGATCAAGGCTGCGATGGCGCAGTCGGGATCCAGCCATCCGCCGGCCTGGACTCCGGCGGATTCGGACAAGGGCCGCGCCGCCGAGGTCAAGCGCCGCCTCGCCGAAGGCAAGCAGGGTGACCCGAACACCCGCAGATACCTGAGCGAACCGCCTGTGCAATACCGCGCCGCTGCCGCCACCGCGCCGCAAGAAGACCTCGGCGAGGACGAGTACAAGAAAGAACGCCGCCTCAAGAAGGAAGCGGCCGCCAAGAACAAGAGCGGCGGCATGTTCGACTGGCTGCCGTGGTAAGCTGCTAGGGAAAGCTGGCGCCGCTACGGTTCGCGTCGCTCCCGGAAAAAATCCTTCAGAAGCAGCGCCGCGTCGCTCTCGGCCATGCCTGGATAGATATCTGGCACATGGTGGCAGGTCGGTGAGGCGAAGAAGCGCACGCCGTTGACCACAGCGCCGCCCTTCTCGTCGGCGGCGCCGAAATAGAGCCGACGCAGCCTGGCGAAGGAAATGGCGCCGGCGCACATGGCGCAGGGCTCCAGCGTCACATAGAGATCGTGGCCGGTGAGCCGCTCGCTCGACAGTTTGCTGCAGGCTTCGCGGATCACCAGCATTTCGGCATGGGCCGTGGGATCGGCAAGCTCGCGGGTGCGGTTGCCGGCACTGGCAACGACCGTATCGCCGCTGGCGATGACCGCGCCGACCGGCACTTCGCCGCGCAAGGCGGCAGTTTCGGCCTCTTTCAGCGCCAGCGCCATGAAATCCGGCCGCCTCAAGCGGTTTCCATTCCTATTATCTCCTCGCTACTCAGGCGTGATCCTGTTATCTACCCGCCCAAACGAGCAAAGGCCACATGGACGACAAAAACAAGAAATTCCCGGGCCAAAAAGGCCCGCGCAAGAACGGCCCGAAACCGTCAGGCCCGCGCGGTCGTGACGCCGCTGCCGGCAAAGGCGGTAAGCCGTCCCTCGGCGCGAAAAAACCTTACGCGCCACGCGGCGACCGACCGATGGCGGCCGATGGCGAGCGGCCGAAGCGCGACTTCAAAAGTGGCGATAGGCCGTTCAGCAAGGGGCCGCGCCCGGAAGGCAAGCCTTATGAAAAGCGCGAGGGGCCGCGCAAGCCCTATGCGCCGCGCGGCGACCGGCCGATGGCGGCTGACGGCGAGCGGCCGAAGCGCGACTTCAAAAGTAGCGATAGGCCGTTCAGCAAGGGGCCGCGTCCGGAAGGCAAGCCTTATGAAAAGCGCGAGGGTCCGCGCAAGCCCTACGCGCCGCGCGGCGACCGGCCGATCGCGGCCGATGGCGAGCGGCCGAAGCGCGACTTCAAAAGCGGCGACCGGCCATTCAGCAAAGGGCCGCGTCCGGAAGGCAAGCCTTATGAGAAGCGCGAAGGGCCGCGTAAGCCCTACGCGCCGCGCGGTGATCGGCCGGCGGCTGCCGAAGGCGAGCGTGGCGAAAGGCGCTTTGACCGTCCCAAGGGAGATTTCAGTGATCGCCCCAAGCGCGACTTCGGCGATCGGCCCAAGCGCGATTTTGGCGGTGATCGGCCCCAGGGGGCACCAGGCGGCGGCTTCAAGCCGCGCCCGCGTCCCGCCGAGGCGACGGAAGAGGCTGGCGAGCGCATCGCCAAGCGGCTGGCCCGCGCCGGCCTTGCCTCGCGCCGCGATGCCGAGGAGCTGATCGCAGCCGGCCGCGTCAAGGTCAACGGAAGGGTGCTATCCTCGCCCGCCTTCAACGTGATGCCCGGCGATATCATCCATCTCGACGGCATGGAGATCCCGCCGATCGAGCGCACCCGGCTGTTCCTGTTCCACAAGCCGGCCGGCGTGGTCACCACCAACCGTGATCCCGAGGGCCGCAAGACCGTCTTCGACGTGCTGCCGGCCGACCTGCCGCGGCTGATGACCATCGGCCGACTCGACATCAATACCGAAGGCCTGCTGTTGCTTACCAATGATGGCGGCCTGTCGCGCGTGCTCGAATTGCCGGCCACCGGCTGGCTCAGGCGCTACCGCGTGCGCGTCCACGGCAAGGTCGAGGAAAGTGCGCTCGCCGGCTTGCGCGAAGGCATCGCCGTCGACGGCGTCTTCTACGGCGCCATCGAGGCGACGCTCGACCGCGAGCAAGGCACCAATGCCTGGCTGACTCTCGGCCTGCGTGAAGGCAAGAACCGCGAGGTCAGGAACATACTGGGCTCGCTTGGTCTCGACGTGACACGGCTGATCCGCATTTCATACGGACCGTTCCAGCTCGACGACCTGCCTGAGGGCCATGTGCTGGAGATCAAGGGCCGCGTGCTGCGTGACCAGCTCGGCGAACGCCTGGTAGAGGAATCCGGCGCCAATTTCGACGCCGAGATCACCAAGCCGTTTTCCAACAAGCCGGTGCGGCGTGAAGCGGTGCGGGAAGAGGAACCGGAGCGGCCGAAATTCACCCGCGACGGCGAACGCCGTCCGATCGGCGAAGGCGGATTGATCAAGAACCGCAAGCGCCGCGAAGGCAGCCGCGACGAGGCGCTGGGCAAGCTGTCGACAAGTCCAGGCAGAAGCTTTGGGCCGGAAAAGAGCTTTGGTGAGCGTGGCCCCAAATC
>NZ_SUEO01000251.1 GCF_004962925.1 Mesorhizobium sp. | reverse complement strand
GACGCCGAACGTGTAATCGGAATAAAAGCTCGAGCGCTTGCCGTGGCCGCGCTGGGCATACATCAGCACGGCGTCGACCGTGTGCGGATCGCGCTTCCATTTGAACCATGGGCCTTTCGGCCGGCCGGCGAGATAGGGCGATTCCCAGCGCTTCAGCATCACGCCTTCGATGACCGGATGCAGCGGCTTGCGGCGCAATTCCTCCAGCGCCTGCCAGTCGGTGAACTGGACCAGCGGCGAAAGGTCGAAGCGGCTCGGGTCGAGACTCCTGACGAAGGCTTCGAGACGGCCGCGTCGCTCGCGGAAGGAGAGCGGCCGCAAGTCCTCGTCGCCGATCCGAAGCACGTCGTAGCAGCGCATGAAGGCCGGGTATTGCTGCTGGATCTTCGGCGTCACGCTTTTGCGGTTCAGCCGCTGCTGCAGGTCCGAGAACGTGCCTGTCGCCTGCAAGGGATCGCCGACCAAAAGCTCGCCGTCGAGAGTGGCGGAAAAGTCCATTGCGTCGGCGAGATCCGGAAAGGCACCGGAGACGTCGTCGCCGGTGCGCGAATAGAGCCGGCGCACACCGCCTTCGCAAACCGCCTGGACGCGGATGCCGTCCCATTTCCACTCGGCGGCGTACTCGGCCGGATCGAGCTTTTCGAGATCGCCGTCGCCGACCGGCGTCGACAGCATCACCGGCCGGAACAGCGCCAGCGCCGTTTTCTCAGGTTTCTCGGCCTTGCCTTCCAGCCAGGCGAACAGCTCGGTATACGGTGGCGTCAGCCCATGCCACAGCTCCTCGATCTCGGCGATGTCGACCTTGCCGAGATCGGCCAGCGCCTGCTTGGCCAGCCGCGCCGAGACGCCGATGCGCAGACCGCCGGTGACCAGCTTTATGATGGCGAAGCGCGCCGAGATGCTGGCGCTGTCGAGCAGCCGGGCCAGCACCTTCGGGCCGTCGGAACGGCTCGCCGCCTGCAGCTTTGCGACGACATCGGCGAGTGTCGGCTGATGGTTCGCGATATCCGCGGGCGATTGCGGCCAGACCAGCGACACCGTCTCCGCCAGATCGCCGACATAGTCGTAGGAATAGCCGAACAGCACCGGGTCCATGCGTTCCATGACCAGCGTGCGCAGCATCGCCGGCTTGACCGCCGCGATGGTGAGGTCGCCGGTGATGGCGGCCAGCGCCAGGCCGCGATTCGGATCCTCGACGCTGCGGAAATAATCGGTCAGCAGCGTCAGCTTGCCGTTGCGCGACGGCGTCAGGACCAGGCGATCGAGGAGTTCGGCGAAGCGGTTCATAGTGAAACGAGCCCGGCCAATCGAGAGAGCTTGCGCTCCACGCCACCCCCCTCTGGCCTGCCGGCCATCTCCCCCGCAAGGGGGGAGATCAGATGTCGCCGCTGATCTCGCCGATCTCCAACGTTGGGGGAATGAGTGCGGCGTCGAAGCTGCCAATCTCCCCCCTTGCGGAGGAGATGGCCGGCAGGCCAGAGGGGGGTGTGAAGGATCGGGACGCCGGCGATTGATGGATCAGCATTTGGCATCAATCGCCCTCATCTTCATAACCGACCAGATGCAGCGGCCGCGCGGCAATGCCTTCGAGTTCGCACCAGCGCACCAGGGCTTCCTCGCGGCCATGCGTCACCCAGATTTCCTCGGCGCCGGTCTCCTTGATCGTCGCGGTCAGTTCGTCCCAGTCGGAATGGTCGGAAATGATCAGCGGCAGCTCGACGCCGCCCTGCTTGGCGCGCTGGCGGATGCGCATCCAGCCGGACGCAAAGCACGAGATCGGATCGGGAAAGCGCCGCGCCCAGCGGTCGGCGAAGGCCGAGGGCGGGCCGACGACGATGGCGCCGGAGAAATCGTCCTTGCCACCGCTCTCGACCGTCGCCGGCTCCAGTGTCCCGAGGTCGATGCCCTGGCTCTGGTAATACTCGCTGAGCTTGGCCAGCGCGCCGTGGATGTAGATCGGCCTGTCGTAGCCGGCATCGCGCAGCAAGCGCATGACGCGCTGCGCCTTGCCGAGCGCATAGGCGCCGACCAGATGGGCGCGTTCGGGAAACTGCGCGGTCGATTTCAGCAGGCGGGCGATCTCTTCGGTGTCGGGCGGATGGCGGAACACCGGCAGGCCGAAGGTCGCCTCGGTTATGAACACGTCGCATTTGACCGGTTCGAACGGCTCGCAAGTCGCGTCCCTCTGGCGCTTGTAGTCGCCCGACGCGACGATGCATGTGCCCTGATACACGACCTCGATCTGCGCCGAGCCAAGCACATGGCCGGCCGGATGGAAGGTGACGGTGACGCCGTTCAGCGCAGTCGTCTCGCCGAGTGCGGCTGCTTGCGTCGTCCCGGCAAAACCCTCGCCGTAGCGCAGCCCCATAATGTCCAGCGTCTGTTGTGTGGCCAGCACCGAGCGGTGGCCGGAACGGGCATGGTCGGAATGGCCGTGCGTGATCAGCGCCCGGTTGACCGGCCGTACCGGATCGATGAAGAAATCGCCGGGTGGGCAATAGAGGCCCTCGGGCCGGGGATGAAGCAGGTCGCTGGCGCGCATGGCTTAGAGATAGTTGCTAATTCCGGCGCGGGAAGCCTGTTGCAAGTGACTGCTGATTCGGCCTACAGGCAACGGTCGGCGGGACCTCCGTTTTCGAGCCTCGTCCGGCGTCCTTTTTCGTTCACCTGCGCCATGTGTGGCGCAGGCTGCGAAAAAGCCCGATTCGCGTGCCCGAAAGTGCGGGACATCGATACGGAGGACATTCCATGCGCTGGAACTTGGTAGTCTTGGCATCTTGCCTGGCGATGGCCGGCTGCGCCGGCGCCTCGGTGGCCGAACGACAGGATGAGAATGTCCAGTCCTCGCTGCAATATGATAGCGTGCCTTGCGATCAATTGCTGGCGCAACGAAACGAGCTGGCGCAGCGATATCGCCTTTCGCGGGATGCCAAGCCGTCCTTCTCCGATCCGGGGGTGGGCCTCGGCCCGTTCACGCCGGACGTCCGTTCCAAGACCCAGCGTGACGTCGAACAGGCAAGCGGCCGGATCGACGCCATGAACCGCTCGATCGCCCGCCGCGAATGTGGCAAACCGGCCAAGCAGACCAAGCTTGGCCTGCCTGGTTAATACCCCGCGTCGCGATCCACCAGGTTCTCGAGCTTCTCGCCGCGCTCGAAGGCGGCCATCTGGCGCAGCATGATCGGCGCCAGATGGACGGGGTCGGAGGTCGCCGCCGCGTGCGGCGTCACGAACACTTTCGGGTGGCTCCATAGCGGGCTGGTCTTGGGCAGCGGCTCGACCTCGAACACGTCGAGGCTGGCTTCCTTCAGCGTGCCGTCCTCCAGCGCGCGCACGATGTCGGCATCCTTCTGCAGGCGGCCGCGCCCGGCATTGATCAGCACCGAACCGCCGAGGCCGTTGCGTTTCCTCAGCTCCTTCAGCACGCCGTAATTGACGATGCCTTGCGTCCGCGGCGTGAGCGGCAAAAGCACCACCAGAATATCGGTGGCGTTGAGGAAGGGGATCAATCCAGCCTCGCCCGCATAGGTCGAAACGCCTTTCATCGGCCGTTCGCTGCGCGACCAGCCATTGACCGCAAAGCCGAGCGACAAAAGCACCGACGCCGCCGCGCGGCCAAGCGTGCCGAGCCCCATGATGCCGACGGAGATGTCGTCGGCTGGCCGTTGCGGCGGCTCGTGCCAGATCTTCCTTTTCTGCTGCGACCGGTAGAGCATGCCCTGGCGGTGATGATCGAGCACCCGCCAGACGACATATTCGGTCATGTACTGGGTCAGGTTGTCGGCGACGACCTTCACGATCGGCACGTCGGGCACAGTGGGATCGGCCAAGATGTGGTCGACGCCGGCGCCGATCGAAAAGACAGCGCGCAGATTGGGCAGCGACGACAGAAGGTTCGGCCGCTGCTTCCACACCACCGCATAGGTGATCGAGGGATCGCTGGCGCCGTCCGGCTCGAGCACCACCTCGCGTTCCGCCGACAGCAATTCGCGCCAGCGCTGCGGATGAAAGCCGGTGACGGCAAGCAGGATACGGCCTTTTTCCATTTCCGGAGTTTTCTTCCCTTTGTGCAGGCTACTCGCTGACGATGCCGACCGGCGCCGTCTCGATCCTGAACGCGGCCGAGATCAGCGCCTTGGTATAGTCGGTCTGCGGCCGTTCGAAAATCTGTTCGGATGGGCCGGCCTCGACGATTCTGCCATTGCGCATGACGATGACGTCGTTGGCAAGCGCGCGGATGACCTTCAGATCGTGGCTGATGAACAGATAAGCGAGGTCGTGCTTCGCCTGCAGGCTGCGCAGAAGGTCGACCACCTGCGCCTGCACGCTCATGTCGAGCGCCGAGGTTGGCTCGTCCAGCATGACGAAGCGTGGGTTGAGCACCATGGCGCGGGCGATGGCGATGCGCTGGCGCTGGCCGCCGGAAAATTCATGCGGATAGCGATTGCGCGTAGCGGGATCGAGCCCGACTTCCCCGAGCACATCGACGATGCGCTTGTCACGCTCATCGGGCGACAGGTTCGGCTCGTGGATCTTCAACCCCTCCTCGATGATCTCGGAGACCGACATGCGCGGGCTCAAGGACCCGAACGGATCCTGGAAGACGATCTGCAGCTCGCGCCGCAGCGGCCGCATGGCGTTGAAAGTCAGTTCGTTGATGTCGCGCCCGTTGAACCGAATGGTCCCGGTCGACGAAATCATCCTGGCCAGTGCCAGGCCGAGCGTCGTCTTGCCCGAGCCGGATTCGCCGACGACGCCGAGCGTCTGGCCGGCGCGCACGGTGACGTCGATGCCGTCGACCGCCTTCACATTGTCGACGGTGCGCCGGAAAAAGCCTTTCTTGATCGGAAACCAGACTTTTATGTCCTGGCCCGTCATAACTGGTTTGGCGGCAGCGTTGGCGGCGGGCGGCTTGCCCTTCGGTTCGGCGGCAAGCAGATGCCGCGTATAGGCATGCTGCGGATTGGCAAAGATATCTTTCGTCGGCCCGGTCTCGACGATCTTGCCCTTGGTCATCACGCAGACCCGGTCGGCGATCTTTCTGACGATGCCGAGATCGTGGGTGATGAACAGCATCGACATGCCCTTGCGGCTCTTCAGCTCCGCAAGCAGTTCGAGGATCTGCGCCTGCACGGTGACGTCGAGTGCGGTCGTCGGTTCGTCGGCGATCAGCAGCTCCGGTTCGTTGGCCAGCGCCATGGCGATCATGACGCGCTGGCGCTGACCGCCGGAAAGCTGGTGCGGATAGGCGTCGAGCCGTTTCTCCGGCTCGCGGATGCCGACCTCGTTGAGCAGTTCCAGCGTGCGCGCCTTGGCTTGGCGATCGCCCAGGCCCTGGTGCAGCGTCAGCACCTCGACGATCTGCTGCTCGATCGTGTGCAGCGGATTGAGCGAGGTCATCGGTTCCTGGAAGATCATGGTGATCTTGTTGCCGCGCACGCGGCGCAATTGCTTCTCGTCGGTGGCGAGCAGGTCGGCGCCTTGGAACAGGATCTTTCCCGACGGATGGCTGGCGGCCGGATAGGGCAGCAGCTTCAGCACCGACAGCGCCGTGACCGACTTGCCGGAGCCGGATTCGCCGACCAGCGCCACCGTTTCGCCCTTGGCGATGTCGAAGGAGATGTGGTCGACCGCCATCGACTGGCGGCCTTCCTGCGCGAAGGCGACGCTGAGATCGCGGACGGAGAGGATAGGAGCTTCGCTCATCTGAACGTCTTGCGCGGATCGAAGGCGTCGCGGGTCGCCTCGCCGACGAAGACCAGCAGCGACAGCATCAGCGAGATGACGACGAAGCCGGAAATGCCCAGCCATGGGGCATTGAGGTTGCGCTGCGCCTGCTTCAGGAGCTCGCCCAGCGAGGCCGAGCCGGGCGGCAGGCCGAAGCCAAGATAGTCGAGAGAGGTCAGCGTCGAGATCGAGCCGCTGAGCAGGAAGGGCAGGAAGGTCAGCGTCGCCACCATGGCGTTGGGCAACAGATGCCGGAACATGATGGTGCCGTTGGACACGCCGAGCGCGCGCGCCGCGTTGACATATTCGAAGTTGCGGGCGCGCAGGAACTCGGCCCGCACCACGCCGACCAGCGCCACCCAGGAGAACAGCAGCATCAGCCCGAGCAGGATGAAGAAGCCGGGCGGCAGAATGGCGGCGACGATCAGCAAGAGATAGAGCACCGGGATCGCCGACCAGATTTCTATGAAGCGCTGGAACAGAAGGTCGGTCCAGCCGCCGAAATAACCCTGCAATGCGCCGGCCGTCACGCCGATCAGCGCCGAGCCGGCGGTAAGGATCAGACCGAACAGCACCGAGACCCTGAAGCCGTAGATGACGCGCGCCAGCACATCGCGTGCCTGGTCGTCGGTGCCCAGCCAGTTCCAGTTACCGACGACGCAATTGGGGTCGGCGGCACCTTGCGGATACTGGTTGCAACGTGTCTTGGCGTCATAGAGCCAGGACGGCTTGGTGGGCGCCGCCTCGGGGATGGCGTTGTTGACGGTCCGGTAGGAGTAGCGGACCGGCGGCCAGATCATCCAGCCATTGGCATTGATCTCGTCCTGGATAACCGGATCGCGATAATCGGTGACCGCATAAAAGCCGCCGAACTTCTCCTCGGGATAAGCGACCAGGACCGGAAACAGGATCTCGCCCTTGTAGGAAACGATGACCGGCTTGTCGTTGGCGATCCATTCGGAAAACAGCGACAGCACGAAAAGCACGAGGAAAATCCACAACGACCAATAGCCGCGCCGGTTGGCCCTGAAGTTCTGCAGGCGCCGCTGGTTGAGCGGCGACAGCCAGGGCCGGGCCATCCGGTCCGGCGCCGTTTCGACTGCGGCCCCGGCCATCAGACGTCTCTCCGCTCGAAGTCGATGCGCGGATCGACCCAGGTGTAGATCAGGTCGGACATGAGCCCGACAATCAGGCCAAGCAGCGAGAAGATGTAAAGATTGGCGAAGACCACCGGGTAGTCGCGTTCGACCACCGACCTGAAACCGAGCAGGCCGAGGCCATCGAGTGAAAAGATGTTCTCGATCAGCAGCGACCCGGTGAAGAAGGCCGAAATGAAGGCGCCCGGAAAGCCGGCGACGACGATCAGCATGGCGTTGCGGAAGACGTGTCCATAGAGCACCTGCCGTTCCGACAGGCCCTTGGCGCGCGCGGTCACCACATATTGCTTGCGGATTTCCTCGAGGAACGAATTCTTGGTCAGAAGCGTCGTGGTGGCGAAGGCCGACAGCACCAGCGCCGTCAGCGGCAAGGTCATGTGCCAGAAATAGTCGGCGATCCGCGCCGGCCAGGACAGCTGGTCCCAATTGTCGGAGGTGATGCCGCGCAGCGGGAACCAGTCGTAGAACGATCCGCCGGCAAACAGCACCATCAGCAAGATGCCGAACAGGAAGCCCGGAATGGCGTAGCCGACAATGACGACGCCGCTGGTCCATACGTCGAATGCCGAGCCGTCCTTGACTGCCTTACGGATGCCGAGCGGGATCGAGATCATGTACGACAGAAGCGTAATCCACAGCCCGATCGAGATCGACACCGGCATCTTCTCCAGGATCAGATCGATCACTGAAATGTCGCGGAAATAGCTGTCGCCAAAATCGAACCGGATGTAGTTCCACAGCATCATGCCGAAACGCTCGAGCGGAGGCTTGTCGAAGCCGAATTGCTTTTCCAGCTTGGCGATGAATTCGGGGTCGAGCCCTTGCGCGCCGCGATATTTCGAACCGACGTCGCCGGCCGCATCGACATTGCTGCCGCCGGCATCGCCACCGCCGCCGCCGAGGCGGTCGCTGCCGCCCTGGTTCGTCAGCCTGGCAATGACCTGCTCGACCGGCCCGCCCGGTGCGAACTGGATGACGGCGAAGGAGATAGCCATGATGCCGAATAGGGTCGGGATCATCAGCAGGATGCGGCGCAGGATATAGGCGCCCATCAGGCTCTCTGCCTTGCTTGAGCGAAAATCTCAGGCTTTGCCAATTTTTATCGCCCTGTCCTTGTCGAACCACCACAGTACCTCGACCGGAAAGCCGAAATCGGGCTTCTGCTCGGGAAAGCCGAACATGTCCCAATAGGCGACTCGGTGATTCGCGAGATAATATGTTGGAATCCAGTCTAGCCGCGCGCGCAAGACCCGATCGAGCGCTTTGAGCGCCGTGACGAGCTCGATCCGGCTGTGCGCCTTGCCGGCTGCCTCGATCAGCGCGTCGACGGCTTTGCTTTCCGTACCGGGATAATTGCGCATCCCCGGCGCTTTCGCCATCCGGGAATCATAGAGGATTTCCAGGCCGTCGGCCGTCGGCGTCGCCCCGATCGACCAGCCGAGCATGTTGAAATCGAAATCGAAGTTGCTCTGCCGCGCCTCGTATTGTGTCGAATCGACCTGCCGGATCGAAGCGTCGATCCCGATCGCCTTCATATTCTCGGACCATGGGGCGAAAATGCGAACGAGGCCATCATCCTCGGCCAGCATTTCCACCCGCAGTCGCTCGCCCTTCTCATTGACGACGAAATTGCCCGCTCGCTTCCAGCCGGCTTCGGCAAGCAGTCTCGAAGCCTCGCGCAGCAGCTTACGGTCGTGGCCAGAGCCGTCGGAGACGGGCTGCATCACCGGTTCGCCGAAG
>NZ_SUEO01000250.1:8416-8628 GCF_004962925.1 Mesorhizobium sp. | reverse complement strand
TTGCACGAGTGCGCGCCGAGGGCGACGCGGCGCTGGTCGACTACACGCAAAAATTCGGCGGCGGCGACCTGACCAAACTCGGCATTGCCGTCTCCGAGGATGACATTGCCAACGCGTACGATGCTGCGGATACGCAGACGATCGAAGCGCTGAAATTCGCGCGCGAGCGCATCCGCGCCCATCACCAGCGGCAACTGCCGCAGGATGACCGC
>NZ_SUEO01000250.1:1470-8406 GCF_004962925.1 Mesorhizobium sp. | reverse complement strand
CTATGTGCCGGGCGGCACGGCGAGCTATCCAAGCTCGGTGCTGATGAACGCCATTCCAGCCAAGGTCGCCGGCGTCGAGCGCATCGCCATGGTTGTGCCGGCCTCCGGCGGCGGGGTGCCGCCGCTGGTGCTGGTGGCGGCCGACCTCGCCGGCGTATCCGAGATCTACCGTGTCGGCGGCGCGCAGGCGATCGCGGCGCTCGCCTATGGCACCGAGACGATAAAGCCGGTCGCCAAGATCGTCGGCCCCGGCAATGCCTATGTCGCCGCGGCCAAGCGCCAGGTGTTCGGCACGGTCGGCATCGACATGATCGCCGGGCCTTCGGAAGTGCTTGTCGTTGCCGACGGCAGCAACGATCCGGACTGGATCGCCGCCGACCTGCTTGCCCAGGCCGAGCATGACGTGTCGGCGCAGTCGATCCTGATCACCGACGATCCCGCCTTTGGCGCGGCGGTCGAACAGGCGGTCGAACGCCAGTTGAAAAGCCTGCCGCGAGCCGAGACGGCGGCGGCGAGCTGGCGCGATTTCGGCGCCGTCATTCACGTTCCCCGAGTAGAGGCGGCACTGCCGCTGGTCGACCGCATCGCGGCCGAACATGTCGAGCTTGCCATCGACGAGCCGGAAGCCTTCCTGGCGCGGATGCGCAATGCAGGTGCCGTTTTTCTCGGCCGCCACACGCCGGAAGCCATCGGCGACTATGTCGGCGGCTCCAACCACGTGCTGCCGACGGCGCGCTCGGCGCGCTTCTCATCCGGGCTTTCTGTGCTCGATTTTGTCAAGCGCACCTCGATCCTGAAGCTCGGGCCGGAGCAGTTGCGGGCGCTAGCGCCGGCGGCCATCGCGCTGGCCAAGGCGGAAGGGCTCGACGCGCATGGACGCTCCGTCGCCATACGGCTGAACATGTAAACTGACATGTCCGACTACGATCGAACCCATGCCAGGCTGGTCGATGTCGAACTCGACGAATCGATCGGCCGTTCGACGCCTGATGTCGAGCATGAGCGGGCGGTGGCGATCTTCGACCTCATCGAGGAGAACCGCTTCCAGCCGATCAATGACGATGGCGCCGGGCCCTACCGGCTAAAACTGTCGCTGGCCGAATCCCGCCTGGTCTTCGCGGTGACGCGCGAGGACGGCGCGGCGGTCGTCACCCACATCCTGTCGCTGACGCCGCTACGGCGCATCGTCAAGGACTATTACCTGATCTGCGAAAGCTACTACGACGCCATCCGCACCTCGACGCCCAGCCAGATCGAGGCCATCGACATGGGCCGGCGCGGCCTGCACAATGAGGGCTCACAGACATTGATGGACCGGCTGGCCGGCAAGATCGACATCGATTTCGACACGGCGCGCCGGCTGTTCACGCTGGTCTGCGTGCTGCACTGGCGAGGCTGAACTGCCAGCCCCTCTGCCCCGCTCGATCCTGCCCCGCTCGATCCTGTTTGTCTGCGGCATGAATGCCGTGCGCTCGCCGATGGCCGAACTGCTGGCGCGCCAGGTGCTTCCGGCGACCACTTTCGTGGCGTCGGCCGGGGTGCGCGGCGGCGAACGCGACCCATTCGTCGACGCCGTGCTGGCCGAGGATGGGCTTTCGCTGGGTGAACGACACCCGAGGACACTGGACGATCTCGAGGACGACTATTTCGACCTGATCGTCACGCTGTCGCCGGAAGCGCATCACACCGCGCTCGAGCTTACCCGCTCGCTTGCCGTCGACGTCGAATACTGGCCAATGCCGGACCCGACCGGTGTGAGCGGCACCCGTGAGCAGATCATGGCCGCCTATCGTGAAGTGCGCGAACGGCTAAAGGCGCGGATCGGCGGCCGTTTTCTGGCGCCGGAAGCAAAAAAACCGCGCTGATTAAGCATGTTCACAAGCGCACGATTATCATATAGGTTCCGCCCAAATTCCGGCCGGGGCGCTGGGAATCCCCATCCAAGCAAAGGTATCGAATGCCGAAGGAAGAAGTCCTCGAGTTTCCGGGTGTCGTCACGGAATTGTTGCCCAACGCGATGTTCAGGGTGAAGCTTGAAAACGAACACGAGATCATCGCCCACACGGCCGGCCGCATGCGCAAGAACCGCATCCGCGTGCTGACCGGCGACAAGGTCCTGGTCGAGATGACACCCTACGACCTGACCAAGGGCCGCATCACCTACCGTTTCAAGTAAGATCGTCAGAGTTCGGCCGGGATCGCGATGAGCATTTTGCAGAAGCTCGTGCTTGCCTCGGGTTCGCCGCGCCGGATCGAGCTGTTGCAGCAGGCCGGCATCGAGCCGGATCGCGTGCTGCCGGCCGGTGTCGACGAGACGCCGCTGCGCGCCGAGCATCCGCGCTCGCTGGCCAAGCGCCTGTCGAAGGAAAAGGCCGAGAAGGCGCTGGCCTCGCTGCAGACGGAAGAGGACTATGCGCCCAGCTTCGTGCTGGCCGCCGACACGGTGGTCGCCGTCGGCCGGCGCATCCTGCCCAAGGCCGAAACGTTCGACGACGTCGCCAATTGCCTCGGGCTGCTGTCAGGCCGTTCGCACCGGGTCTATTCCGGCATCTGCCTGATCACGCCGGCCGGCAAGCTGCGCCAGCAGCTGGTCGAGACCAGGGTGCGTTTCAAGCGGCTGCCGCGCGCCGAGATCGACTCCTATGTGGCCTCGGGAGAATGGCGCGGCAAGGCCGGCGGCTATGCCGTCCAGGGGCTGGCCGGCGCCTTCGTCGTCAAGCTTGTCGGCTCCTACACCAACGTCGTCGGCCTGCCGCTCTATGAGACGGTGGCGCTGCTGACCGGCGAAGGGTTCAAGGTGCACGCCAACTGGCAGTCAGTAGGGCCATGAGTTCGGGGCGACCATGAGCTCGGACGACAAGGTGACACCGCTGCGCCCCAAGCGGCCTTGCCCCGAATGCGGCAAGCCGTCGGCGCGCGAGACCTACCCGTTCTGCTCGACGCGCTGCAAGGACATCGACCTCAACCGCTGGCTCAAGGGCGCCTACGTCATTCCGGCCCGCGACGACGAGGACGAAACGGACGGCGAACCTCCCAAATGAGGGTGTTCGGCACGGTTTGCTGACCTCGATCAGGCTCCATGAATCGACCTGTCGAACAACTGCTGGTTTCCCGCTTTAAATCAACGCTTAAGCGCTGGACAGGCCGGATTCCCGTGCTATAACCCACGCGCTTTCAAGGGGCGCCTGCGGCGCTTTCATGAAATCCGGTGTGCAGAACTGCCCGCGTGCCGGAACAGGCCCAGATAGCTCAGTTGGTAGAGCAGCGGACTGAAAATCCGCGTGTCGGTGGTTCGAATCCGCCTCTGGGCACCATTTTCCTTAGCAATTTCAGCAACTTGTGCATGCCCTGGCTCGGCTGTAATCGGTTGGCAGAAATCAGCCCGTCGCGCCACGGGATCTCGCGCAGAATTCCCGCCGACGTCGAAGCGTTTTCTACGCCTGACATGGCTGGTCTCGCCCGACGAAACATCTTTGCACGCACAGAGCAGATGACGGAATTGATTTGCTTGGTGATCCCCCATCCTTAGGGCAAACTGCCTCTGGGCTTCAGGAGGAGAAATGAGAGCACGCGCAGCAACGGTTGGAGATCTGGAAGCTCTTTTCCGTGATCTGTCCAAGCGGATAGCGGACGAGTACGCCGCGGCCGGCAAGGACAGCAAGATCGCGTACGACAATCTGATGATGAATTTGAAAGAAGGCCGTGCTCATGCGCTTGTCCAGGGTGAAAAGACCGTGGCGATCATCGCGTGGCACGAGCATAGCGACGCTGCTGATACGCTATTCGCCGCGCAGGAGGATTTCTTCAGCGCCGCGACCGTTCGCTTCTGCAAGCGGCACATTCGCCATATCCAGGCGCTCGCCGGCAATCTCCCCATTCACTCGCGCAGCTGGCTCCAGAGACCGGATGTCGCAAAATGGTTTCGAATAATCGGCTATGTCGAGCGAGGCCAGGAGAATGGCGCCAACCTGTTCGAACTGCCGCCGGCTCGCGCCGAATAGCAAACGCTGCGATTGAGATCCGATGGCGCCGCGCTCACGGGGGTGCGCCGATGGCGCAGCTGGCGCGCTGGCCAAAAAGGCCCGCCGCTCCATTTGCGAAGCGGCGAGGCCCCATATTCGGGGACGATGCCGGGGTGTTACCCGGCATTGCCTGCGGTGCAATTCAGGTGCCAGACATGTTGACCCATAATGGGTCACCGCATCCGGGAAACGCGAACGACCTTCCGCGATCACACCACTGCCATCCCTCGCCATGTCTGCTATATTTCCTTGCGGCGGACCTGATTTCCGCCTGGCCGGCGCCCATCAGGCAATCTACCCCAACGCCCCCCCAAAGTGGCGCCGGCCAATCTTCATCACCGACTCAATCTCCGCCACCGATATCGTCAAGCAAGCCCTGCGAGCGCGAAGCTTGCGCGCGATCGTCGTCAGATCCGACAGTCAGGGGCAGCGGTTCGAATCCGCTTCCAGAGCGGCGGACTTTCAGTTCGAAACGCCCCTGACCGGCGATTCCAGCCGGCAGATCGCCTGGAACGGCAGGACGACCCGACATAAATCCAAAAAACCGGTAGCAAGCCGCCGCCAGAAAGTGTTGAAGACCGTGCCGATCGCATTCCACGCGGCGCGATCCAGTTGCGCTCGGCAAGGCTTGATGATTTGTTGCCGCTTCAAGGAGAATGAATGATGCGCGAGCCTGTCGGTCAAGACGAATATGGGTCGGCCAACCCCTTCGACCCGGACGAGCTGTCGACGTTGAACGCAATGGGTCCGGGTGTGGCCAGCAACGATTTCGAGAAATACGCGGTCGCCGTGATCATCGTGTTCGGCGCCCTCATCATCGGCGGGCTGATGGCCGCATCCCTGGCCTTGGGGCACCGCAACGGCTTCCTTTATGCGCTTGGCGGCGCCACCGCGGCGTGGATATCCGGAAATGCGCTTCTGCTCGACCGGCCGCGTATCTATGCCTTGTTTGTCGGCGTGGCGGCGGTGATGCTGATTGCGTCCACCGTCACCTTGGTCATCTGACCAAACAAATCAATATCCGATTGCCTCGCCGGATGCGGCGCGGCTGTCGATAGCGCCATTGTAGCGGACGCCGCCGCCCTTTTCGATCTCCGCTAGGCTCTTGCCGCCGACCAGGATACCGGCCGCCTGGCCCCAGGTCGTCTCAGTGACATCGAGCTGGTAGCCCATGCCGGCGAGCAGTTTTTCGGTGTCCGGCGACAGGCCGAACGGCTCGACATAGACCGTGTCGGGCAGCCACTGGTGGTGGATGCGCGGCGCGTCGATCGCCTCCTGGATGTTCATGCCGTGATCGACGACATTGACGATCGCTTCCAGCGTGATGGTGATGATGCGCGAGCCGCCGGGGCTGCCAATGACCATGAACGGCTTGCCGTCTTTGGCGACGATGGTCGGGCTCATCGACGACAGCGGCGTCTTCTTCGGCTCGATCGCATTCGCCTCGCCCTGGACGAGGCCGTAGAGATTGGGCACGCCCGGTTTCTGAGTGAAATCGTCCATCTCGTTGTTGAGCAGGATGCCGGTGCCGTCGGCGACAACGCCGGCGCCGAACGAGCCGTTCAGCGTATAGGTCACCGCAACGGCGTTGCCGTCATTGTCGACGATCGAATAATGCGTCGTTTCCTGGCTCTCGCCAAAACCCTTCGGCATCAATTCCTGCGACACGCCGGCCCGGAACGGATCGATCTTTTCGCGGATTTCTTTCGCATAATTCTTGTCGAGCAGCTTTTCGACCGGATTGTCGACGAAGTCGGGGTCGCCGAGCGCCGAGTTGCGATCGACATAGGCATGGCGCATCGCCTCGACCATGACTTTGACGGTTTCGGCGGAATCCGCGCCGAGATAGGACAGCGGGTAGCCTTCCAGCACGTTGAGTATCTCGCAGATGATGACGCCACCCGAGCTCGGCGGCGGCGAGGAGGTGATCTCGTAGCCACGGTAGTTGCAGGTCACCGGCTCGAGTTCGCGGACCGCGTAGTTCTCGAAATCCGCCTTGGCCAGAATGCCGCCCTTCTCCGCGCTCGCCTTGACGATACCGTCGGCGATCGGTCCTTTGTAGAAAGCATCGCGACCTTGTTCCGAAATGGCCGAGAGCGAGGCAGCGAGATCGGCCTGAACAAGGCGCTCGCCGATGGCATAAGGTTTGCCGTCCGGCTTCAGGAAGATGGCAGCGGCCGCCGGGTCCTTGGCCAGCCGCTCGGCGCCGCCTTCGAGCGAGGCGACGTCGCCCTGCTCCAGCACGAAGCCGTCCTTGGCATAGCGGATCGCCGGCGCCATCAGGTCCTGCCGCGTCAGCGTGCCGTATTTCTCCCGCGCCGTCTCGAAGCCCGCCACCGAGCCCGGCACGCCGACCGCAAGATAGCCGTCCAGGCTGGCGCCCTTCACCGGCTTGCCGTCCTTGTCGAGATACATGGTCTTCGTCGAAGCGTGCGGCGCGCGCTCGCGGAAATCGAGAAACGTCGAGCGGCCGTCCTTGAAGCGGATGGTCATGAAGCCGCCACCGCCGATATTGCCGGCGTTCGGATAGACCACGGCCAGCGCATAGCCGACGGCAACCGCCGCATCGACGGCATTGCCGCCCTTCTTCAGCACCTCGACGCCGACTTCAGACGCAAGATGCTGGGCGGTCACCACCATGCCGTGCTCGCCCTTCGCCGGCTGCGGCGAGGCGGCGAAGGCGGCTACCAGCGGCGCAAAGGTCAAGGTGATGGAAAGATTGAGAGCGATCAACGTTCGGCGGGTGTGGTGCATGGCCGTTCTCCGAGGGGCGTTGGATGTGCCTAAGAAAGCCGCTTGGAGAGGTTGAGTCTACTGACATTAATGGGAAGATTCGGCGAGGCTCGCACCTTCTATCAAGACCTGGGTTCCTCGCCCCCGCGAAGCGGGGGAGAGGTGGCCGCGAAGCGGCCGG
>NZ_SUEO01000250.1:0-1434 GCF_004962925.1 Mesorhizobium sp. | reverse complement strand
CCACTTTCGTGGGGTGAGGATCCCAGAGCTCAAATGAAACCGCGACCCAACACTGAAGACAGGCAATTTTGTTCTTGCTTTGTGCCGGCAGTTATGCTAGTGATTTCGGGACGATACTGATTTGCGCCAGTGACCCGCCTCAGGCGGGTTTTTCGTTTCAGTCCAACCCTGACATCAAACAATCCCGCCGCTGCCACCCGCAACCGCCGGCCGTTCCGCCGCGACCTTGGCTCGATAGCCGGCCGCCCGGTAGGCAGCGACCGGATCGATGGCGCCGCCTGTGTTCAGCCGCGCCATGGCGAGGATCGGCTCGACATCGGTGCGGTACGCGGCTTTCAGCGTCTGCGTCGCCATCAGCGCGTCATTGGCATCCTGACAGCCTTCCAGCGCCTTGCGGTCGACCAGCAGCGCCTGCGCGTAGGCGCGCTGCACCTCGACCGCCGACAGCATCAGGCTTTCGATCGGATCGGTGACGTTGTGGCTCTGATCGAGCATGTGAGCCGGATCAAAACCTTCGGCGCCGGAAAGCTCGGCATCGACCAGCTCGTTGAAGACGAGGAACAGCCGGTAGGGATCGATGGAGCCGGCGTCGAGGTCGTCGTCGCCATATTTCGAATCGTTGAAATGGAAGCCGCCGAGTTTCTTGAACTGAATCAGCCGCGACACGATCATCTCGATGTTGACGTTGGGCGCATGATGGCCGAGGTCGACCAGGCAGAACGCCTTGTCGCCGAGCTCTTTGGCGATGATGTAGTTGGTGCCCCAATCCTGCACGACCGTCGAATAGAAAGCCGGCTCGTACATCTTGTGCTCGGTGAACAGCTTCCAGTCGTCGGGCAGTCCGGCATAGATCTCCTTCATCGCGTCGAGATAGCGCTCGAACGCCTTGGCGAAGTTGACCTGGCCGGGAAAGTTCGAGCCGTCGCCGATCCACACCGTCAGCGCCTTGGAGCCCAATGTCTTGCCGATCTCGATGCATTCGAGATTGTGCTCGACGGCCTGCCGGCGCGTTGCGGCATCGGCATGCGACAGCGAGCCGAATTTGTAGGAAAGCTCCTGGTCCGTGGCGTCGGAGAATGTGTTGGAGTTCATGGCGTCGAAGCCGAGGCCGAAGCGGGATGCCGCCTGCTTCAGCCGGTTCGGGTCGGCCTTGTCCCAGGGGATGTGCAGCGAGACGGTCGGCGTCGCCTGCGTCAACTGCCGGATGACGGCGCAATCCTCGATCTTGTCGAAAATGTCGCGCGGCTCACCGGCGCCGGGAAAGCGGGCAAAGCGGGTGCCGCCGGTGCCGACGCCCCAGGACGGGATCGCCACGGCGAATTTTTCGACCTTGCCGCGGATGGCGTCGATGGCGATGCCGCGGCGGTCGAGGCGTTCGCCGAGCGAGTCGTAGTCGCGCTTGAGGTCGGCCTTGCGCGCGGCATTGTTCTTGTC
>NZ_SUEO01000024.1:28569-45464 GCF_004962925.1 Mesorhizobium sp. | reverse complement strand
GCCTCGGCCTCGGGCAGGGCGGCGAGCAGCACGCGGCCCATCGAGGTGCAATAGGCCGGCAAGCGCGAGCCGGGCATCAACGTGATCGACATTACCTTTCGCTGCGCCGCGCGGGCGACATAGACGATCTCGGCGCCATCGAGGATCGAGACCGAGGAGCTTTCCCCGATCTCGTCGGACAACTGGTCGAGCAGCGGCTGCACGAGTTGCGGCAGCGGCATGGTGGCGAGGCATGCCGTGCCCAGCCGCAGCACGCGCGGGGTCAGCGTGAAGAACTTCCCGTCATAATCGGCATAGCCGAGATGCGCGAGCGTCAGCAGGCACCGCCGTGTCGTCGCCCGGTCCAGCCCGGTGGCCGCCGCGACTTCGGAGATCGACTGGCGCGGGTGGTTGGGGCTGAACGTCTCGATCACAGCCAGGCCCTTGGCGAGGCCGCCCATCAGGTCGCGTTCGGTGACGGTCATGCTGCTTTTGCTTCGGCGTGTGCGATATACGAACAAATAAAATAATATCGCACAAACTGAATGGACGGAAGCCCGGGCCGGGCCTATCCCTCGCTTTGCCATGGGCGTTCTGCGCCACGGAGCTGAGAGGAACTCGGATGGACAAGACAGTCGCAGACCCCGCCACGGCGGTGGCGGGGATCGCAGACGGCATGACCGTCATGATCGGAGGCTTCGGGGGGGCAGGTTCGCCTATCGAGTTGATCCACGCGCTCATCGACCGTTTCCGCGCCGCGGGGCACCCAAAGAACCTGACGATCATCAACAACAACGCGGGCAACGGCCATGTCGGCCTCGCTGCGCTGATCGAGGCCGGGATGGTGAAGAAGCTGATCTGCTCCTTCCCGCGCTCTGCTGAACCGGTAGTGTTCACCGATCTTTATCTGGCCGCGAAGATCGAGCTGGAGCTGGTGCCGCAAGGCACGCTCGCCGAGCGCATCCGTGCGGGTGGGGCAGGAATCCCAGCCTTCTATACACCGACGTCCTACGGAACAGACCTCGCGAAGGGAAAGCCGGTCGCTGAGTTTGACGGGCAGTCCTATGTGCAGGAACGCTGGCTGAAGGCCGATGTGGCGCTCGTGAAGGCGCAGATTGCCGACACTCATGGCAATCTCACCTATCGGGCGGCCGCGCGGAACTTCAATCCGCTGATGTGCATGGCGGCGGCCCAGACCATCGTGCAGGCGACGCGGATCGTGCCGGCTGGAGGGATCGACCCCGAAATCGTCATCACCCCCGGCATCTTCGTCCAGAAGGTGGTCGCGGTCGCCCATCCACGGCAGGAAGAAGATCTGAACCGCGCGAACGCCGTCTATCCGGGAATTGCCTGAGATGATTGTGAAGCTGACCAACAACCAGATCGCCTGGCGCGCCGCGCAGGACATTCACGACGGCGCCTATGTCAATCTCGGCATCGGCTTTCCGGAGAAGGTGGCGCAGTACCAGCCGCCCGGCCGCGAGGCGATCTTTCACACCGAAAACGGGATCCTGAACTTCGGCGAGCCTCCGCCGAAAGGCGAAGAGGACTGGGATCTAATCAATGCCGGCAAGAAGGCGGTGACGCTGAAGCCTGGCGCCGCGTTCTTCCACCACGCGGACAGCTTCGCCATGGTGCGGGGCGGCCATCTGGATGTGGCGATCCTTGGCGCTTATGAGGTGGCCGAGAATGGCGACCTCGCCAACTGGTCGACAGGGCCGAAGGGGGTGCCGGCGGTAGGCGGCGCGATGGACCTCGTCCACGGTGCCAGGCGCGTTGCGGTGATTACCGATCACGTGACGAAAGACGGCAAGCCGAAGCTTCTGAGGCGTTGCACCCTGCCTCTGACCGGCGTCGGCTGCGTGACGCGCGTTTATACCTCGCTTGCGGTGATCGACATCGAGGGCGGTCGCTTCGTCCTGCGCGAGAAGCTGCCCGTATTGTCCCTTGATGATCTGCAGGCCGTCACTGGCGCCGAATTGCTGGTGACCGGCACCGTTGCCGACCTGATCGTTCCGGAGCTCTAGGATGACGGACGTATCACCGGTACGGCGGCACTCGAGTTGAGTCTGAACGGCGACAGGCGGTCTCTCTGCACTATGTGCATCGGCGTGGGACAAGGCATCGCCATCGCGCTGGAACGGGTCTGACACTGCGGAGGCGGGATGAAGAGACAGGCGGAAATCACGCCATTTATCGTCTATCCTATGCTCCGATCGCCGTAATGTTGCTTAGCAGCCTGTCCGCGACACAGGTCGATGCTCCAGCCGCCATGAGCATCTGCGGCAAGATCAACCATTCAAGCGTCCAGGCTGCACCAGAGCGCTCCTGCTCGTGGACGAGCGCATGATGCATCCCGGAGAGCTGGGCGGCGTTATAGCGGGCCAGCGTCACCAGCATCTCGGCATCGATGGGATTGCGCTTGTGCGCCATGGCCGACGATGAACCGCCGCCCGCCAGTTGCAGCTCGTCGCCTGCCTGCGCCATCAGCGCAATGTCCTGCCCGAACTTGCCGAGGCCGCCCGTCACAAGCGACAGCCAGTTGGCCAGCTCAGCGATGCGGTCGCGCTGGCTGTGCCATTGCGGCGCGTCGCCGAGGCTCAGCCGCTCGGCCAGCGCGGCACGGACGGCGGCTCCCTTGTCTGCGAACTTCTCGAGTGTCCCGACGGCGCCGCCGAACTGGATGACGAGAACCGACCTTCGCATCGATTGAAGCCGCTCGTGGTGGCGCACGAGCGGTTCGCGCCAGCTTGTGACGCGGTCGGCTACTGAAATCGAGATCGCCGCCTGCATACGCGTCCTGGCCATCAGCGGCCTGCCACCAAACCGATGGTCGAGATCGGCGAAGGCGACCACCAGAGCCGAAAGCCGTTCTTCCAACAGGTCGATACAGCCACGAATTCGCAGGATCATGGCCGTGTCGCTCACGTCCTGACTGGTCGCGCCGAAATGCACATGCTCCGAATGCGGCTCTCCCACAGCCTGCCTGATCTGCCGCACGAGCTCCGGTACCACGACGCCGTCGTGCGCCGTCGCGTCTCTCAGGGCCAAAATATTCGGCTGGAAGTTGTCGAGGGCGCGTCCGATTGCGCTTGCTGCAGCCGCCGGGACGATACCGAGTGCGCCTTCTGCGTCGGCGAGCGCTTTCTCGAATTGCAGCATCGTCGCAAGTTCGGCCTCGACGCCGAGCAGCGTCGCCATCTTCTCATCACCGAGAAGCCCGGACAGGAGCGGATTGTCGAATGCTGCGATCATATGTCGAAGAAGACCGTCTCGTTCATGCCCTGGAGGTGAATGTCGAACTTATAGATGTCGCCATCGCGTGGCGCGACCAGCGTTGACACGCGCTCTCTTTGCTCAATGCGCATCAGGACGGGATCCTCGGCGTTGGCCGCTTCCTCATCGCTGAAATACATGCGGGTGTGAAGGCCAATGTTGATTCCACGCGCGACGATCCAGACCGTCAAATGCGGCGCCATCTTGCGGCCGTCAAAAAAGGGCACTCGACCGGGTTTGATGGTCTCGAACATGCATTCGCCCGTCGTCATGTCGGTGGGCAGCCGGCCCCAGCCGGTAAAATTCGGGTCGGCGGAGCCGCGCAGATCCGAGGGCGAATTGTAGATGCCGGCGGCGTCCGCCTGCCAGATCTCCACAAGCGCGTCTTTCAGCGGCGAGTCGGCGCCGTCGATCACCCGGATATTGACCCTGATGCGTTCGCCCTTGGTCTTGTCGTTGACCATCGTGGCGCCAAGGTCGCGTTCATAGACGCCCGAGATGCCGGCAAAGTTGGGTGTCAGCCCTATATGGACGTAGGGTCCCGCGGTTTGCGAGGCGCTTTCCTTCAGCCGGCTGAGACCCTGGACCATCAGTTGCCCTCAATACGATTCTCGAACAGCGTCGAGCGGCGGCCGCGCAGTACAATGTCGAATTTGTATGCCCGCGCATCCATCGGTATCGTTGCCTCCATGTCGAGCGCGGCGGTGAGGCCTTCAATAGCGCGGCGGTCGTTGATGGTCCGCACGATCGGGCACCTCCAGATCATAGGGTCGCCCTCGAAATACATCTGGGTGATCAAGCGCTGAGCGAAGCCGTGCCCGAAGACCGAGAAATGGATGTGGGCTGGACGCCAGTCGTTGGGTCCATTGGGCCAGGGATATGGGCCCGGCTGGACCGTGCGGAAACAATAGGAGCCATCCTCGCCGGTGATGGTGCGGCCGCAGCCGCCGAAGTTCGGATCGAGTGGCGCGAGATAGGTTTCCTTCTTGTGTCGGTAGCGTCCGCCTGCATTGGCCTGCCATATCTCCAGCAGCGCGCCGGCGACGCCGATGCCGCGCTCGTCGAGTACGCGGCCATAGACGAGGATGCGCGGCCCGATCGCGCTTTCGCCCGGCCCGGCAAAATTGTGTATGAGGTCATTGTCCAGTTCACCGAGAATATTGTGGCCGAAGACCGGCCCCGTAAGCTCCGACAGGGTGTTGTCGAGGGAAAGAAGCGGCCGCTTCGGCGAGCGCAGCACGGAAGTCTTGTAGGCTGGCGTGAAGGCCGGCGGATGCCAGTTGCGGTCGCGCTGAAAGAAGGCGCCGATTTCCGGCGTGCGGTTGGCGGGAAAGCGCGAGCTGGTCATGATTTGCCGGCTTGAGAGTCCATTTCGTCGAACGTCTTCCTGGCGATCTTCATCGCATGATTTGCCGCCGGTACCCCGGCATAGATTGCCACATGCAGCAGCGCCTCGCGTATGTCGTCGCGCGTCGCCCCGGTATTGACGCTGGCGCGGATATGCATCGCAACCTCTTCATCCTGCTTCAGCGCGGCGAGCAGCGCGATGGTGATCATGGAACGCTCGCGCTTGGTGATGTTCGGCCGCGACCAGACGTGGCTCCATGCAGCCTCGGTGATCAGTTCCTGGAAAGGAATGTCGAATTCGGTCTTGGCCGCCTCTGCGCGGTCGACATGGGCGTCACCCAGGACAGAACGGCGCGTTGCCATCCCTTCGACGTGTCGGGCGCCGTGTTGTTGCTTGCTCATTTGCGCTCTCTTCGCATGTCGTTCAGGAAGCCACGGATCAGCCCGGCGAGCCTTTCCGGCTGCTCGACGCATGGGATGTGGCCCGCACCGGCGATGACTTCGAAGCCTGCGGCGGGGATCGAGCGGGCCAGCGCCTCCACCAGTGCAGGCGGCGTCGATCCGTCCTGATCGCCGACAATGCAGAGTGTCGGCACTTTGATCGCGGCGGTCGTCGCGGTGAAATCGGCGTCCCGGATAGCCGCGCAGGCAGCAGCGTAGCCGGCCGGATCCTGACGCGTCAGCATCGTTTTATAACCCGCCAGTTCCTCGCTGCGATTCTTATGGAAATCCGGCGTGAACCATTTTTGCATCACGTCGTCGGCAAAGCTCGCTATGCCCTCCGACAGCGTCGCGTTGATGCGCCCGTTCCACATCTCGGCCGTGCCGATCTTCGCTGCCGTATCGCAAAGGATCAACCCCTCGATCAAATCCGGCCGCGTCTTGTAAAGACATTGCGCAATGACGCCGCCGATCGAAAGCCCGCAGATCACCGCGCGCCTTACGCCAAGATGGTCAAGCAACCCTGCAAGGTCCGTCACATGGGTCTCGATTGTTTGCGGCGCGTCACCCAGTTCGCTCAGACCGTGTCCGCGCTTGTCAAACGCGACGAACGTACAGTCGTCGGCGAGCCTTCGCTCGACCTCGTTCCAGATGCGCATATCCGTGCCGAGCGAGTTCGCGAAGACGACCGTCGGCCTGCCTGCTGCGGGACGATGCCGATAGTGGATCGTCGCGCCGTTGATGCAAGCAAAGTTCATAGCGGTCATATCTTTGGCATTCCTTTGGGCCGCATCAACCGTTTTTGCGCGGCGATGCGGAATGGCGCGTTCGGCGCACCATATCCTGCATACGCGCCGCGCCGTTCAACGAACTCGATAATGAACCCCTCTCCGAATGTCGGCGCATAGAGCTGGAAAAATTCGCCGTTGTCGTCGCGGTCATAAAGGATATTGGCTGAGCGTAGCCGATCGGCAACCTCCGGATCCAAGCCGAAACGCGCTTCTACGTCGTCGTAGTAGTTCATCGATATCTGAAGCGGTTCGAAGCCGTTGGCCTGCAGCTTCGCCGCCGTCGCAAAGATGTCATCGGTCGCGAGTGCCAGATGCTGGACGCCGGAACCAAAAGTTTCGGCGATGAAATGGCCAGCCAGCGTGCGGTGGCTCTCGGCGCCGTTCAGCGTGAGGCGGAAGCGCTTGTCCAGACCTTCGATCACCTGGCTACGCACGAGGCCGGCCGGATCGACGATGTCGACCATGGGGGTCTTGGTCGTCCTGAAGATCGAGACATAGAACAGCAGCCAACTCGGCATCTCCTCCTGTGCCATGGTCTGCCCGACATGATCGATGCGGGTGAGGCCGACGCCATTGCCGGCACTTGCCGGCATGACCGGCGTAAACTCTATATCCCAGACCTTTGCCAGGTCGGTCTTGGCATCGAGGAAGTAGATCAGTCCGCCGCCGACGCCGCGGATCGCCGGGATCGACAACTCGCCGGGCCTAACCCGCTGGTGGAAGATCTCCGCGCCCAGCGCCTCGGCGCGCGCAACCGTGGCGACGGCGTCCTCGACCTTCAGGCCCATCGCATATGCCGACGTGCCATGGACAACAAAGGAAGAATGGGCGAAGCCCTGCCGCTCGGTATTGATGACAATATTGATCTCGCCCTGGCGGTATAGCGTGACGTCCTTCGAGACGTGCCGACCGGCCTCGACAAAGCCGAGCATGCGCAACAGCGATCCAAGCTGTCCGGCGTCCTGGCGATCGGCCGCGAACTCGATGAACTCGACTCCTCTGACCCCGATGCGGTCGGGCATGGGCGGGATAGCCATGTCGAGTGCCGGTTCTTCACGCCGAACCTGATCCATCAACCATACGAGCGAACGCCGTCCGTCAACGGAGATCGCCTTTGCCGACCCGCCCCGGAACTGGTCGTTGAAAATCTCGAGCGAGAGATAGCCGTCATAACCGGTTGCCGCGACCGCCTGCATGAACTGTCGCACCGGCAGATCGCCTTCGCCTGGCATGTTGCGGAAGTGCCGGCTCCAATAGAGCAAGTCCATTTCGATCAGCGGCGCGTCGGCGAGTTGGACAATGAAGATCTTGTCAGCGGGTATCGAACGGATGGAGCTGAGTTCAATCCTGCGGGCTAGCGTGTGGAAAGAATCCAGAACCAGCCCGATGTTCGGATGCCCAGTCCTGCGCACGATTTCCCACGCATCGCGATGGTCGTTGACGTGACGCCCCCAGGCCAATGCCTCGTAGCCGACGCGCAGGCCGCGCTTGGCGGCGCGCTCGCCAAGCTCGTGAAAGTCCATGGCCGCCCGGTCGATCCCGCCAAGCGAGACCGGCGACACCGACGAGCATACCAGCATCAGGTCGGTGCCGAGTTCCTGCATGACGTCGAACTTGCGCTCGGCACGATCGAAGGCGCGGTTGCGCTGGGGCTCCGGCAAACCCTCGAAGTCCCTGAAGGGCTGGAAGAGCGTTATGGTCAGACCTGTGTCATCAGCCATTCGGCCGACGTCGCGCGGTGAGCCATCAAAGGCTAGGAAATCGTTCTCGAAGATTTCAACACCGTCGAAGCCCGCGGCGGAAATTGCCGCGAATTTCTCCGCCAGGTCACCGGCGATCGACACCGTCGCGATCGAAGTCTTCAAACGCGCCTCCTCCCTGACCGTTATGAACGAACCAGTTCGTACATAATTAAGGTAACGCTGGCAGCACGGCAAGTTTCGGCGCGCTCAGCGTTCTGCGGGAGCTTCGTCCTTCGCGACAAAACGCAACAGCATCTCCACGCTGTTGCGTTTGAGCCGCTCGAGTTGTGCCGGCGCGCCGAAGTCGCGTCCGAAAATCATCGAAAAGGTGGCGCGATTGGAAACGTTGAAGAAGCACAGCGCGCTTACCTGCCAATGGAGTTCGACCGCGTCGAGCCCCGGCCGGAAGACTCCCTCTTCGACACCGCGTGAATAGATGCGAGAGATATGGTCGATCGCAGTCACGTTCAGTTCGCGGATCGCATCCGATTGTTCGAGGTATTGGCCGTGATGGATGTTCTCGATCATCACCATGCGGATGAATTCCTCGTGTCGGTGATGGTGGTCGAACGTGAACTCCACCAGGCGTGTCAATGCCGCCACGGGGGGCAAACCTTCAATATCAAGTTGGGCCTCGCCCTCGCGCACTTGGCGATATGAGTTCTCGAGCGCGCGCAGGTAGAGGCCCTCTTTATCGCCGAAGTAGTAGTAGATCATGCGCTTGCTGAAGCGTGTACGCGCCGCAATCTCGTCTATGCGCGCGCCCGATAAGCCGTTCAGGGCAAACTCCTTGGAGGCGATCTCCAGGATGTTGCGTCGCGTGCCCTCAGGGTCCTGGACACGCGTCGTGCTCGTTTCCGGCTTCGGCTTTCGTTCTTTCTTGATAACGGCCATGCAGTTTGAGTTCCCGCCCCGGCATCTGCCGGCAATTGACTAAACTAACCAGTTAGTACATCATTCGCAAATCGCGACGAACTTATTTACCGGCGCGTCTGTCGCGAACACAAGGGCGATCCAAGAATTGCCGCGCATGGGCCAGAAGGCGGCCCGCACAGGGAGGAATCTCGGGAGATGGGCGACAGCCTTGTCGACCTCCTTTGCCGTCTTGCGGACGAGCATAAGGGTGCCGCCAGCGGCGACAGCGAAAAGGTCGTGATTGGCCTGGTCGGACGCGGCATTCAATCCTCGCGCACTCCCGGCATGCACGAGCGTGAAGCCCGGCGCCTTGGCATCGGCTATTCGTACCTTTTGCTCGATTTCGACAGGCTGGGATTTCCGGACGCGGCGATCGGCGACTTGATCGCGGCGGCGCAAATTGCGGGCTTTCAGGGCCTCAACGTCACTCATCCGTTTAAACAGGCTGTTATTCCCGTCCTGGATGCGTTGTCGCCCGAAGCGCGCGCGATAGGCGCGGTGAATACGGTCGTGTTCGCCGGCGGACGCAAGGAAGGCCACAACACCGACGGCTGGGGTTTCGCGGAGAGCTTTCGCGAAGCGATGACAGGCGCATCTATGGGCAGTGTTGCGATGTTCGGCGCCGGCGGAGCAGGCGCCGCCGTCGCCAATGCGCTGATGGAAATGGGCGTTGGCCGGCTGTTCGTCGTCGACAGCCAGCCCAGTCGCGCCTCGGATCTTGCCGCGCGCATGGGCGCCTTGTTCGACGGTCGCGTCGAGACGTGGCCGGACCCGGCTGCAGCGGTGCGCATGGCAAACGGCATCGTCAACACGACCCCGGTGGGCATGGCGAAATACCCCGGAACACCGTTCGACACGGCTCTTCTGACAGCCGAAAAATGGGTCGCCGACATAATCTATTTTCCGACCGAAACAGAGCTGTTGGTCGCGGCCCGTGCGATCGGCTGCAGAACGCTGCCGGGCATCGGCATGGCGATCTACCAGGCCGTCCGCGCGTTTGAACTCTTCACCGGGCGCAAGGCCGACCGCCGCGCCATGGCAGATCACTTCGAGGCCGCCGCATGAAGGCAATGACGCTATAACCGCATGAAGACCACTGGGAGGAAATCGACATGAAAGCTGAAATGAACCGACGCATGTTTATGGTCGCTGCCGGCGCACTGGCGGCCGGGGCCGCCGTTCCCGCCTTCGCGCAGGACAAACCGAAGCTGCGTTTCTCGGCCGTGTTCTCGGAACAGGACATCCGGGCCGAGATGATGAAAATGTTCGCCGACGCCATCAAGGACGACTTTGCTTTCGAGGGTTATTACGGCGGCAACCTGTTCAAGCAGGGCACCGAACTTGTCGCCATCGAGCGCGGCAACCTCGAAATGGGCAACATCGCCCCGCAGGACATCTCCAAGCAGATTCCGGCCTGGTCTATCGTCACCGCCGGCTACCTGTTCCGTGACGCCGCGCACCTGAAGGCGTTCTTTGCCAGCGACGCCGGTGCTGAGCTGAAGAAGATGACCGAGGACCAGCTAGGCGTGAGGGTGCTCGGCCCCACTTATTTCGGCCTGCGTCAGGTCGGCCTGAAGCCCGATAAGGAAATCAAGACCCCCGCCGACATGGCCGGCATCAAGCTGCGCATGCCGGGTGGCGACGCCTGGCAATTCCTCGGCCAGGCGCTCGGCGCGGATCCTACGCCAATGGCCTACGCCGAGGTCTATACCGGCCTGCAGACAGGAGCGATCGATGGGCAGGACAACCCTCTGCCCAACGTCGAGAACATGAAATTCTACGAGGTCATGTCGCAGATCGTGCTGACCTCGCATCTTGTCGGTTTCGACCTTCTCAGCATCTCGAAAAAGGTGTGGGACGAGATGGGGGCCGAGAAGCAGGCAAAGGTCCAGGCCGCGGCGGACAAGGCGATCGACTTCTCGACAGAAAAACACCTGACGCGCGAGAAGGAACTCGTTGAAACATTCAAGGGCAAAGGCTTGAAGATCTACGAGCCCGACGTCGCTGCATTCCGCAAGCACGTGCAGGAGCGATATCTTGCCTCCGACCTGGCCAAGGAATGGCCGGCCGGGATGGTCGACAAGATCAACGCGCTTTGACGCGACGAACTCGCCGGCCGGTCCGCTTGTGACCGGCTGGCCTCAACTCGTTTAGCCGGACGCCCGCCAGGGAGGCATGATGAACCAGGGATTGAGAAAGGTCGGCGGCTGGCTCTACCGGCGCGCCGAGAACGCCATCGCCATCGCAATCGGCGCCATGTTCGCCGCGTTTCTGCTCCAGGTTGCTTTTCGCTACCTTCTCAACTGGCCGACCGGCTGGAGCAACGAGCTCACCGTCGTACTCTGGATTTGGGTTGTGCTGTTCGGTGCAGCATTCGTCGTTCGTGAGGAAGAGGAAATCCGTTTTGATCTCCTCTACGCCGCAGTCGGTCCGGACATAAGGCGAGCGATGACGCTCGCCTTCGCAATCGCTCTCATCGCGCTCTACGGCTGGTCCTTTCCGGCCGTCTTCGACTACGTGACCTTCATGAAGGTCGAGAGCACCGCCTACCTCAAGATACGCTTCGACTGGCTGTTCTCGATCTATCTCGTCTTCGTGGTCGCCGTGATCGCCCGCTACCTGTGGCTTGCGTGGCGTGCTCTGCGCGGCGAAGCACCGGCGGAATTTGACCCTACGAAAGCGAGCTCCGGCGTATGAATCTCGCGAGCCCCTTTTCGCTGTCAGTCGTTGCGATCACGGCGCTGGCCTTGCTCGGCCTGCCGATCGGTCACTCGATGATCGCCGGGTCGATCCTCTATCTCTGGCTTGCAGGGCTCGACATGGGCACGTCCGCCGAGCAGCTCCTCAACGGGCTCTACACGAGCTACATTCTGCTTGCCGTACCGATGTTCATTCTCGCTGCGGAGTTGATGAACGCCGGAACAATGACCGACCGGCTGCTGCAATTCTGCAACGCCGTCGTCGGCCGTTTCCGCGGCGGCCTGGCGCAGGTCAACGTGCTGCAGTCGATCATCTTCGCCGGCATGTCCGGCTCGGCCATCGCCGACGCCGCGGGCACCGGCAAGATGATGCAGAAACTCATGACCACGGATGGCAAGTACCCGGCGAGCTATGCCGCTGCGCTGACGGCCGTCACCTCCGTCATCGGCCCGATCATTCCTCCGTCAATTCCGCTGGTCATCTATGCGCTGATCTCGGATGCATCCATCGGCTACCTCTTCATTGCGGGTATCGTGCCGGGCCTTCTTCTCGCCCTGTCGCAGATGATTATCGTCGCCATCGACGCGCGCCGGAAGAACTTTCCGGTCGAGAAGCCGGTGCCGCTCAGGGAATTTCCGGGGATCACCTTGCGCGCATTTCCGGCGCTGATGCTGCCGGTCGTTTTGCTCGTCGGCATAAGGGGCGGCGTGATGACCCCGACCGAGGCTGCGGCGGTCGCCGCCGGCTACGCGCTGCTCATCTCGGTCGCGATCTATCGCAGCGTGACGCCGGGTCAGCTCTACCATGCGCTTCTCAACAGCGCCCGCACCACGGCCTCGATCGGCATGCTCATCGCCGGCGCCCTGGTGTTCAACTACGTTGTCACGGTTGAGAATATTCCGCAGTCCCTGTCGGTGATCCTGCAGTCCTGGGATCTTTCGCCGATGGGATTCCTGATCCTCGTCAACATCCTGCTGCTGATCCTGGGCTGCGTGCTGGAGGGGACGACTATTCTGCTGGTAATCGTGCCGGTGCTGATTCCGACGGCGAAGGCGCTCGGCGTCGACATGGTGCATTTCGGCGTAATGGTCGTCGTCAACATCATGCTCGGGCTCGTCACCCCACCCTACGGGTTGCTGCTGTTCATCATGACCCGCATCGCAGAGGTGCCGCTGCGCGACCTGGTGCACGAGGTAATGCCGTTTCTCTACGCCATGATTGCCGCCCTGATGCTGATCACCTTCTTCCCATCGCTGGTGCTGTGGCTGCCGCGCCTGCTGGGCTATCAAGGATAGGACCATGACCAAGCCGATCTTCGTTCTCAACGGCCCAAACCTCAATCGCCTGGGCAGCCGCGAGCCGGAAATCTACGGGACGACGACGCTTGCCGAGATCGAGACGATGTGCCGGAAGGCCGCAGACGGGCTTTCAGTCCGCTTTCACCAGTCGAATTTCGAGGGCGAGATCGTCGGCTGGATCCACGAGGCGATCGACCAGGGCGCCGGCATCATCATCAACCCGGCGGGCTTCTCGTTCACCTCGATTGCCATCCTCGACGCACTCAAGATGTTTCCTGGACCGATCATTGAGCTCCACATTTCCAACATCCACCGACGCGAGGAAATCTATCACAAATCGCTCGTCTCGATGGTGGCGACGGCGGTCATCGCCGGTTTGGGGCCGCGAGGATACGCCACCGCGGTCAATTCGCTGAAGCAACTGATGGAAGGTTAGGTAAGGCCACACGCAAGGCGTGAAATCCGTAGCGGGAATATACTAACTGGATAGTACGACAATCGTCTCGTTAAGATCGCCAATGGGAAGGAAAAAACATGTGCCCTCCGGGATGCCTGCATTCAATCTGTGAGAAAGCCACACGTAGAGGTCTTCTCAAAACCGGCTTCACTTTGGGCCTCGGCGCCGCCGCGGCGGCGTTTCCTGGTACGCCACAAGCCCAGGCCGCTCCAACGAGCTTCACCGAGACGGTCGACCTTTCGCACGCGCTCTATGAAGGGTTTCCGACCTTTAGCGGCGAGAAATGGTTCACCGTCGAACATTTGGTCACCTTCTCAAAGGACAAGGTGAACCTGAACCGCTGGACGATCGTCGAACACAGTGGCACCCATATGGACGCGCCCATCCATTTTTCTGCCGATGGTTTGACGGCCGATCTGATTCCCATCTCCGACCTGATCGTGCCTGTCGCGGTCATCAATATTGCTTCGCGGGCGGCCGAGAATGCGGACACATCTCTCACCCCGGACGATATCAAGGCGTGGGAGGCAAAGAACGGGCCTCTTCCGGAGGGATGCTGCGTGGTGATGAATTCCGGATGGCACAAGCTTGTGGACGATCCAAAGTTCACCGGCAATGACGGCGAGAAGAGAAATCATACCCCCGGCTTTCACGTCGAGAGTGCGCAATTCCTGATAGGCGAGCGAAATGTTAAGGGCATTGGAGTCGACACCCTCTCCCTCGACACGGGGCTTAACTCGGCCGGGGCGTTTCCCGTCCACTACGAATGGCTTGGAAGCGGTCGCTGGGGCGTCGAGTGCCTTGCAAATCTAGACGCGATTCCTGAAGTCGGAGCGCGTCTCTTCCTCGGGATTCCGAAGGTGAAGGGCGCGACGGGCGGGCCGACTCGGGTGATCGCGCTTCTCTAGATCCACCCGGTTACGACTGCGGTAAAAGACGGTCGTTTGGAAAGTCGAGCTTGGATGGCCCAGAACGCCAAGAGGACCAAGCGCAATCACCACGGACTCTGGCCGACGTCTTCGCTGCTTCCATCAATGAGCCCGAGGCGACGGCTATCCTCGCCAACGGCTTGGGGCGAGCAGGTATTGGGCGGCACGACCACAAGCTGAGGATTTCGGGCAGTTCGGTCTGAGCGGCGCAAAGGCCGCGATGCTTTTTCTCGGGTCCGGCCCCGACTGGCCACTAGTCCATACTCCCGAATACGACTTCCGCCACGAACTGATCCCGGTGGGCATCCGGACATTTTCGGAAAACGTTGGCGGTCTTTCTGGAAAACAGCTGAATGCGATCATCTGCTATGTCTTGCCGACCGATTCTACCCGCAAAAGTGTGCGGATGAGGCGATGTGACCAAGAGAAAGACAGGCTGCCATTGACAACCTTCCCGTTCAGCGAAGCCACTCCGGTGCAGTTTCAGGCGCTGCTGCCGAAGACATCCGACGTCGTGATCGTTGGCGGCGGCATCATCGGCGTGATGACGGCGCTGTTTCTGGCGCGACGGAACATCTCGGTCACGCTTGTCGAGAAGGGCCGCATCGCGGCCGAGCAGTCATCGCGCAACTGGGGTTGGATCCGGCAGCAGGGCCGCGACGCCGACGAACTGCCGATCATGATCGAAGCGCGCCGCCTCTGGCGGCAACTTGCTGAGGAATGCGGCGAGGAGATCGGCCTGAGGCAGACCGGTATCACATACCTTGCGCGCACCGACACGGAGATGGCCGCGTTTTCTGAGTTCGTGCGGATCGCCGGCGCACACGATGTCGACACACGCCTCCTCGACCCGAATGACGTCGCGGACCTGATCCCCGCCATGTCGCGGCGCTACAGGGGCGGGATGACGACTCCGTCGGACATGCGGGCCGAGCCTTGGGTTGCCGTGCCGGCGATCGCTCGCCTGGCCGCCCGGGAAGGCGTCACGATCATCGAGAATTGCGCGGCGCGGATGCTTGACCGCTCCGCCGGCCGGGTCAGCGGCGTCTGGACCGAGAAGGGCCGCATCGCTGCCTCGAACGTTCTCGTCGCCAGCGGCGCGTGGACGTCGCTCTTCCTGCGCGCGCATGGCATCTCGATCCCGCAGCTCAGCGTCAGGTCGACCGTCGCCGCGACCGAGCCGATGCCCGAGATTCATGCGGGGGCCGCCACCGACGAACACATCGCCTTCCGGCGGCGGCAGGATGGCGGCTATACGCTCGCGTCGGGCGGTGCCAGCCAGCTCTATGTCGGCCCGGACGCATTCCGGCATGCGATCAAATACGTTTCCGCCTTGAGGGCAAATCCCCTGGGCATGCGATACCTCCCGGCCGCGCCAAAGGGATATCCGGATGCCTGGTCGACGCCGCGCAAGTGGGACGCGACCCAGGAAAGCCCGTTCGAGCGGATGCGCATCCTGAACCCCGCTCCCGAATCCTCCGGGCTCCGCTCGATCGAGCGCGGGTTCAGGGAGCTTTTCCCTCAGTTCAAGGACGTGCGGCTGAAGGCGAGTTGGGCGGGCATGATCGATGCGATGCCGGACGTGGTACCCGTCGTCGATCGCGTAGCCGAGATTCCAGGCCTCGTCGTTGCGACTGGGATGAGCGGCCACGGCTTCGGCATCGGGCCCGGCATAGGCCGCGTCGTGTCGGACCTGATCCAGGGGAATGAGGTTGGCCACAACCTCAATCGGTTCCGCGTCTCGCGATTCAGCGACGGCAGCCCGATCCGACTGGGGCCAGCCCTGTAGCCCCCATGCCGATCATAACGACGGTGTTTGAGGCATGTCGCCGGCGGAATGATGGGGACTGCTACGCAGGCTCACCCGCCGGAATCTCCGGCATAGCGGTTCATGCCGATATCCTTCGATGCGGCGCGCCGATGGATTTCGGCCATGGCGGAGTGGAACACCGCGTTCCGTGTCTCCAGTTCGGCATGCGCGGCGAGGTGCGCCGGGACAAGCTCACGGATCTCGGCCAGTATGGCGGCTTCGTCGATCGTTTGCAGGCGGCCATCGTGGACGACGATCTGCCCGGCTACCATGACCGTTTCGATGGAAGAACCGTTCTCGGCATAGACGAGATGCTTGGCGATATCGTTGAGCATCGTGATGGACGCCCATATCCTCGACGCCGGTCATTTCCTGCTCGAAAGCCGCCCGCTTAAGCGGGTGCGGAAGTTCCGAGAGCTACGGCCAGGACATCAGCAAGGCCACGGCCGGCACTGCCGTCGACATCGAGGCGCGGATTGTAGATGGCGACCTCGAGCCCGACCGCCTTTCTGCTCGCCAGGATGATCCGGAGCGCCGCCGACAGTTCGTCCCACGACAGCCCGCCCGGTACGCGGAAATCGACCGCCGGCATGATCGTATCGTCAAGACAATCGGCGTCAAGATGGATGAAGAAGCCGTCGAGTTCAGCCCGTGTCAGGTGGTCAACGGCCGCCCGGGCCGCGGCTTCGACGCCCAGGCGGCGGATCGCGTGGAGATCGTAGGCCATGAGCTCCGCTGGCAAAGGCTGGCTGCCGAATTCGGCCTGGTCTTCATGGTCGCGAAATGCGAAGGCGACAGCGTCCTCGGAGCGCACCAACGGACGGCGGCCCTCCAGGTCGGTCAGCAGCGCCGGCCCGTAGCCGGTGACGAAGGCCAGGTCCATGGACGCACCTTCGCCGTTGGGCTCGGCCTCGGGCTGGAAGAAGTCAGCGTGGCCATCGATAAAGAACAGGCCGTAGCGACCGCGCCGGCGCAGCGCGAGCATCGGACCCAGCACGATCGTACAGTCGCCGCCCAGCACCACTGGGAATTCGCCTGCGTCCAGCACCTCCTCCACGGCATTGGCGAGCTTGGGCGACCACGCCGCGATCGCATTGGCATTCAGCGTCAGGGTGGCGGGGTCGGGCTTCGGGTCTTTCGGCGGGACGGCGAGCCGCCCGGCACGGCGCGCATGAGTGCGGTCGGCAAGGCCCAGTTCCAGCAGCCGACC